>CALMIL010000088.1 GCA_937864005.1 uncultured Burkholderiales bacterium
GCCGCCGCCGCCAACGGCTGGCTCGACCACGACGCGGTGATGATGGAGGCGCTGCTCGCCTTCAAGCGCGCCGGCGCCGACGGCGTGCTGAGCTATTTCGCGCTCGACGCGGCGCGTCTGCTGCGCGCCGCCTGAACCTGGACTCGGCTCAATCCCGCCGATACGGATCGGCGAAGCCGAGGCCGACGAGAATCCGGCTCTCCAGCGCCTCCATCCGCTTCGCGTCGGCCGCGTCCTCGTGGTCGTGGCCCTGCGCGTGCAGCGTGCCGTGCACGAGCAGGTGCGCATAGTGATCGGCGAGTCCGATGCCTTGCGCCGCTGCTTCGTCGGCGACGACCGGCGCGCAGACGACGATATCGGCGACGACGGCCGGCGCGTGCTCGTAGTCGAAGGTCAGCACGTTGGTCGCATAGTCCCGGCCGCGGTAGGCGCGGTTCAGCGCGCGCCCCTCGTCAAGGCCGACGATGCGCACCGTGATCACCGCCGGCGAGGCGAGCGCGGCGCGGATCCAGCGCGCGACCGCGTGGCGCGGCAGCAGCGCCCGGTGCGCCCCGTCGGCGAACTGCAGCGACAGGGTCAGCGCCTGCCGCGTCAAGCGCGGTCCCCGCCGCGATCGGCGGCGTCGTAGGCCTCGACGATGCGCGCGACGAGCGGGTGGCGCACGACGTCGGCGGCGCTAAAGTGGGTCGTCGCGATGCCGCGCACCCGGCGCAGGATGCGCTCGGCCTCGACGAGGCCGCTTTCGGTACCGCGCGGCAGGTCGATCTGGCTCACGTCGCCATTGACGACGGCGCGCGAGCCGAAGCCGATCCGGGTCAGGAACATCTTCATCTGCTCGCGCGTCGTATTCTGCGCCTCGTCGAGGATGACGAAGGCGTGGTTCAGCGTGCGCCCGCGCATGAAGGCGAGCGGCGCGATCTCGATCGACGCCTTCTCGAAGGCGCGCGTCACGCGATCGAACCCCATCAGGTCGTAGAGCGCGTCGTAGAGCGGGCGCAGATAGGGATCGACCTTCTGCGCCAGGTCGCCGGGCAGGAAGCCGAGCCGCTCGCCGGCCTCGACCGCCGGGCGCGTCAGCACGATGCGCTGCACGCTGCTGCGCTCGAGCGCGTCGACCGCGCAGGCGACGGCGAGGAAGGTCTTGCCGGTGCCGGCCGGGCCGATGCCGAAGCTGATGTCGTGCGTCAGGATGCTGCGCAGATAGCGCACCTGGTTGGGCGTGCGCCCCTGCAGGTCGGCGTGGCGCGTGCGCAGCACGATCGGCGCGTCGGCGGCGTCGTGCAGCGGGGTCGGCGCCGCCACACCACGGCGGCGCGGCGGCGCGGCCAGATCGGCCGCCGCCTCGGTCAGCGCGAGCTGGAAGGCCTCGGCGGCGATCGGCTTTCTGGCGCGGTCGTAGAGCGACTGCAGCAGCGCGACGGCGCGCTCGGCGGCGCCCTTCGCGCCTTCGACGCGAAACGATTCGTTGCGCCGCGAGATGCGCACGTCCAGCGCCTCCTCGATGCCGCGCAGATGCTCGTCCAGGCTGCCGCACAGGTGCGCGAGCCGTACATTGTCGAGCGGGATGAAGGCGTGGCGAAGGATCAAGGCAGGGTGCGGCCGGCAGGCATGGCGCATTGTCGCCGCAGTTCGCGCCCGGGCGGTGCCGCACGCCGGCAACGACGCACCGCCGGCTGCGGCAATGCGATGCCGCGGCGGTGCAGGCATGATGCGCATACGCGGCGATTGCGCAGGCTCAATGGCGGCGGCCGCCACTGCACCGAAACTCGACGAGGAGTGAAACGATGAAGATATTGCTGCCCGTGGACGGCTCCGACGCCGCGCTCGATGCGGTGCGCTTTGCGGTCCGCCTGGCGCGCGAAGGGCTCGCCATCGAATGCGTGCTCGCCAATGTGCAGGAGCCGGCGACGCTGTACGAGATGGTCGTCGCCCACGACGCCGAGGTGCTGCACGAGATCAGCGATGCCGCCGGCGCGCACGCGATCGAGCCGGCCGCCGCGCTGCTGCGCGCCGCGGCCATCGATTGCACGAGCGAGGTCGCAAGCGGCGACCCGGGTCACAGCCTGGTCGAGCTGGCCGAGACGCTGGACTGCGCGATGATCGTCATGAGCGCGCGCGGCATGGGCGCGCTGCGCCAGGCGCTGCTCGGCTCGGTGTCGCAGTCGGTGCTGCATTCGAGTTCGGTGCCGGTGCTGCTCGTCAAGCCGCCGCCCGAGCCCGAGGCCGAGCCCGACGAGATCGCGCGGTCGCTCGCCGACGAACCGCCGGCCTGAGCCGCGGGCCGGGAATCCATCATGGTGCACAGCGCCTTCGCCCCGCCGGTCTTCGATGCGCTGCGCCTGGCCGACGCGAGCCTGGATATCACGGCCACGCAGCGGCTCGGGGCGCGGGCGATCCGCACCCGCCAGGCGAGCCGCCTGCGCGCGCTGCTCGACGCCGCGCGTTCGGGAACGCGCTTCTGGCGCGAGCGGCTGCCGGCGAGCTTGCCGGACGGCGGCGCGGAGATCGATCTCGCAACCCTGCCCGTCCTCACCAAGGCGCAGCTGATGGCGCGCTTCGACGACGCCGTCGCGCAGCCCGAGGTGACGCTCGCCGGGCTGCGCGAATTCGTCTCCGACCCGGCGCGCGTCGGCGAGGCCTTCCTCGGCCGCTATATCGTCTGGGAGAGCTCGGGCACGAGCGGCGAGTCCGGCATCTTCGTACAGGACGCCGCGACGATGGCCGTGCTCGACGCCCTCGAGGCGCTGCGCCGCCACACGCTGCGCCCGATGCGCCGGCTGTTCGATCCGCTGTACCTGAGCGAGCGGCTGGTCTTCGTTGGCGCGACCTGCGGCCACTTCGCGAGCGTCGTCTCGGTCGAGCGGTTGCGCCGCCTCAATCCGTGGATGGGGATGGCGTATCACACGCTGTCGATCATGCGGCCGACGATCGAGATCGTCGCCGAACTGAACGCGCTGCAGCCGAGCATCCTCGTCAGCTACCCGACCGCCGTCGCGCTGCTCGCCGACCAGGCGCGCAGCGGCGCCCTGCAGATCCGCCCCGCCGAGATCTGGACCGGTGGCGAGACGCTGGCCGCCGATGTCCGCCGCCACATCGAGCAGACCTTCGGCTGCCCGGTGCGCAACAGCTACGGCGCGTCCGAGTTCCTGTCGATCGGCTGGGAGTGTGCCGAGGGCGCGATGCACGTCAACGCCGACTGGGTGATCTTGGAGCCGGTCGACGAGCGCATGCAGCCGGTGCCGCCCGGCACCGTCTCGCACACGACGCTGCTGACGAACCTGGCGAATCACCTGCAGCCCCTGATCCGCTACGACCTGGGCGACCGGCTGCGCGTGCAGCCCGGCGCCTGCGCCTGCGGCTCGCCGCTGCCGGTGATCGAGGTCCAGGGCCGGCAGGACGATCCGCTCGTCTGGCGCGACGCGCACGGCGCCAGCGTCAGCTGGCTGCCGCTCGCCCTCTCGACGCTGCTCGAGGAAGAGTGCGGCGTGTTCGACTTTCAGCTCCGCCAGCAGGGCGACCGCACGCTATGCCTGCGCGTCGGTCTCGACGGCGAGGCGGCGCACGAGGCGCTCGCGCGCTGCCACCGCTCGCTCACCGCGCTGGCCCAGCGCGACCGCGTGGCGGGCCTGCGCATCGTCATGGAGCACGGCCAGCCGCTCCTGCGCGGCGCGAGCGGCAAGGTCAAGCGCGTGATCGGCGACGCGCGCCGAATCAGGGTGCCGCGCTGATGCGGTAGACGGCGCCGTTCAGGTCGTCGCTGACGAGCAGCGAGCCGTCGCGGCGCACGAGGACATCGACCGGGCGGCCGAGAAAGGCATTGTTCTCGACCAGGCCGCCGAGGAAGGGCTCCATCTTCGCGATGCCGCCCCTGCCGTCGGGGAAGGCGACGACGACATCAGCGGCAAATTTCTGCGACCGGTTCCACGGGCCGTGGCGGGCGATGAAGATCGCGCCGCGATATTTCGGCGGGAACATGCCGCCTTCGTAGAAACGCATGCCGAGCGCCGCCGCGTGCGGCCCGAGCAGCAAAGCCGGCTGCGCGAAATCGGCGCAGTTCCTGCCGCGGCCGAACTCCGGGTCGGGCAGCATGCCCTGATGGCAGTACGGATAGCCGAAATGCTGCCTGCCGGGCTGCGTGAGGTGGTCGAGTTCGTCGTTCGGCAACTCGTCGCCCATCCAGTCGCGGCCGTTGTCGGTGAACCAGAGGCTGCCGTCCTTCGGGTCGAAATCGAAGCCGACCGTATTGCGCACGCCCTCGGCGACCACGTCGATGCCGCTGCCGTCGAGATTCATGCGCCGGATCTGCGCGAAGCCGGGCGGCGGCAGGCAGATATTGCACGGCGCGCCGATGCCGACGTAGAGCTTGCGGTCGGGGCCGATCGCGAGATAGCGCCACCCGTGCGCGCGCTTGTCGGGAAGCTGGTCGTAGACGGTCACCGGCTTGGGCGGGTCGTCGAGACGCTGCTCGATGGCGTCGAAACGCAGGATCATCGTCATCGTCGCGACGTAGAGAGCGCCCTTGTGGAACGCGATGCCGTTGGGCATCTCGAGGCCGGCGGCGATCGTCTTCACCTGCCGCCGGCCATCCTTCTCGACGATCGCATGGACCTTGCCCGCCGAGCGCGAGCTGACGAAGACGGTGCCGGCGTCGCCCTCGCGCAGGCTGCGCGCATCGGGCACGCCGGCGGCGAAGACCTCGGCCTTGAAGCCGGGCGGCAGCGTGATCCGTGCGAGCGGCAGCCTGTCGGCCGGCGTCGCGTCGGCCGCGGCGCCGGGCAGCCCGGTCAAACCGGCGAGCGCGGCGACGGCAAGCGCCGCGGCGACGCGCCACACGCCGGATCGAATCGACCGCGCCTGCGTCATCCCTGCGCAATCGCCGCGCCGGCGGCAGTCGCCAGCGCGATCAGCTCGGCCTCGCGCTGCGGCGCAAGCCTGCCCGCAAGGCGCGCGTCGCCGGCGGCCGGCAGCGGCTCGGCGAGCACGGCGCGCACCGTATCGCCGAGCGGCCGGGTGCGCAGGCCGTGCGCGATCGCGCGCGAAATATCGACCGCCATCAGGCCGGCCGTCTCGGCGTCGCCCGCCGCAACCCACAGCGGCAGTCCGGTCCACGGCGCGACATCCTGCGCCGTCAAGACCGACTCGGCGACCGCGACCGGTTCGGCCGGCGACCGGCCGATCGCGCGCGCGCCTTCACGGCAGGCGGCGATCAGCTCGGCCCAGCCGAGCGGCTTGCCGTCCGCCGGGCCGGTTGCGTTGAACGCGCCCGTCGCGCCATCTTCCAGCAGCGTCACCATCCAGCGTGCAAGATCGAATGCGTCGATGAACTGCAGGCGCGCGGCCGGCGCATCCGGCACCAGCATCGTCCCGCCCGCCGCGGCGCGCCACGGCCAGTAGGAAAAGCGCCCGCTCGGGTCGCCGCTGCCGACGATCAGCCCGGGCCGCACGACGATCAGCCGCGCGCCGAGCAGGCGGGATAGCACGCGCTCGGACTCGGCCTTCAGTGGGCCGTAGTTCTGCGCCGTCACGGCGGCGTCGGCGGCCAGCCCGTCGGCCGGCGCGAGCGGCGCGCTTTCGTCCAACCGCGGCGTCGCGAGCGACGCATAGGCCGAGATGCTCGAGACGAACAGATAGCGTGCGAAGCCGGCCAGCGCCCGGGCGGTCGGCTCGACGTCGGCGGGGCAGTAGCCGCAGGTGTCGATCACCGCATCCCAGCGGCCACGCCCGAGCGCGGCGAGGTCGCCGCGCCGGTCGCCGGTCAGCACCTGCACGCCGTGCGGCCAGTCGCGGCGCGCCTTGCCGCGGTTGAAGACGGTGACCGCGTGCCCGCGCGCGAGCGCCGCGTCGAGCAGCGCGCGGCCCAGAAAGACGCCGCCGCCGAGCAACAGGATATTCAACGCCGCGCCCATGTCGCCGCGCCTCAGACGCGCTCGACGACGATCGCGATGCCCTGCCCGACACCGATACACATCGTGCACAGCGCGTAGCGGCCGCCGGACCGCTCGAGCTGGTTGACGGCCGTCGTCACGAGCCGCGCGCCGCTCGCGCCGAGCGGATGGCCGAGCGCGATCGCGCCGCCGTTCGGATTGACGCGCGGATCGTCGTCGGCGATGCCGAGGTCGCGCAGCACGGCAAGGCCCTGCGCCGCGAACGCCTCGTTCAGTTCGATGACGTCGATCTGCGCCAGCGTCAGGCCGGTGAGGCCGAGCACCTTGCGCGTTGCCGGCGCCGGGCCGATGCCCATGATGCGCGGCGCAACGCCGGCCACGGCCATGCCGACGACGCGTGCGCGCGGCGCGAGGCCATGCGCCTTCGCCGCCGCCTCGCTCGCCAGCAGCAGCGCGCAGGCGCCGTCGTTGACGCCCGAGGCGTTGCCGGCCGTCACGCTGCCGTCGGCGCGCACGATGGGCTTCAGCCGCGCGAGCGCCTCGATCGACGTTTCGCGCGGATGCTCGTCGCGGGCGACGACGATCGGGTCGCCCTTCTTCTGCGCCAGCGTCACCGGCGCGATCTCGGCGTCGAAGAAGCCGGATCGCTGCGCCGCCAGCGCCTTCGTCTGCGAGGCGAGCGCCATGCGGTCCTGCGCCTCGCGCTCGATGCGGAAGTCGGTCGCGACGTTTTCGGCCGTCTCCGGCATCGAGTCGATGCCGTGCTTGTCCTTCATCAGCTTGTTGACGAAGCGCCAGCCGATCGTCGTGTCGTACACCGCGTTGGTGCGCGCGAAGGCACTCTCGGCCTTGGGCATGACGAACGGCGCGCGGCTCATGCTCTCGACGCCGCCGGCGATCATCAGCCCGGCCTCGCCGCTCTTGATCGCGCGCGCCGCACTGCCGACGGCGTCCATCCCCGAGCCGCACAGCCGGTTGATCGTCGCCCCGCCGACCGCGGTCGGCAAGCCGGCAAGCAGCGCCGCCATGCGGGCGACATTGCGGTTGTCCTCGCCGGCCTGGTTCGCGCAGCCGTACAGCACGTCGCTCACCGCGCTCCAGTCGAGCCCGGGATGGCGCGCCATCAGCGCCTTGATCGGCAGTGCCGCGAGGTCGTCGGCGCGCACCGAGGAGAGCGCGCCGCCGTAGCGGCCGAAAGGCGTGCGAATCGCATCGCAGATGAAGGCTTGCGTCATGGCGGATTCCGGTTTGCAGCGTGAGCCGCGATTGTCTCGCAGCCCGCGGCGGGCCGGACAAGACACCGCCGAGCGTGAACGCTTCACGCCCTGCGCGCGCGCGCGCCGCACCCCGCTGCGCTCAAGTCGCGCGCCGCGCGTGCCGATGATCCGTCCATGCCACCCACTTCACGGGCGGCGCGCCGTCCACACAACCCGAACGATGAGCGAGAACGCTTCGCAACATTTCGCAGCCGTCGGCGAGCTTCGCGTCGGCATGTTCATCCACCTGAAGGGCGGCTGGCTTGCGCATCCCTTCCCGCTCAGCAATTTCAAGATCAGCTCGCCGCAGCAGATCGCGACGATCCGCTCGCTCGGCCTGAAGACGGTACGCTGGAGCCCCGAGAAGAGCGACCTCGACACCGCGCCCGAGACCTCCGACTTTGCCGACCGCGTGCCGGCAAAGAGCGCCGACGCTGCCGGCGCGGGCTCTCGGGTCGGCGCCGGTGGCGCGGCAGATTCGGCAGACGCAGCGCGGCGCGCGCCCATGCGCCCCGAACCGATCGAGGCCGCGCCGCGCGCCGCGGGCGGCGCCGCGGCGGGTGCGGCCATGCCGATCCCGCCCGTCTCGGCCGCACCGGTTCCTGCCGCCGCCCCGGCCGCGGCCCTGGCGGACGCCGAATCCCGCCGCCGCGGCGCGGTCGCCGCCCAGCGCGCGGCGCTGCAGCACTGCCAGCGCCAGTTCGCCGAGGCCAACCTCGCCTACCGGACGATGGCCGACCTCGTCACCGCCAAACCCAGGCTCGCGCGCGAGCAGTCCGAGGCGCTGTCGCGTGCGCTCGTCGACAAGATGCTCGGCTCGGGCGAGATCTGCATCCGGCTGCTCGCCGAGACCGCGGGCGACAAGGCGTCGGCGCATGCGATCAATGTCGCGGTCATCGCGCTGCTGCTGGGCAAGTCGTTCGGACTCGCCGAATCGGACATGCTCGATCTCGGGGTCGGCGCGATGCTGCACGATATCGGCAAGCTCGACCTGCCCGAGCGGCTGCGCCACCGCGAGGATCACTTCTCGCCGTCCGAGGCGCTGTACTACCAGGAGCACGTGGCGCACGGCGCGGCGCACGCACGCCGCATGGGGCTTGCCGAAGGCGCGCTGTCGGTCATCGAGCAGCACCACGAGCACGCCGACGGCAGCGGCTTTCCGCTGCGCCTGACGAGCGCGCGCATGAGCGTCGCCGCGCGCATCGTCGCCCTCGTCAACCGCTACGACAACCTGTGCAATCCGCACGTGCCGTCGCGCGCGCTGACGCCGCACGAGGCGCTGTCGCTGCTGTTCGCGCAGGGCAAGAGCAAGTTCGACGCCACGATTCTGGGCGCCTTCGTGAAGATGATGGGTGTCTATCCGCCGGGATCGGCGGTGCAGCTGACCGACGACCGCTTCGCGCTCGTCGTCGCCGTCAACTCGGACCGCCCGCTCAAGCCGCGGGTGCTGGTCCACGAGCAGGGCATCGCGGCCGCCGACACGCTGCTGCTCGACCTGGAGAACGAGCCCAAGCTCGGCATCCGGCGCAGCCTGAAGCCGCTTGCGCTGCCGCGCGACGCGCTCGAGTTTCTCGCCCCGCGTCCGCGCGTCGCCTACTTCTTCGAGCCGGCGCACGAACTCGAGGCGGAGGCGATCGGGTGACGCGCAGGGCGCGCAGGCAGGGCGCCCGCGGGTGCGATGCGCTGCGCATGCACGGCGCCGACCCCGGCGCGGCGCGGCGCGACGAAGCGAACGCCGCGCTGATCGAGGCGCTGCCCGAAGCAGTCTGGCTGGTCGACGCCGATACGCTGCGGGTGCGCGCCGCCAACAGCGCCGCCGCACGGCTGCTGGGGATGCCCGCGCAGGCCTTGTGCGGGCGCAGCATGAGCGAGCTGTGCGCGACGCCGGAAGACCTGTGCTTCTGGAGCGAGGTCGCGATCGGCGCGTCGGAGCGCATCGTCTCGGACAGCTGGGTGCAGCGCGCCGACGGCAGCCTGCTGCCCGTGACGCGCAGCGTCTCGCGCGCCGCGCAGGCGCACGGCGCGGCGCTCTTCGTCGTCGCGCTGCACGACCGAAGCGCCGAGGTGCGCGTCGCGCAGGAGAGCGAAGCCGCGCTCGCCGGGCTGCGCGCGACGCTCGAGTCGACCGCCGACGCCATCCTCGTGACCGATCTCGCCGGCCGCATCGTCACCTGCAACCGGCGCTTCGCCGCGCTCTGGAACCTGGACGCCGAACTGCTCGCGCGCTGCGACGATACCGGCGTGCGCGAATGGATGGCGCGCAACGTCGCCGACCCGGCTGCCTACGCCGAGCGGCTGGCGGCGATCGAGGAGGCCACGACGCTGCAGACGAGCGACGTCTTCAAGCTGCGCTCGGGGCGCATCGTCGAACGCGTCACGCTGCCGCAGATGAGCCGCGGGCAGCCGATCGGCCGCGTCTACTCGTTTCGCGACATCACCGCGCAGCTCGAAGCGCACCAGCGCATCGAGCAGCTCTCGCACACCGATCCGCTGACCGGGCTGCCGAACCGGCGGCTGCTCGCCGACCGCATCGAGCACGCGCTCGCGATGGCGCAGCGCGACGGCACGCCGTTTGCCGTGCTGTTCCTCGACCTGGACCGCTTCAAGCACATCAACGATTCGCTCGGCCACCAGTTCGGCGACCGCGTGCTGACCGAAGTGAGCGAGCGCATCAAGTCCTGCCTGCGCCAGGTCGACACCGTTGCCCGCCTCGGCGGCGACGAGTTCGTGATGGTCATGCACCAGGCCGACGCCGCCGGCGCGCAGGCCACCGCGCAACGCGTGATCGAGGCGATGTCGCGCCCCTTCGCGCAGGGCGGCCTGAGCTTCACGGTGACGTGCAGCATCGGCATCGCGCTCTATCCGAACGACGGCGAGACGCTGGACGAACTGCTGCGCCACGCCGACAAGGCGATGTACAGCGTGAAGGAAGGCGGCCGCGCCGGCTACCGCTTCCACCATCCGCGCAAGGACGTGGATTTGAAGAGCCGCATGCGCATCGACCATGCGATGCGCCAGGGGCTCGCACGCGGGGACTTCCGGCTCGACTACCAGCCGCAGGTCGACTGTGCGAGCGGCCGCGTCGTCGGTGCCGAGGCGCTGCTGCGCTGGGACGACGCCGAACTCGGCGCGATGCTGCCGGCCGATTTCATTGGCGTCGCCGAGGAGAGCGGCTTCATCGTCGCGATCGGCGAATGGGTGCTCGGCGAGGCGGTGCGCCAGGCCGCGCAGTGGCGTGCGCGCGGGCTCGACATCGTCGTCGCGGTCAACGTCTCGGCGCTGCAGTTCCAGCGGCCCGATTTCGTCGACGGCGTCGCGCGCAGCCTGCAGGGCGCCGGCCTGCCCGCGCACGGGCTCGAACTGGAGCTCACCGAATCGATCCTGATCCAGGATGCGCAGGAGGCGCTCGCACGGCTGCAGGCGCTGGCCCAACTCGGCGTGCGGCTCGCGATCGACGACTTCGGCACCGGCTATTCGAGCCTCGCCTACCTGAAGCGCTTCCCGATCCGGCAGCTCAAGATCGACCGCAGCTTCATCGACGGTCTGCCCGGCGACGAAAGCGATGTCGCGATCGTGCGGGCGATCGTCAGCATGGGCCGCGCGCTGCACATGAGAATCATCGCCGAAGGCGTCGAGACCGAGGCGCAGCGCCGATTCCTGCAGTCCGCCGGCTGCGATCTGTACCAGGGCTTCGTCTTCGCGCCGGCGCTCGACGCGCAGCGCCTGTTCGAGCTTGCCAACGCGGCGGCGCGGCCGGCGTCGCGCGCCATCCGTCTCGTCGGCTGATTGCCGCGCGATCGTTGCGCGGGCGCGGGGCCAATGGCCTTGCTCGGGGCACCGGCTTGCCACGCCGGCCGTTTCGTCCTTAGGATGCGGCCTGCGCTGCGGCATCGCGCCGCGGCATCCACCGGCCCATCGGAGCGAAGCGCAAAGCGGATGAACCCATTGCACGCCCTGCTCGAGCGCAAGCTCGAGACCCTCGGCACCGGACTGGCGGTCGTCCTGCCCGGCGGACAGCGCTTCGGCCCGGCCGACGCCAGGGTGCGGATCACGCTGCGCGAGCTGGCGCCGCTCGCCCACATCGCGAGCGGCGAGGTCGGCCGCGTCGCGCAGGACTATGTCGAGGGGCATCTCGATTTCGACGGCAGCGTGCGCGACCTGATGGACGTCGCGGCGCAGATGATCGAGGCCGATCCGACGATCGAGCACGCCGGCCGCGGGCCGCTTGGCTGGTGGCGCGGCATCTCGCTGCTGAGCCGTTCGCGCGCCCATCACAAGCCCGAGGCCGACGCGCGCCAGATCCAGTTCCACTACGACATCTCGGACGATTTCTACGCCCTCTGGCTCGATCCGCTGCGCGTCTATTCGTGCGCCTACTTCCGCGAGCCGGACATGACGCTGGCGCAGGCGCAGCAGGCCAAGCTCGACCACATCTGCCGCAAGCTGATGCTGCGCGAGGGCGAGCGCTTCCTCGATATCGGTGCCGGCTGGGGCGGCCTGCTGCTGTGGGCGGCCGAGCACTACGGCGTGCGTGCCAGCGGCATCACGCTGTCGAAGAACCAGCACGCGCACGTGAACCGGCTGATAGACGAGCGCGGGCTGCGCGGCCGCGTCTCGATGGAACTGCGCGACTACCGCGAACTGGGCGAGGACGAGCCGTGGGAGAAGATCGCCTCGGTCGGCATGTTCGAGCACGTCGGCCGCGCGATGCTGCCGGGCTATTTCGCCAAGGTGCGCCGCCTGCTCGCGCCCGGCGGGCTGATGATGAACCACGGCATCACCGCCGGCGGCACGAAAAACGAGCACCTCGGCGCCGGGATGGGCGACTTCATCGAGCGCTATATCTTTCCGGGCGGCGAGCTCGAGCATGCTTCCTACGTGCTCGAAGTGCTGAGCGAGGCGGGGCTCGAAGCGGTCGACCTCGAGAACCTGCGCCCGCACTATGCGCGCACGCTGTGGCATTGGAGCGACGCCCTCGAGGCGCAATTGCCGCAGGCGCGCGAGTTGACGCGCGACAGCGTCGTGCGCGCCTACCGGCTCTACCTCGCCGGCTGCGCGATGTGCTTCGAGCATGGCTGGATCTCGCTGTCGCAGTTCCTCACCGCCAATCCAACCGGCCGTGTCGGCGAGGGGCCGATGCGCGGCGCACAATCGGCCTATCCGTTCAATCGCGCCTACGTCTACGCGAAGCGCTGATCCATGCTCTACAAATTCAAGTCCAAGGCGGCCGGCGACGTCGTCATGCTCGAGGAGAATGCGCACCAGGTGCTGCGCATCCTCGGCCGCGAGCCGCAGGCCAAGGGCATCCTCGAGGTCGCGGCGATGCCAGCGGCGACGGCGGCAATCGAAGCCGCGGTGGAGGAAGAAGAGCAGGCCCGCCGCGAGGCGCAGGCCGAGGCCGCGGCGAACGGCCGCAAGCTGCCGGCGCGCAGCGCCGTCACGCTGCGCCAGCGCACCTGGCCGCTGCTCGAGATGATCCGGCGCGCGCAGAAGGCGGGCGAAGTCATCGTCTGGGGCGTCTGATCCCCTGCAATGCCGGATCACGCAACGCGCGTCATCGCGATCCGCCACGGCGAGACGGCGTGGAACGCCGACAAGCGGCTGCAAGGCCAGACCGACATCGAGTTGAACGATACCGGCCAGCGCCAGGCGCTGCGCCTGGCCGGCGCGCTGGCCGACGCCGGGATCACGAGCCTCTACGCGAGCGATCTGCGGCGGGCGATGCAGACCGCGCAGCCGATCGCCGCGCGCTGCGGCGTCGCACTCGGCACCGATGCCGGCCTGCGCGAGCGCAACTTCGGCATCTTCGAGGGCCAGCGCTGGGTCGATCTCGAGCGCCGGTGGCCCGAGCAGGCGCGGCGCTGGCGCGAACGCAACGGAGACTTCGCGCCCGACGGCGGCGAGACGCTGGCCGGCTTCTACGCGCGCTGCGTCGACAGCGCGACGCGCCTGGCGGTGCGCCATCCGGGCGAAACGATTGCCTTCGTCGCGCACGGCGGCGTGCTCGACTGCCTGTACCGCGCCGCGGCGCGCATTCCGCTCGAGGCGCCGCGCACATGGCAACTCGGCAACGCAAGCATCAACCGGCTGCTCTTCAACGGCGAATCGTTCACCCTCGTCGGCTGGAACGACAGCCGGCATCTGGACGCTGGGCTCGACGACAACGACGAGGCGACCGCGGCCGCGGAGCGCGCCACATGACGCCGCCGCCGGCCCGCGCGGGCGACCCGATCGCCGCGATCGCGACGCCCGCGCTCGTCATCGACCAGGACGCCCTCGAGCGCAATATCGCGCGCATGGCGGCGTTCGCCCGCGAATGCGGGCTGCGCCTGCGGCCGCATGCGAAGACGCACAAGAGCGCGCAGATCGCGCGGATGCAGATCGCCGCCGGCGCCCTGGGCGTATGCGTGCAGAAGGTCTCGGAGGCCGAGGCGCTCGCCGCACGAGGCATAGCGGACCTCTATATCAGCAACGAGGTGGTCGCCGAAGACCGCGTCGCGCGCGTCGCAGCGCTTGCCGGCCAGGTGCGGCTTGCAATCGCGGCCGACTCGGCGCTCGGCATCGACCGGCTCGCGCGCGCGGTGCAGGCCGCGGGCAGCACGATCGACGTCTTCGTCGAGGTCGATGTCGGCCAGGGCCGCTGCGGCGCCGCGCCCGCGGGCGCGGGCAGCCTGGCGCGCCGCGTGGTCTCGCACGCCGGATTGCGGTTTGCCGGATTGCAGGCCTACCACGGCGGCGCGCAGCATATCCGCTCGAGCGCCGATCGCGAGGCGGCCATCCGCCGCGCGGTGGCGGCGGCGGCGGCGGCGCGCGCCGCCGTCACCTCGGCCGGCGTCGCCTGCCCGCTCGTCACCGGCGCCGGCAGCGGCAGCTTCGCCTTCGAGGCGGCCAGCGGCGTCTATGGCGAACTGCAGCCGGGTTCGTACGTCTTCCTCGACCGCGACTACGCGGCCAACGAGGCGGCGCCCAACACACCCGCGTTCGAGCACGCGCTCTTCGTGCTCAGCCGCGTGATGAGCCGCGGCGAGGCGCATGCGGTCGTCGATGCCGGGCACAAGTCGCACGCGATCGATTCGGGCCTGCCCGCGGTCTGGCAACGCGACCTCGACTTTGCCAACGGCGGCGACGAACACGGCATCCTGCTGCCGCGCGCCGGCAGCGGCTCGCATGCCTTGCCGGCGCTGGATGAAGTCGTCTGGCTCGTGCCGGGCCACTGCGACCCGACGGTCAACCTGCACGACCACTACGTGTGCGTTCGCGGCGGACTGCAGCAGGGCATCGTCGAGGCCGTCTGGCCGGTCGATGCGCGCGGTTGTGTCGCCTGACTCGCGGCGCTTATAGCGCCGACGCGGTGCAGCCGTCATCGCCCGGCTTGCACACGCGCAGGCGGCCCGACGGGTTGGAGATGATGCGCCGTGTCTGGCTGCTGTTCTTGAAGTCGAGCGACGACGACTGGAACGCCCCCGACACCAGCCGCGGATAACCCGAGCCGTTGAACATCATGTAGAGCTTGCCGTTGTTCGGGTCCTTGAAGCCTTCGGGCGCACTGCCGGTCTTGACAGTCACGGCTTCGGGAACCTTGGGCTCACACGACAGGATATCGTCACCCGAATTCAAGCTCTGCGAGCCGTTGTTGTCGACGAATACGAGCCAGCCCTGGGTCCAGTCGTCGCCCCAGGTCTTGCAGTCCGCCGTCGGCACGACGAATGTATTGCGGCCGCGTTTCATCGCCTCGCTGCGCGCCGACGACAGCGATGCGAGCATCGTGTTGGCAACGCCCGTCAGCTCGGAGTTGCGCTGAAACGCGGTGAAGCTCGGCGCGGCGAGCGTGAGGATGATGACGATGATCGCAACCGTCGTCAGCAGCTCGATCAGCGTGAAGCCGCCGGCGCGGCGCCGATGATCGTGAAGCTTGTGCTCGCGCACGATGGCCGGCTTCATTTCCAGCACAGCTGCGGCTTGGCGCCGGTGCAGTCGCGCGGCCCGGTGCTCATGATGCGCAGCGTGCCGCCGTCGTCGTCGGTGAACTGCGGCACGGCGACGACGCGCACGCACTCGCGCATCGAAGGCGCGGGCGTGCCGGGGCAGGCCTCGGCACCGATCTTGTACGCCGGGCTCGTCGCGTTGTCGCCCGAGAAGGTCTTGAACGCGACGCCCGTCTGGCCGGGCGTGACGACCGAATAGCTGCCGGTCTGCGTCAGAAAGCGCTCCTGCTGCTGCATGAAGTCGATCAGCGCGCTGCGCCCTTCGGCGCGCTTGCCCTTCCTCACCGAGTCCTGATACGACGGGTAGGCGATCGCGGCGAGGATGCCGACGATCGCCACCGTGATCATCAGCTCGATCAGCGTGAAGCCGCGCCGCGCCGCCGGGCGATCGCGATGCGTCATGGCGCCGCCCTCACTTCCTCGTAGTTGTTGATCTGGCGCCAGCTCATGCGGAAGACCGTCGCGACCGCCGTCGTGCTCCTGAGGTTCTTCAGCGAGCCCGAGCCCTGCAGCACGATGCGCCCGGTCGTCGTGCGCGTGCCCTGGTCGACCGAATTGCTCTTGGTCAGCACGTCGTTGCCGACGGCGAGCACGAACGGCTCGCCGAGGATGCCGACGTCCGACGTGGTGCTCGATCCGGTGCCGGTGAAGAGGTTGATCTCGTAGCTGCGCCCGCTGCCCAGCTCGCAACTCGTGGCCGGCGGGATGACGGTGCCCGAATAGACCTTGTCGCCGAACACGGTGAAGCTGCTGATCTGGCGCTCGCCGGTGCTGGCCGAGCTCGGCATGTCGAAATACCACCCTGCTCGCAGGCTCGTGTCGGCGTCGGAGCTCGGCCGGCCCCATTTGAACGCGCTGTTCGTGATCGTGCCGGCGCTGTTCGCGGTCGCCATCTGCAGCCGGCCGCGGCCAGCGATCGCGCTCGAGCTCGAATCGACCGTCGGCTGGTTGTTGTCGAGCAGCGCATAGACCGACTGCGCCTTGAACGGACTGGAGTTGTCGCTCGTCTCGAGATATTTGCCGGTGCCGAAGGCAACGATCAGCGTGCGGTTCGGCCCGTACGCAAGATACGGCGCCATCGTGATCGGCTGCAGATTGGCCGAGCCGTCCTGCGCGATGTACATCGGGATCGGCGTGCTGCCGCTCTTGTAGAAGCTGAGCTTGTCGAGCGTCCAGTCGGTCGGATATTTGTTCGTGAAATCGAGCTTCCACAGGTTGCCCTGCAGGTCGCCCGCGAACAGCAGCCTGGTCTCGTCCGCGAGGCCGCTCGTCGTCGTGAAATTGGCGACGCCCGAGGCGATCGTCGTGCTCGCGATCGGCAGCTCGATCTTGTAGTAGTTCGAATTCAGCACCCACGCCGCGGCCGGCGCCTTGGCCAGGTCGAGGATGAAGATCGCCGGCTTGCCCGTCGTGCTGAAACGACCATCGTCGACATAGTTGTTGACGCCGCTGGCAACGACCGCGTAGTACTTGTAGCTCGTCGCGCTGTCCTTGAACTTCAGGATCGCCGGTCGGCCGATCACGTTGCCGAGCGAGGCGTCGTCCTTGTCGGTGAACTCCCACATCACCTTGCTGGCGTCGAACGCGGACGGGTCGCTCACGTCGAGCGCATAGACGCCCTGGCCGCCGCCGCCGGTGCCACCGACGAGCACGGTCTTCCAGTCGGCGCCGACCTTCGCTTCGGCGACGACCGGGCTCGCATCGACATACGTCTGGTGCTGGTAGGTCGTCGACGAGAGCGCGTTCAGGCGCGGCACGAGCCAGCTGGGGATATAGCCGAACAGTTCGTCGCCGTTGTCGGAGTCGAAGGCGTGCAGCATGCCGTCGTTGGCGCCGACGAAGAGCGTCTTCTTGCGATTCTTGTAGGTCGCCGCGAAGCCCGAGACGTAGCCCGCGTCGTTGATCCGCAGGCTCGGCGCACCGGAGTACGCGACGCCCGAATTGACGATGTCGCCGAGCACCTTGCCGCGCTTGCGCAGCGTGCCGTTGGGTGCCTCCTTGGTGCGCACGCCGCGCACGAAGTCGAGCCGGTCCTGGCCGACGGCGATCGGGTCCATCGGGTCGCCTTGTTTCGCGCCGGGCGGCAGGCGCAGGAAATCCTGCGTATCGCTGTCCAGGCTCGCCCACTTGAACTCGGTCGCCGCCGACGAGTTGGGCGTCGTCTTGCCGACGTAGATCTTGCGCGTCGCCGGGTCCCGCGCGTCGAGCATCTTCGCCGCCGTCCACGGCGCGGCGTCCGCGTCGCCGATCGTGATGTCGTTGCCGCCGACCAGCGTGACCGGGTACGGAATCAGGTCGCCGCTCCAGTCGGCGGGATCGAACTGGGCCTGGAAGATGAAGCCGCCAACCGAGGTCAGGCGCTGCGTCGAGATCGCGCCGCCGGCGATCGAGTTCGCCTCTTTCGCGATATTGGCGAAGATATTGTCGAGCGCGTCGAGCACGGCGCGGGCCGAACTCGCGAGGAAGTAGTTCTTCGGGTCGCCCGGGATGGTCTGGCTCTCCCAGTTCGCATTCGTGTCGGTCATGTCTGCCGCCTTGAACGGGTTGCCGGTGCCGCTTGCGTCCTTGAAGCCGCCGTACTTGGCGGTCAGGAAGTACTGCCTCTGCTTGCGAGTGGCCTGATCCGAATCAGTCCCGTTCTCGTTCACATCGAGCACGTAGGTAGTGACGCGCATCCCGAGCCGGCGCTTGTCGGCATCCGACCAGTTGGCGCCGCGGATGTCGTGCGTATTCGCCCAGTACGCAGCGCCAGCCATGTAGTAGGACGCGGCGCTCGAGCCGGTGTCCTGCGTCTCCATGCCCCAGCGTGCGGCGTTGTACGGCGCATTGACAAGGATATTGGAAGTCTTCTGATCCACGCCGCGCCCATCCTTGTAGGACACCGAGTTGTTCGACTCGAAGCCGCCGACGACCTTGGTCCAGAACATGAAGTCGGGCTCATTCGAAGAGTCGCTCGCGGAGCGCGTCGAATCATTGGAATCACTGCGCGTGTTGCCCGGGAAGAACTTGTCGTTATGGGTATACACATCTCCGATCGCGACGATGTTGTTGCGCACGCAGGAGTAGTCGGTCATGCCGGTGACGGCTGGGTGCGGGTCGGTCCACGTCGTGTAGACCGGGAAGCCGTCCTTCATCGCGGTCGTCACGCTGCTCACAGCGGACGACGTCGGCGGCAGACCTTGAAGGTAGCGCAGCGCCTCGTAATACAGCTCGCCGACCGGGTCGTAGCGCTTGTAGTTGCCCTCGGTCGCGCCGGTGCGGCCGAACTGGTTCAGGTAGTTCGCGACGCCGCTCTTGCCCTCGGTCGCCTTATCGGGGTTCGGGAGGAAGATGCCGGTGTCGGTATTCCACTCCTGCGCCGGATTGGCGCCCGAGACGAGCTGGAAATTGGCATCGAATGCCTTCGGGCCAACGTACTTCATCGGCGCGCGCAGCACGCCCCCATTACGTTGCGGATTGCCGTTGTCGATCAGGTAGCCGAAGGCGGCGACACGCACGCGGTCGCTGTATTTCTGCAGGTTGCCAACCGGCTTGTAGTTCCCGCTCGGGTAGCGCATGCACAGGTCGATGCGCGGGTCGGACAGCTTGCCCGAGCCATCGACGCCGCACACCGAGACGCGCGCATAGGACATTCCCGGCGTCCAGGAGGTCGGGTCGGCGCGCGTGTAGCACTTCTTGCCGGTGCCGCCAGGATCGCCGAAGACTGCGGTGCTGCACGCCGTGCCGTCCTTCGCCGTCATGAACTTCCAATTCGTTCCCGTGCCGTAAGCGACTTGCTTGATGCCGGTGAACGAGCAGGTGCTGCCGTCGCTCGCACACGCTGTCTTGAAAAAGTCGCTAGGCAACGAACCCGAGTAGTCCGTCACCGGACCATGCAGCGCCGCCACGAGATCCGAGTTGTTCCCCGGGGCATCGCAGCTTCCGGCCTGCGCGGTGCCGAAGAAAATGCGGTTCTTGCAGTTCGCGATATGCAGGTCGCCCTTGTAGCTACCGAGCAGCGTCGCCGGAACGGCGCCGGCGGCGACCGTATTCGTCACCTGCTTGGCTGGGAAGTAGGCGTCTTTGTTCCAGAAGGCGCTGGGCTCGTTGTCGCCGTTCGTGGGAAGGTAGGCGCGCTGCAGCACCGTGAGATTGTTGGTATCGACGACGCGGTCGCCGCCTGTCAGGCCGTAGCGCAGGATGTCGATTGACGAGCCCATCGCCCAGTTCATGAAGTTGCCAGAGAATCCGGTTCCGCCGCATGTGCGGTTCGTCGCCGGGCCGCTGCGGTCGAAACGTGGCAGGTTTGCGTCGGTGAAGTTCTCGTAGTTGTAGACGTAGCAGCTCTCGGTGTCGAAATAGCCGATGTACTCCTTGGTGGTTGAATACTGGTCGCGGTACTGCGCACCCACGGTCGGATATTCGACCGACAGCGCCAGCGTCAGCGTCGGCTTGGCGCGTGCGCTTTGCGCGTAGAGCGGCTCGGCGGCGAGCGGGATCGAAGGGATGGCCGGCGGCGTCGGGCCGCTGACGGCAACGCCGACGGCGCCGAGCGCCACCAGTGCCAGCACGCCGATCCGCACCCGCAGGTCGCAGGCGAGCGTGCGCATCGTTGTCAGTACGGGTTGCATGTTCATTCCTTCTTGAAAGCAATCTGCAGCACGACCTGAACGTCCTCGCGCGGGCCGAAGCCCATCGAGGTGATGCGGTACATGATCGGCGCCGGCTTGCTGCCGGTGTTGGACGCGGCGCTGCCCATCGGCGTCTGGTCGCGAACGACCTCGATCATGTAGCGCGGCGCGCGCGCCGGCTTCACGCCGGTGGTGCCCGA
Source organism: uncultured Burkholderiales bacterium (assembly GCA_937864005.1). Lineage (GTDB taxonomy): Bacteria > Pseudomonadota > Gammaproteobacteria > Burkholderiales > Burkholderiaceae_C > CAIKUF01. Next base: position 19,937 of record CALMIL010000088.1, read on the forward strand.
GTCGAACGCGCGGCCGGTGAAGGTGCCGTAGGCGACGGTCGGCGCGCTGTTGCTGTCATCGAGAAAATCGACCTGCGCCCAGACCGGCTTGCCTTCGTTCGGCGTGCACAGGCCGCGAAAGTCGGTGCTCTTGTTGCAGCCGGGAACGAAGTTGGAAATATCGTCCGGCGTGAAGAGCGCGACGCGGCTCTTGGAGGATGCGTTGGGCCCGCGGATGTCGAACTGGGCATCCATCAGCGCCGCCTCGGCGGCCTGCCAGGCGATCTGGTAGTCGCGCTCGTTGCGCGTCGTGCGCTCGCCCTGCAGCGCGATGCGCGCCGCGCCGACGCCGAGCAGCGTGACGATGACGAGCAGCATCAGCACGATCACGAGCGTGACGCCACGCTGGCGGCGGAGGTGGGGGTTTCGGTGCATCACAAGATGCCTCATGGATTGCGCAGGTGGACGTTGAACACCATCGCCTGGCGCATGCGTCCGTCGGCCGGCACGGTGAGCTGGGACTTGGTGTCGGCCGAGACCGAAAAGCCGGCGCCGAGCACGTCGTAGGTCGCGGCCGTCGCGGCGCGGTCCTGCGCGCCGCCTACGGGTCCGCGAAACAGCAAGCCGATGCGCAGGCTGCGCACGCGGCGCCAGTTGGCAAGCGTCGCCGCCGCATCGCCGGAGACGACGAGCTGCGATGCGCGCAGATAGCGGTCGGGCACCGAATCGGTGCCGCCGCTGGGTGGCGCGGTGTTGGGCGTGACGGCATCGACCCCATACAGCACCTGCATCGCCTCGACGCCGGGGACGAGCGCTGCCGTCTTCCAGTTGCCGCTGCCGTCGCGGTAGGTGCAGGCAAGCGTCGGCTCGCCGTCGGCGCCGCGGATGATGTGAAAGACGCTCGTCGACATCGCCGTGCCTTCGGGCTCGCCGATGCCGGCGCAGTTGATCATCGAGCCGTCGGCAACGCTCGGGTCGGTGCCTGGCGACGTGCCCCAGAAGCGCACGACAAGTGCATCGCTGCCATTCACGCAACTCGTATCGGTAACGCCGCCGCAGCCGCTCGAGCGGCTGCCGTTGGCGAGGCCGGCGGGGTCGGTATCGGCGGCCAGGATCGCATCGTCGAAACCCTGGATCGCGGGCGGCTTGTCGTCCGGCGGCACGATCGAGAAGCCGCGCCCGGCGACGTCCTCGAAGCCGGCCTGCACCGCCAGGCGCTGGATCAGGTCGGACGTGAAGCGCGCGTTCTCGCGCAACTGGGCGGTCGAATCGACCGTCGTGAAGCCGTTGCGCGCGACGAGCAGCGCGGCGACGGCGGCAGCAGCAACGACGAGCCCGATGACGAGCGCAACCATCAGCTCGACGAGCGTCAGGCCGCTCTGGCCGGTCTTGCCGGTCCGGCCCGTCCGCGCGCGCATCTGCGCTATCGGCGGCCGCGTCATGTGGAACTCCCCGCCACCAGGGGAAGCACGACGCCCGGGCGCACGGCGCGCGCCAGGCCGCCGGAGCCGACGCCGCTCGAGCCGGTCGCGGCGTGGTCGGTCGTGGTCTGCGTCCAGCCGATCTTGACGACCGTCGTGCCGCCGCTGGCCGTGCAATTCCATTGCGGAAGGCCGCCGCTGTCATAAGGCTTGCTGTCGATGCAGACCGAGACGCGCGCGCCCGGCAGTTCGGCGTTGACGCGCGTCAGCCAGTCCCAGATCTGGAAGGCGGCGACCTCCTTGGTCGTCGGGCACGCGCCGGCGAAGCAGTCGGTGCCTTTGGAAGGCAGGGTGCCGGTGAAATCGACCAGATACGGGTTGTCGGCGCTCGAGGTCAGGATCGCGATGTCCTTGTTGCCGCGCATCATCTCGGCCAGCTCGCGCGCGAGACGCGTCGCCGAGGCCTGATAGCGCGCCTCCTTGTTCGACTGCAGCGCCGCCGCCTGCAGCCCGACGACGCCGAGCATGCCGAAGCACAGCACGACGATCGCGACCAGGCTTTCGATCATCGTCATGCCGCGCTCGCCGCGGCGCGTCGGGCAGGCGGATCGGCGCCGGCAGGAGTGAAGTGGTTTCATGACAATTCGGAGCCTTGGATCGGCGGCGTGCCCGCAAGACACGCCCTTCGGTCGTTCGTTATCGGCCATCGGCGGCGCGCCTGAAGCGCGCGGGACGGGTGGATCGGTGCGCCAGTATCCCGGCCGCGGCGATCCGCGGCCAGCCCGCTCGTCGCCGCGCATCCGACCGTTCATCGCTTCGCGGCCGGCGTTTCGTGCACTGCGTCACACGCGGCGCGCCGCGCAAGGCGCGGCATCCGGGTCAACCCTGATGCGACGTTTCGATCCCTAGAATCGGCGATCCAGCGCAGCACACGGTTGCCATGCAGGGCTCGCAAGTCATCGTTCTCGCCACGCCGGTCTTTCTGTTGCTGATGGCGATCGAGTGGTGGGTCGGGATGGCCCGCGGCCGCAATACCTATCGGCTGAACGACGCGCTGTCCAGCATCGGCCTCGGGATCATGAGCGAGATCGTCGGCATCTTCACGCGCCTGATGAAGATCGGCATCTACGCGCTGGTGTTCGACCACGTCGCGCTGCGCAAGCTGCCGGTCGATACCTGGTGGGTCTGGCTCGCGGCGCTCGTGATGTACGACTTCCTGTATTACTGGAAGCATCGCGCCGGCCATCGCATCGCGCTCATGTGGGCCGCGCACGCGGTGCACCACCAGAGCGAGGAGTACAACCTCTCGACCGCGCTGCGCCAGACCTCGAGCGACTGGATCGCCGGCTGGGTGTTCTACCTGCCGATGGCGGTGCTCGGCTTTCCGCCGCTCGTCTTCGCGGTCGTCGTGCTCGTCGACCTGCTCTACCAGTTCTGGCCGCACACGCGCCAGATCGGCAAGCTCGGCTGGTTCGACCGCTGGTTCTGCTCGCCGAGCAACCACCGCGTGCACCATGCCGTGAACGACAAGTACGTCGACCGCAACTTCGGCGGCATCCTGATCGTCTGGGACCGGCTGTTCGGCACTTTCGCCGAGGAGGACGATGCCGAGCCCTGCGTCTACGGCACGCGCAAGCCCTTGCGCAGCTGGAACCCGCTGTGGGCGAACCTGCAGGTCTACGCCGATCTGGCGCGCGACAGCCGGCATGCACGCGGCATCGGCGATAAGCTGCGCGTCTGGTTCGCGCCGCCCGGCTGGCGGCCGGCCGATGTCGCGGCGCGCCATCCGCGGCCGGCGTTCGCGCTGCACGCCGTGCAGACCTACGACCCACAGGTCAGTCGCACGGCGCTTGGTGCGGCGGCGCTCGTCTTCGTGCTGCTGCTGGGTGCGACGACCGCCTTCCTCTGGACCGCGCACACCCTCGCGCTGCCGCTGCAGATCGGCGCCGCGGCGGCGATCATCGCCGCGCTCGGGCTCGTCGGGCTGCTTTGCGAAGGCGGCGCGCAGGCGTCGATCACACCTGCACGCGGCTAGGACAAACACGTAGGGGCCGCGCGCGGCGCTGCGCTCGCGGCTATCATCGGCGCGCCTTGGAGACAGGCCGCGCGACAAGCGGCAACAAGAGCAGTACGAAGGCCACCGCGCGCATGAGCAGTGAGTTCATTCTCGAAACCCGCGATCTGACGAAGGAGTTCAAGGGCTTCGTCGCGGTCGACGGCGTGAACTTGAAGGTCCGGCGCGGCAGCATCCACGCGCTGATCGGCCCGAACGGGGCCGGCAAGACGACCTGCTTCAACCTGCTGACCAAATTCCTCGATCCGACGCGCGGGCAGATCCTGTTCGAGGGCGAGGACATCACGCGCGAGAAGCCGGCGCAGATCGCCCGCCGCGGGGTGATCCGCAGCTTCCAGATCTCGGCCACCTTCCCGCACCTGACGGTGCTCGAGAACGTGCGCGTCGCGTTGCAGCGCCGGCTCGGCAGCGCATTCCACTTCTGGAAGAGCGAGCGCACGCTCGAGCAGCTGCACCCGCGCGTGCTCGAATTGCTGGATACCGTCGGACTGCGCGAGTTCGCCGCCGAGACGACGGTCAATCTGCCGTACGGCCGCAAGCGCGCGCTCGAGATCGCGACGACGCTCGCGATGGACCCCAAGCTGATGCTGCTCGACGAGCCGACGCAGGGCATGGGCCACGAGGACGTCGAGCTGGTCACGCAGCTGATCAAGAAGGTCGCCGCGAATCGCACCGTGCTGATGGTCGAGCACAACATGAGCGTCGTGTCGTCGATCGCCGACCGCATCACCGTGCTGGCGCGCGGCGCGGTGATCGCCGAAGGCCCGTACGCCGAGGTCTCGCGCGACCCCGAGGTGCTGCAGGCCTACATGGGCAGCGAAGACGCCGAACTGCAGGGCGCGCATGGCTGAAACCCTGCTCGAGATGAAGGACGTGCACGCCTGGTACGGCGAATCGCACATCCTGCACGGCGTCAACCTCTCGGTGAACAAGGGCGAGGTCGTGACCCTGCTCGGCCGCAACGGCGCCGGGCGCACGACGACGCTGAAGGCGATCCTCGGCCTCGTCGGCCGGCGCAACGGCTCGATCCGCATCGAAGGGGTCGAGACGGCCGCCCTGCCGCCGCACAGAATCGCGCACATGGGGCTCGGCTACTGCCCCGAGGAGCGCGGCATCTTCACCAGCCTGTCGTGCGAGGAAAACCTGCTGCTGCCGCCGCCGGTGGCCGAAGGCGGCATGGGCCTGGACGAGATCTACGCGATGTTCCCGAACCTGAAGGAGCGCCGCGCCAGCCCCGGCGGTCGCCTGTCGGGCGGCGAACAGCAGATGCTCGCGGTGGCGCGCATCCTGCGCACCGGCGCCAAGCTGCTGCTGCTCGACGAGATCTCGGAAGGCCTGGCGCCGGTCATCGTGCAGACGCTGGCGCGCATGATCCAGCAACTGCGCGAGCGCGGCTTCACGATCCTGATGGTGGAGCAGAACTTCCGCTTCGCCGCCCCGCTGGCCGACCGCTTCTACATCATGGAGCGCGGCCTTGTCCATCGCGAACTCGGCGCCGCTGAACTGCAGGACCAGATGCCGCTGCTGCATCAGCTCCTGGGCGTCTGAGTCCATCCTGTCCAACAGTTCGTCACCAAGCGGAAGGAATGTCCACATGAAACTCAAACTGCTGTTCACCCTGCTCGCCGCCGCCGGCCTCGCGGGCACGGCGCAAGCGGAGATCTCCGGCGGCGTCGTGAAGGTCGGCGTCCTGAACGACATGTCCGGCCCCTACGCCGACCTCGCCGGCCAGGGCTCGGTCGTCGCCGCCAAGATGGCGGCCGAGGACTACGTCAAGGCCACCGGCTCCAAGCTGAAGATCGAGATCGTCTCCGCCGACCACCAGAACAAGCCCGATGTCGGCTCGAGCATCACGCGCAAATGGATCGACGCCGACGGCGTGGACATGATCCTCGACGTGCCGACATCGTCGGTCGCGCTCGCGGTCGCGCAGATCGTCAAGGAAAAGAACAGCGTGATGGTCAATTCCGGCGCCGGCTCGTCCGACCTGACCGGCAAGGCCTGCACGCCCAATACCGTGCACTGGACCTACGACACCTGGATGCTCGCGCACGGCACCGGCTCGGCGGTCGTCAAGAACGGCGGCGATACCTGGTTCTTCCTGACCGCCGACTATGCCTTCGGCCACGCGCTCGAGCGCGATACCTCCGAGGTCGTCACCGCCTCGGGCGGCAAGGTGCTCGGCAGCGTCAAGGTGCCGCTCGGCACGCAGGACTTCTCGTCCTTCCTGCTGCAGGCGCAGGCGTCCAAGGCGAAGATCATCGGCCTGGCCAATGCCGGCGCCGATACCATCAACTCGATCAAGCAGGCGTCGGAGTTCGGCATCGTCAAGGGCGGCCAGAAATTGGCCGGCCTGCTCGTGTTCCTCTCCGACATCCACGGCCTGGGGCTGCAGACCGCGCAGGGCCTGCAGCTGACCGAAACCTTCTACTGGGACATGAACGAGGGCACGCGCGCCTGGTCCAAGCGCTTCGGTGCGCAGCAAGGCGGCAAGATGCCGACCATGGTGCAGGCCGGCGTCTACTCCGGCATGCTGCACTACCTGAAGGCGGTCGACGCGATCCAGGAAGACAAGGACGGCGCCAAGGTGGTGGCCGAGATGAAGAAGCTGCCCGTCGACGATCCGCTGTTCGGCAAGGGCACGATCCGCGCCGACGGCCGCAATATCCACCCGGCCTATCTGTTCGAAGTGAAGAAGCCGAGCGAGTCCAAATATCCGTGGGACTACTACAAGCTGCTGCAGACGATTCCGGCCGACAAGGCGTTTCGCCCGCTCGCCGACGGCGGCTGCCCGCTGGTGAAGTAGGCGCGGCGCCGAGGCAAGGCATAGACCATGGAGATCTTCGGCATCCCGGTGCAGGCCCTGATGGGCCAGTTGCTGATCGGGCTGATCAACGGCTCCTTCTATGCCTTGCTGTCGTTGGGCCTGGCCGTCATCTTCGGCATGCTCAACATCATCAATTTCGCGCACGGCGCGCAGTACATGATGGGCGCCTTCGCCGCCTATCTGCTGCTCGCCAAGCTGGGGCTGAACTACTGGTGGTCGCTGCTCGTCGTGCCGCTGCTGGTCGGCGCCTTCGGCATGCTGATCGAGCGCACGATGCTCAAGCCGCTGTACAAGCTCGACCACATCTACGGGTTGCTGCTGACCTTCGGCCTTGCGCTGATCCTCGAGGGGCTGTTCCGCAACGAGTACGGTGCCTCCGGCCTGCCCTACGCCATCCCGCCGCAGCTCGGCGGCGGCGTCAACCTCGGCTTCATGTTTCTGCCGAACTACCGCGGCTGGGTCATCGTCGCCTCGATCGTGATCTGCCTCGCGACCTGGTACGTGATCGAGCGCACCCGGCTCGGCGGCTATCTGCGCGCCGCGACCGAGAACCCGCAACTGGTGCAGGCCTTCGGCATCAACGTGCCGCGCATGATCACGCTGACCTACGGCTTCGGCGTCGCGCTGGCGGCGCTGGCCGGCGTGATGGCGGCGCCGATCTACCAGGTCAGCCCGCAGATGGGGTCGCAGATGATCATCGTCGTCTTCGCGGTGGTCGTGATCGGCGGCATGGGTTCGATCCTCGGCGCCATCGTCACCGGTTTCGGGCTCGGGTTGCTCGAAGGCCTGACCAAGGTCTTCTACCCCGAGGCGTCGACGACGGTGATCTTCGTCATCATGGCGATCGTGCTGCTGCTGCGGCCGGCGGGCCTGTTCGGAACCCAGAAATGAACGCTCCTTCCGCAGCGTCCGGCAAGCGCAATGACCTGATCGCGTTCGCGGTGCTTGCGCTCGTGCTGGCGATCGCGCCGGCCGTCGTCTACCCGGTCTTCATGATGAAGGTGATGTGCTTCGCGCTGTTCGCGTGCGCCTTCAACCTTCTGCTCGGCTTCGGCGGCCTGCTGTCGTTCGGCCACGCGATGTTCATCGGCTCGGCAGGCTACGTCTGCGCGCACGCGGCCAAGGTCTGGGGGCTGACGCCCGAACTGGCGATCCTCGCCGGCACCGCCAGCGCGGCGCTGCTCGGCTGGCTGGCGGGCCTGCTGGCGATCCGCCGCCAGGGCATCTACTTCGCGATGATCACGCTCGCGCTGGCGCAGATGGTGTTCTTCTTCAGCCTGCAGGCGCCGTTCACCGGCGGCGAGGACGGCATCCAGGCGGTGCCGCGCGGCCACCTGTTCGGCGTCGTCGATCTCGATCAGCCGATGGCCATGTATGCGCTCGTGCTGACGATCTTCCTCGGCGGCTTCGGCCTCATCTACCGCATCATCCACTCGCCCTTCGGCCAGGTGCTCAAGGCGATCCGCGAGAACGAGCAGCGCGCGATCTCGCTCGGCTACGACACGGATCGCGTCAAGCTCGTCGCCTTCGTCTTGAGCGCCACCCTCGCCGGGCTGGCCGGCGCGACGAAGGCGATCGTCTTCCAGCTCGCCTCGCTCACCGACGTGCACTGGTCGATGAGCGGCGAGGTCGTGCTGATGACGCTGCTCGGCGGCATGGGTACCGTCTTCGGACCGGTGGTCGGCGCGGCGCTGATCGTCACGATGCAGAACTACCTCGCCCAGCTCGGCGCCTGGGTCACCGTGGTGCAGGGCGCGATCTTCGTCATCTGCGTCCTCGCGTTCCGGCGCGGCTTCGTCGGCGAACTGCTCGCCTGGCGCGAACGCAGGCGCGCCGGCCGCTGATGCGCGCCGCGCAGCGGCGAAAGCCATGCGCCGCCACGTTGATGCAGCCGGCGCCGTCGTGCCGCTTCGAATCGGCCTCGCCCTGCTTGGCGCGTCGCTGATCGTCGCCCACGGCCACGCCGACGAGCCGTCACGCAGCAACGTCTTCGACGACCCTTTCGTGCAGGTGAGCGCGGGCCTGCCGGACTGTCCGGTTCCCGACGTGCCGGGCGTGACCGCGCAGGAGGCCCGCGAGCTTGCGCACGACCGCGCGCAGCGCGGCGTCAGCTGCTGGCTCGCCGGGCGCTGCCGGCTCGCGAATGCCTACCTCTACGACGCCGAGATCATCCCGCGCGTGCAGCAGGCGCTGCGCTACAGCGGGCGCTTCGCCGACACCAGCATCTGGGCCAGCGGACAGCGCCGCATCGTCTGGCTGCAGGGCTGCGTCTCGAGCGCCGGGCAGGCGGCCGATGCCGAGCAGTTCGTGCGCCGCATCGACGATGTCGAGGGCGTCGTCAACCAGTTGATGATCGGCACCGGCGGCGCTCCAGCCTATCGCGTCGCACCGCGCTGACTCGGGGAGTCACTCGCCGAACAGATCGGGCGCCGCGTCGCGCTGCGGCGGCGCGACGCCCAGGTGCCGGTACGCGGCGAGCGTCGCGATGCGCCCGCGCGGCGTGCGCTGCAGGTAGCCCTGCTGGATCAGGAACGGCTCGATCACGTCCTCGATCGTTCCCGGCTCTTCGCCGATCGCGGCGGCGACATTGTCGAGACCGACCGGGCCGCCGTCGAAGCGGTGGATCACGGCTTCGAGCAGCTTGCGGTCCATGACGTCGAAGCCCTTGGCGTCGACGTCGAGCATCGCGAGCGCGCTTTCGGCGAGCCTCTTGCCGATGCGGCCGTCGCCCTTCACGTCGGCATAGTCGCGCACGCGGCGCAGCAGGCGGTTCGCGATGCGCGGCGTGCCGCGCGAGCGGCGCGCGATCTCGAATGCGCCTTCGGCATCGGCGGCGACCTCGAGCAGTCCGGCCGAGCGGGTGACGATACGCGCGAGTTCGTCCGCGCTGTAGAACTCGAGCCGGGCAACGATGCCGAAGCGGTCGCGCAGCGGGTTCGTCAGCATGCCGGCGCGGGTCGTCGCGCCGACGAGAGTGAACGGCTGCAGCTCGAGCTTGATCGAGCGCGCCGCCGGACCTTCGCCGATCATGATGTCGATCTGGTAGTCCTCGAGCGCGGGGTACAGGATCTCCTCGACGACCGGCGACAGGCGGTGGATCTCGTCGATGAAGAGGACGTCGTTGCGCTCGAGGTTGGTCAGGATCGCGGCCAGGTCCCTGGGTTTTTCGAGCACCGGGCCCGAGGTCTGGCGCAGCTTGACGCCGAGCTCGTGGGCGATGATGTGCGACAGCGTCGTCTTGCCCAGGCCCGGCGGGCCGAACAGCAGCACATGGTCCATCGCCTCGCCGCGCTTTCTGGCCGCGCCGATGAAGATCTCGAGCTGCTCGCGCGCCTTCGCCTGGCCGACATATTCCTGCAGCCCCTTCGGCCGCAGCGCGCGCTCGATCGCCGCCTCGTTCGGCGACAGCGGCGCCGCGCCGACCATGCGCGACGCGCCCGGCGACGCCGCCGCGAAATCGTCGATCTGGATGCTCATGGCGCATTATCGCGGCGCGCGATGGCGGATGCGCCGCGCGCGCGCCGGACGATCGATCTATCGGGCCAGCGCGCGCAGCGCGAGCTTGATACCGTCGCTGACGCCGATATCGGCCGCCAGCGCCTTGCAGGCGGCGGCCGCCTCGCGCTCGCTGTAGCCGAGCGCGAGCAGCGCCTGCAGGATGTCGCCGTGGCTGCCCGCGGCGGGCACCGCGGGCGGCACGGCGTCGCTGCCGAGCTTGCCCTTCAGCTCGAGCAGCAGCCGCTCGGCGGTCTTCTTGCCGATGCCGGGCACCTTCACGAGGCGCGCCGATTCCTGCCGGCTCACGGCGTGCTCGAGTTCGGCGACCGACAGTCCGGAAAGAATGGCCAGCGCGGTGCGCGGGCCGATCCCCGATATCTTCACCAGGTGGCGAAAGGTCGTGCGCTCCGGCGCGGTGAGGAAGCCGAACAGCACCTGCGCATCCTCGCGGACGACGAAGTGCGTCAACAGCGTCACGCGCTCGCCGATCGCGGGCAGGTTGTAGAAGCTGCTCATCGGCACGTCGACCTCGTAGCCGACGCCGCCGACGTCGATCAGCAACTGCGGCGGATGCTTCGCCGCCAGCACGCCCGTGAGGCGACCGATCATGAGCTCAGGGACTCTTCGCGAAGAGGCCCAGACGCTGTGCCTCGAGCGCCGCCTCGGCGCGCGAACTCACATTGAGCTTGCGGTAGATCTGCTTCACATAGTCGGCGATCGTGTGGCGCGACAGGCTCAGCTGGACGCCGATCTCGGGCAGCGTATAGCCCTTGGCGACGCGCAGCAGCACTTCGCTTTCGCGCTCGGTGAGCTGCACGCGCGGCACCGCGTTCTGCTGCGGCCTGGCCTGCGCCGCGAAATAGGCGATGACGCGGCGCGCGATCGAAGGCGACAGCGGCGGCTCGCCCTGGCTGATGCGCTGCAGCTGGTCGGTGAAGTGCTCGCGCGGCTGCTCCTTGAGCACATAGCCGAAGGCGCCTGCCTGCAGGGCCGGGAAGAGATGCTCGTCGTCGTCGTGGATCGTGACGACGACCGACTGCACCTCTGGCTGCGACTCGCGCAGCGCGGCGACGACGTCCACGCCCGAGCCGTCTGGCAGGCCGAGATCGACGAGCGCGAGGTCGAACTTGATCGCCGAGACCAGGCCGAGCGCATCGTGCACGCGCGCCGACTCGCAGATATGGGCGCGCGGAAAAACCTGCAGCACGAGCGCCTTGATCCAGGCCCGGATCTCGGGCAGGTCTTCGAGCAGCAGGATATTGTTCATGACGGCGTATCGGCGGCTTGCTTCGGAACTCCAAGCCATGCTAGCAGCGCCGCGGCCGCGCGGCGCACCGCATTACAGCGGAAGCGTGAGGCGGATCACGGTTCCATAGCCGGGGCCGGATTCGACCAGGCATTGGCCGCGCATCTGCTTGGCGCGGTGCTTCATGCTCGACATGCCGTGGCCGCGGTCGAGCCGGCCGTCGAGCTCGAGCGGGATGCCGCGCCCGTTGTCCTGCACGACGAGGTTCACGTCGTCGGCGCTGATCATGCAGCTCACCTTGCAGTGCGACGCGCCGCTGTGCTTGATGATGTTGTTCACCGCCTCGCGCAGGATGCGCGTCGTCTGCACGAAGGCGCGCGCCGACATCAGCTGCTCGGAATCATCGGTCGGGCCGGTCCATTCGGCCTCGATATTGGCCTGTCCGAGGCGCGAGACGGTCTCGGCGCGCCAGTCGGCGAGCGCATCGGCGACGCGCATCGCCCTGCCCGTCATGCCGCGCACCGACAGGCGCATCTCCTCGAGCGCCTCACGCGCGAGGGTCGAGATGCGCTCGGACTCGCTCGTATGCACGATGGTCAGCAGCTTGGCGCCGAGGTCGTCGTGCAGGTCGGAGGCGATGCGTTTGCGCTCCTTCTCGGTCACCTGCTCGACGCGCAGTTCGGCAAGCTGGGCGAAGTTGCGTTCGATCTCCTGCGTCGCCTCCTGGATGCGCGCCTCGAGCGTGCTGCGTCCCGCCTCGGCCGCGCGCAGCGCGCGCGCGAAGACCTGGACGAGCCGAAAGCTCACGACCAGCACGAAGACCGGAAAGGCGAAGCGCAGCGCGTGGCCGCGCCAGATGCCGCCGCCGGCGGCGTGCTGCACCGCCTCGAGCACCACCATGCACGCGAACAGCACGAGGATCGCGCTCATGACCCAGAATTCGTTGCGCTGGCTGGCCCAGCTCACGCGCAGATAGACCACCGTCGCGCCGAGCAGCTCGAGGCCGAGCATCCAGTACCAGAACGTGACCCCGGCGTACAGCCGGTCGGGCCCGAGCACGGCCAGCGACAGCGGCATCACGAAGCACTGCGCGATCAGCGCGATGTCGAGCGGCCGGCGCTTGATGCGCGCATAGCGCAGCAGGAAGACGATCGCGAAGCCGACGATCGGCGCGAAGCCGAGCGTGACGGCAAACTCCGCGGCGCGGTTCGACAGCGGCGGGTCGGCGAGCCAGATGCGCGCCGTCAGCAGCGACCAGATGATGGACATGGTGCCGAAATACATCAGGTAGCTCGCGCGCCGGTTGAACCAGCCGACGCCGATCATGAAGACGCCGAGCACGAACAGCGTGACGCCGAGCAGCTGCGGCGCCGTGACGTTCCAGAACTGCTGGGCGCGCCAGGCCGGCGCGAGCGCGGCCATCGGTCCGATGCGAAGCACGGACAAGCCAGCCGCGCGCTGGCGCGAAGCGACCCGCTCGAGCGCGTGGCCGCGCAGTTTCAGGTCGAGCGTATTGCCCTGCGCGCGCAGCAGCGCCGCCGGCAGCGCGACGAGCTGAGGCTGATAGCAATTGCGTGTCACGGGCTCGCCCATGCGCCCGCCGCTGTAGACGCGGTGGCCGTTCAGATGCACCTCGAGGTTGGTGCACGCGCGCTCGACGTAGAGCGCCAATACCGCCTCCGGGTCGGCGAGCGGCGGCGCGTCGAAGTGCACCCGGTACCAGACGACGCCGTCGAACCCGGGGCGGCTCGCGGCCCAGTCGTCGGGCAGCGCCTGCACCGTCTGCGGCGCATCTTCTGGAAAGCTGTGCGTATCGCCCGCCGCCACGATCGCTTCGGCAAAAGTGCGCGTGGGTTCCGATCCCGGTGTCGCGCCGGCGGCCGGACCGGCCAGCACGAGCAGCGCAGCGCCGGCCGCCACGCCGGCCCACAGCATGGCGCGCAGCAGGGCGATCAACGAGGCGATCAACGAGGCGCGCAGCATCGGCATGGGGCGTGATTGTGCAGGACCGTGCGCGCGCGGCACGCCGGCAGTGCGCGCCCTATTTCACGCCTGCCGCCGCACCCGGATGCCGTGCGAGCCAGCGTTCCACGGCCTCGGGTGGTGCATCGATCGCGATCGTCTTGCAGCGCGCGCTCTCGCCGCGCACGAGGCGCAGCGCTCGGCGCGGCAGATCGAGCTCGTGCGCCAGCCAGGCCAGCAGCAGCGCGTTGGCGCGGCCGTCGACCGGCGGCGCGGCAAGCCGCACCCGCAGCGCGCCATCGTGCAGGCCGTCGGCGCCGCTGCGCCGCGCATTCGGAACAACGTGGACCGCGAGTCGCACGCCGCCGTCGCAGGCAGTGAGGCAAGGCCACTGCGCGGCCGGCCGGGCGGGCGCCGAATTCGAGCGTGCCGCCATCGCGAGGTCGAAGGCGCGGCCCCGCCTCAGCCCGCGGCAGCCTTCTTCGCCGCGACCCTCGGCTTCTTCGCGGCAGGCGCCGCCGCTGCGGCAGCGGCCTTCTTGGCCGGTGCGCGCGGCGCGCGCGGCTCGAATTCGAAGCCGACCTTGCCTTCCTTCCTGTCCCACGCGAGGTAGGCCTTGAACTTGCGCCGCGTCCGGTTGGAGACGAAATTCTCGAGCAGCGCGGTCTTGCCCTCGGCGAGCAGCTTCGTCATCTGCTCGCGCGCCACCGGCTGCTGCAGGATGATCTTGCCGCTCTTGAAGTCGCACGTCACATGGGCGCCGACGCTGTGCTCGCAGACATAGCTCGTGCCATGCTCGTAGACGTGGCCCTGACACTTCGGGCACGCGCCGAGGCTTTGCTGGCCGGAGAAATCCACCGGCTCGCCGCTCTCGCCTTCCTTCTTCGCATCCTCGCCGAAATCGAACTCGAGCTTCCAGTTGCCGAGCTCGTCGTCGAACACGAGGCGCAATTCGGCCGTGAACGGCCAGCCGGCCTTGGAGCGAAAGCCCTCGAGCGGGCCGACCTTCTTGTCGCGCAGCAGCGCTTCGGCCTCCGCCGTCTCGAACGCGCGCCCGCCGGGGATCTTGCCGATCGAGAAGCCGCAGCCCTCGGCGCTGCCTGCCTTGCCGGTACAGGTATAGCGCCGGTAGTTCTCCTTCACGACGCCGCCGCAGTTCGGGCACGGCGTCGCGAGCGTGGCATAGTCGCCCGGAATCGTATCGCGGTCGTACTCCTTCGCCTTGCCGACGATGCGCTGCGTCATGGCGACGATCTCGGCCATGAAGGCGTCGCGCGACAGCTTGCCGTGCTCCATCTGCGCGAGCTGGTATTCCCAGTTGCCGGTCAGCTCGGGCTTGGTCAGCTCGTCGACCGACAGGCCGCGCAGCAGCGTCATCAACTGGAACGCCTTCGCCGCCGGGACGAGCTCGCGCCCTTCGCGGTGGATATATTTCTCGTAGATCAGGCCCTCGATGATCGTCGCGCGCGTCGCCGGCGTCCCGAGGCCCTTGTCCTGCATCGCGCTGCGCAGTTCCTCGTCGTCGATCAGCTTGCCCGCGCCCTCCATCGCGCCGAGCAGCGTCGCCTCGGTGTAGCGCGCCGGCGGCCTGGTCTTCAGTGCGTTGACCGTCACGTCCTCGGTGCGCACCGCTTCGCCCGGCGCGACGGCAACGAGGTTGGCGTCGTCCTCCTGCGCCTCCTTGCCGTAGACGGCGAGCCAGCCGGGCTTGACGAGCACCTTGCCGTTGGTCTGGAAGCGATACGCACGATCCGCCTTCGTGACGGTGCTGGTGCGCGTAGTCACCATGAACTCGGCCGGCGGATAGAACACCGCGAGGAAGCGCTTGACGACCATGTCGTAGAGCCTGGCCTCGATCTCGGTCAGGCTGCGGGGCGCCTGCAGCGTCGGCACGATCGCGAAGTGGTCCGACACCTTGGCGTTGTCGAAGACGCGCTTCGTCGGCTTGACGTAGCCTTCGGCGAGCGCCTTCCTCGCGTGCGGAGCGAGTTCACGCAGCGGACCGGGCAGGTCTTCGGCGCCGATCATCTGCATCGTCTGCTTGACGACGTTCACATAGTCCTCGGGCAGCGCGCGCGAGTCGGTGCGCGGATAGGTCAGCACCTTGTGCTTCTCGTACAGCGCCTGGGCGAGCGAAAGCGTCGTCTTCGCCGAGAAGCCGAAGCGCGAATTCGCCTCGCGCTGCAGCGTCGTCAGGTCGTACAGCAGCGGGCTCGACTGCGTGCTCGGCTTGGCCTCGTCGGTGACGACGGCCGGCTCGCCGCGCACCGCATCGGCGATCGCCTGCGCATCGCGCTCGTTCCAGATGCGGTCCGCGCGGCGCTCGGCGTCGTCGTTCTTCTTGAAGTCGGGATCGAACCACTTGCCGTCGTACTGGCCGGCTTCGGCGTCGAAGGTCGCGCGCACCTCCCAATAGTCGCGGGCGACGTGCGCCCGGATCTTCTCCTCGCGCTCGACGACGACCGACAGCGTCGGCGTCTGCACCCGGCCGACGGTCGTCAGGAAAAAGCCGCCGTCGCGCGAATTGAACGCCGTCATCGCGCGCGTGCCGTTGATGCCGACCAGCCAGTCGGCCTCCGAGCGGCAGCGCGCGGCGTCCGCCAGCGGCAGCATCTGGCGGTCGCTGCGCAGCTGCTCGAAACCTTCGCGGATCGCCGCCGGCGTCATGCTCTGCAGCCACAGGCGCTGCACCGGCTTGTCGAGCTTGCCCCGCGCCGCGGAGGCGGCGCCGCCCTTGCCGGCGGGCTGCGCGTACTGCACGATGAGGCGGAAGATCAGTTCGCCCTCGCGCCCGGCGTCGCAGGCGTTGACGAGCGTCGTCACGTCCTTGCGCCGGATCTGCTTGACGACCGCATTCAGCCGGCTCTTGGCCTTGTCGATCGGCGCGAGGTCGAAGTGCGGCGGGATCACCGGCAGGTTCGCAAAGCTCCACTTGCCGCGCTTGACGTCGTACTCCTCGGGCGCCTTGATCTCGACCAGATGGCCGACCGCCGAGGTGACGACGTAGTGCTCGTTCTCGAAATGATCCTCGTGCTTGTCGAACTTGCCGCTGGCCGGCGTGAGCGCGCGCACGATGTCCTGCGCGACCGACGGCTTCTCCGCGATGATGAGTGACTTTCCCATGGCTGTTCCGTTGTGTTCCCTGCGCTGTCGCGCCTGCCTACAATCTGCCCTCACGCGTGCGCGCGCCTGCACGCATGCGCGCGCACACCCACGAATTCAATGTACCCAAAGTCGACCATGACGCAAGCCGCGATGCGAAACCACCCCGAGAACCACGCCGAGCCGCAGGCGCCGGACGGGGCAGCGCCGCAAGCCGCGTCGCACAAGGGCGGGCGCCGCATCCAGGTGCGCCGCTCGGGCGTGCACGGCAAGGGCGTCTTCGCCGTGGCGCCGATCGCCAAGGGCTCGCGCGTGATCGAATATCTCGGCGAGGTCATCAGCTGGCGCGAAGCGCTGCGCCGCCATCCGCACGATCCGAGCGACCCGAACCACACCTTCTTTTTCCACATCGACGACAAGCACGTCATCGATGCGAGCGTGCGCGGCAACGCGGCGCGCTGGATCAACCATGCGTGCACGCCCAACTGCGAGGCCGACGAGATCGACGGCCGCGTCTTCGTCAACGCACTCACCGATATCGCGCCCGGCGAGGAGCTCTTCTACGACTACGGCCTCGTCATCGACGAGCGCTATACGAAGAAGCTGAAGGCGCAGTTCGCCTGCCGCTGCGGCTCGCCGCGCTGCCGCGGCACGATGCTCGCGCCGAAGCGATGACCGCGGCGCGAGGCACGGTGCCGTCCACCGGCGGCCGCTGGCATTGGGATGCACCGGCGCTCTGGGCGCAGCTCGAGCCGCGCCTGCCCGGGCTGAGCGTCGAAGTGCTGGCGCGCGCGCCGTCGACCAATACCGTGCTGCTGGAGCGGGCGCGTGTCGCGCCGCATGCGCGCGACGGCGGCTTCGGCCGCCCGCCCGAGACGAGCGAGCGCGTCGGCCGGCGCCAGGCCGACATGCAGCCCTGCCTGCTCGTCGCCGAACACCAGACAGCCGGGCGCGGCCGGCTCGGCCGGGGCTGGCGGTCGGCGCGCGGCGCATCGCTCACGTTCTCGCTCGCACTGCCCTTGGCGCCCGCCGACTGGTCCGGCCTGTCGCTCGCGGTCGGCGTCGCGCTCGCCGACGCGTTGCAACCCGAGGCCGCACCTTCGACGCCGTCGATCGCGCTGAAATGGCCGAACGATCTGTGGCTCGCGCCTCCTGCCGAACAGGGGCCGCCGGCCGACGGCAGCCTCGGGCGCAAGCTCGGCGGCATCCTGATCGAAACCCTCGCCAGAGGCAGCCAGCGGCTGGCGGTGATCGGCGTCGGGCTCAACGTGGCACCGCTGCCCGAGCCGCTGCCGATCGATCTGCACGGCCGCATGGCGTCGATCTCCGAAATCGATCCCGGCGCCGATGCACCGGCGGTGCTGGCACGCGTCGCGCTGCCGCTGGTCGAGGCGCTGCAGGCGTTCGAGCGCGATGGCTTTGCCGCGTTTGCCGAGCGCTTCGCGGCACGCGACCTGCTGCGCGGCCAGGCGGTGCGCACGACCGCCGCCGATACGCCGGAAGGCACGGCGCGCGGCGTCGACGCGCACGGTGCGCTGCTGATCGATACGGCCGACGGGCGACACGCGATCACGAGCGGCGAAGTCAGCGTCCGGCCGGCCGGCGGCCCCGATACGATCCCTTCGCCTGCGCCATGAAGCTGCGCGCACTGGCGCTGCTGCTGGTGCTCGCCAATCTGGGCTTCTACATCTGGTCGCAGGGATGGCTCGACGCCCTGACGGGCGCCCACGGAGCGGGCGAACCCGAGCGCATGGCGCGTCAGGTCAATCCGCAATTGCTGCGCGTCCTGCCCGGGGCGCAAGGGGTCGCGGCGATGGCGGGGTCGGCGCTGGCCGCCGCCTGCCTCGAAGCGGGCCCGTTCACCACGGCCGAGGCCGGCGCGGCGCTCGCGCAGTGGCGCGCGCGCGGGGTGCCGACCGCTCGCTTCGCGACGCGCGAGCTGCCGGGCGACGCGGCCATGCTGCGCATCGAAGACGCCGATGCGGCGCTCGCCGCACAACTGGCGCAAGGCGCCGCCCCGTTCGGCAAGGCGTTCGCGCCGTGTGCGAAATAGCCTGCGTGTCGATCGTTGCTTCGTTGTCCGCGCCCACTCAGCCGCGGCGGCGAAACGCGCGTGCCACCGCGGCGACCGAGAGCGTCAGCCCGAGCAGCCACAGCGGCCCGACCGCACCGCCGCCGCCACCGGCTGAGGCGAGCGTGCTTTCGGTGGCAGGGGGCGGCACATCGACACCGAGCGCGACGGCTTTGCTCACCTCGGCATTGGCGATCACCTCGACCGGCCAGCGCCTGGGCGTGAAGGTCGTTTGCTGCGCGATCGTCTGCGCATAGCGCACCGCCTCGGCGACGTCGAGGATGCCGGCGCCGCAGGTCTGCGTGGTGCAGATGCAGCGCCCGGGGTTGTCCGGCGAGCAGCCGCCGATCACCGGCGATGTGACGTGCGGACGCGCACTCTGGCGCAGGCCGGCGACGATCTGGGCCGGCGTCAGGCCCGGGTTCGCGCTCAGCATCAGGCTGACCGCGCCGGCGACGATCGGCGCCGAGAAGCTCGACCCGTAGACACGCACATAGCCGCCCGCCGCCGGGCCGGTGCGGCCGGCATTGCCGAGCGTGACGATGCCGTCGTCGCCGACGACCGCGCCCCACGCGCCTTCGTCGTCCGGGTCGCCGCCGACCGTCGCGACGGCCAGCCCGGCACCGAAATTCGAATAGGTTGCCTTGAAGCCGTCGCGATTCAGTGCCGCGACGCCGATCACGCCCTTGCAGTTGGCCGGACGCATCGGCGCCGCATGCTGGTTGCCGGCCGCGGCGACGACGACGACGCCGTGCTCGGCGAGTTCGTCGATCGTCGATTGGTACGCCGGGTTGCACGCCGCGCTGCTGCCGAAGCTGATGCTGATGATGCGCGCCGGGTTCGGGTTCGCCGGCAGGAAGCCGCCGCCCGCCTTCGCGACCGCGAGCCCCGCCGCCCAGCGCATGCCGTCGATGATGTCGGCCACCTCGGCGCCGCATTTGCCGGCGACGCGCACCGGCAGCAGGCGAGCGTCCCAGCTTGTCGAAGCGATGCCTTGCGCGTTGTCCGTCGCCGCGGCGACGAGGCCGGCGATCTGCGTGCCGTGCCACGAGCTGTCCTGCACGTCGCAGCCGTCGAACAGCGCCGGGGCGGCCTGCCGATCGGCGGCGCTGACCCAGTCGCCCGGGTCGCTCGGATCGGCGTCGCGGCCGTCGCCGTCGTTCGCATATTCGATCGTCGAGACGAAGTCGTAGCCGGCCAGCACATGGCCGGCAAGATCGGGATGGCGGGTGATGCCGGTATCGAGGACGGCGACGATCGCCGCCGCACGGCCCCGCTCGAGCGCCCAGGCGCCCTCGAATCCCGGCAGGCCGCGCCGCCGCGCCGCCAGCGCGTTCGAGTTGCTGCCGCCAGGATTGGCGAGCCACCATTGCTGCGCGAAATAGGGGTCGCTCGGCGTCGCGGCCAGCAGCCGCTGCTCGCGCTCGTTGGCGACGACCCATTCGACGTCCGGATCGGCGCGCAGCTGGGCGGCGATGCGCGCCGCTTCCGCGCCGCCGAGGACGCGCCCGAAATCCAGGCGCTGCGCGGCGCGGCCGGCCGGCTGCGCGCTGTAGCCGCCGATGCCCGCATGGCCGAGCACGCGCTGCAGGCGCGAGCCTTGCGCATCGTCGGCCTTCGCGACGCCAAGGGCCTGGGCGCGCTCGTGCGCCGGCGCATCCCTCAATTTGACGATCAGGCCGTTCGCGGCGCGCGGCTCGCCCTCGGCCCGCGCCGGCCATGCGGCCAGCACGCTGCAGCCGAGGACGGCGGCGGCGATCGTGCGCCCGATGCGACGGCGCGGCGCGGCGCGCCACGCCGCACCCCTTGCCGCACCGTCTATCCTGAAATCTTGATTGCCCAACGCCGGCCTCCATCGCCCGTCTGCGCGCCCTGAGAGCACCCCCAAGGGCCGGGCCTTGCCCGTCCCGGCCCCCCGCGGGGGCGCAAGAAAACTTGGGGCGGCCCGGCGTTTTCTTGAGAGCACCCCCAAGGGCCGGGCCTTGCCCGTCCCGGCCCCCGCGGGGGCGCAAGAAAACCTGGGGCGGCCCGGCGTTTTCTTGAGAGCGGGCACGCCTGGCGCGGATGATGACCCGGTCAGGCTGGAGGCGATGGGATCAACAGGCCGACGTTCACGCCGCAGTTTCGCGCCGCCGGGCGCGGCCGACGGCGATCACCGAGGCCAGCAGTCCGGCGAGCCAGGCCGGGCCGAGCGCGCCGCCGCCGCCGGAGGACGCCGGCCAAGCGACGGCGATGCCGTCGCTGGCGACCGCGCTCTTGCCCTGATCGTCGGTCACCGTCAGCCGCACGCCGAAGTGTCCGCTGTCGCTTGCGACGACCTCGGCCGTCTGCTGATTCGTCGCGCCGACGAAGCCCGAGACGATGCCGCCGCCGTCGGTCAGTTCCCAGCGCCAGCTTGCAATCGTGCGCCCCGGGCCGACCAGGCTGCCGGCGGCGCTCAGCGTGATCGTCTGCCCGGGCGATGGGGTGGCGGGCGAGACGCCGATGCGCGCGACGACCGAATCGGTTGCGGCCGCCGCCTTCAGCGCCGCGCCGGCGTCGAGCATGCCGGCGCCGCAGGTGCTGGTCGTGCAATAGCACTGCAGCTGGTCGAAGTCGCCGGGCGCGGTGCAGACCGGAACGACGCTGCCGTCGCCGTTGTCGCCGCCCGTCTTCGGAAACGTCCGTGCGCTCGACTGCAGCAGGCTGCGCAGGTCGGCCGGCCGCAATGCGGGGCGCGCCGAGACCATCAGCGCCGCCGTGCCGGCGACGAGCGGCGCGGCAAAGCTCGTACCGGCGGCGTAGTTCCAGGCGTCGCTGTAGATCGAGCTGTTGGCGACCGGCGTCGTCTTGCCGGCGTTCAGCGCGGTGATGATCGGATACAGGCAGGGTTCGTCGGAGCCCAGATTCACGCAGTTGCCGGCCGGTGCGCTGATCGCGACCTGCGGGCCGAGGTCGGAATAGCCGACCTTGGTGCCGGCGTGGCGCAGCCCGCCGACCGCAAGCACGCCGGGGCAGTTGGCCGGCGTGCCGACCGCGCGCCCGGCGCTGTTGCCGGCGGCGGCGACGACGAGCACGCCGGCCGCCGTCACTTCGCCGACGACCGAGACATAGCTGCTCGAGCACCCACCGTCGCTGCCCAGGCTCATGCTGATGACGGCCGCCGGCGTCGGGTTCGCGGGCACGCCGGGAACGTCGAGCCCCGCCGCCCAGCGCATCGCGGCCTGGATGTCGGAGTCGTAGCCGCCGCACTTGCCCAGCACGCGCAGCGGCAGCACGCGCACGTTGCGGCCGATGCTGGCCATGCCGATGCCGTTGCCGGTCGCGGCGCCGACGAGGCTCGCGGTCTGCGTGCCGTGCCAGGAGCTGTCGCTGATATCGCAGCCGTCGAAGGTGGAAGGATGGGCCGCCTTGTCGGCCGCCGAGACGTAGTCGCCGGGGTCGCTCGGGTCGGCGTCGCGGCCGTCGCCGTCGCCGGCGATGACGGGGTCGGAAATCATGTCGTAGCCGGGCAGCAGCTTGGTCTTCAGGTCGGCATGGTCGAAGCGCACGCCGGTATCGAGCACGGCGACGATCACATTCGGATTGCCGGTCGTCACCGCCCACGCCGTCTCGGCGTCGATCGACGATTTCACGTCGCCCGCGGGCGCGCGCAGATACCACTGGCCGACGACGGGGCCCGGATCGACCGGCTGGCCGGCCGGGTAGAGCGGGTCGTTCGGCGCGCTGTAGCGATGGCGCCGGACGTCGATGACCGCCGATTCGACGTCGGCATCGGCTGCAAGCTTGCGCACGAGCTGCTCGGAGCTGATGCCGCTGGCGAGCACGACCTGGGTGCGATCCGAGACGTTGGCGCCGCCGCGCAGCGCAAGCCCGATGCGCTTGCCGAGCACGCCGGCGCGCTCGGTGCTGCGCTGCGCGGCGGTCTCTGCGCGGCTCGCAGAGCCGAGTACCTGCTGGCGCGCGATCGCCGAATCGGCCTTGAAGGTGACGATCACGCGCGCATCGGCGGCCGGTGCCGCCATTGCCGGCGCATGAAGCGACAGCTGCGCCGCCGAGGCGATCGCGAGAGCGGCCAGGAAGGTCAGGGGCAGACGCATGGGAACTCCCGGAAGGGGCGGTGGCGCCAGTCTATGAACGGCTTGTGTCGCGAGTGTTTCCGCGCA
This sequence comes from uncultured Burkholderiales bacterium, assembly GCA_937864005.1. Lineage (GTDB taxonomy): Bacteria > Pseudomonadota > Gammaproteobacteria > Burkholderiales > Burkholderiaceae_C > CAIKUF01. The sequence goes on from CALMIL010000088.1 coordinate 42,262, forward strand.
CGCGGCGGGCCGCGCAGCCGCCTATTTCGCGATCACGCGCACCATCTCGAGAACCTTGTTCGAGTAGCCCCATTCGTTGTCGTACCAGGCGACGACCTTGACGAAGGTGCTGTCGAGCGCGATGCCGGCGTCGGCGTCGAAGATCGAGGTGCGCGCGTCGCCGCGGAAGTCGGTCGCGACGACCTTGTCCTCGGTGTAGCCGAGGATGCCCGCGAGCGCCCCCTCGGACTGCGCCTTCATCTCGGCGCAGATCTCCTTGTAGGTCGCTTCCTTCAGCAGCTCGACCGTCAGATCGACGACCGAGACGTTCGAGGTCGGCACCCGAAACGACATCCCGGTCAGCTTCTTGTTCAGCTCGGGGATGACGACGCCGACCGCCTTCGCCGCGCCGGTCGACGACGGGATGATGTTTTCGAGGATGCCGCGGCCGCCGCGCCAGTCCTTGTTGCTCGGGCCGTCGACGGTCTTTTGCGTCGCCGTCGCCGCGTGCACCGTCGTCATCAATCCGCGCTTGATGCCCCACTTGTCGTTGAGCACCTTGGCGATAGGCGCCAGGCAGTTCGTCGTGCACGACGCGTTCGAGATGATGCTCTCGCCCTTGTAGGTCTTGTGGTTGACGCCGTAGACGAACATCGGCGTCGCGTCCTTCGACGGCGCCGACAGGATCACCTTCTTCGCGCCCGCCGCGAGATGCTTCTCGCCGCCCTCCTTCGTCAGGAAGAGCCCGGTCGCTTCGATCACGATGTCGGCGCCGGCCTCGCCCCATTTCAGGTTCGCCGGATCGCGCTCCTGCGTCAGGCGGATCCGCTTGCCGTTCACGATCAGCGTGCTGCCGTCGACCGCGATCGTCCCCTTGAAGCGGCCGTGCACCGAGTCGTAGTGCAGCATGTAGGCAAGGTAGTCGGGTTCGAGCAGGTCGTTGATCGCGACGACCTCGATGTCCTGGTCGAAGTTCTGCACCGCCGCGCGAAACAGCATGCGCCCGATGCGGCCGAAGCCGTTGATGCCGAGTCTGATGGTCATGTCGATTGCTCCAGAGGGAAAGAAAAACCTGCGTTGCCGGCCCTAGCGGCCAAGCACCTTGCGCACCGTATCCGCCACGTTGCGGGCCGTGAATCCGAAATACTCGAAGAGCGCCGCCGCGGGCGCCGATTCGCCGAAGGTATCGATGCCGACGACGGCGGCGCAGCCGTACTTCCACCAGCCGTCGGTAACGCCCATCTCGACGGCGATGCGCGGCACGCCGGCGGGCAGCACGCCTTGCTGGTAGGCGACGCTCTGGCGTCCGAAGACGCTCGTCGAGGGCATGCTGACGACGCGCACCGCGATGCCGCTCTCGGCGAGCAGTTGCTGCGCGTGCAGCGCAAGCTGGACCTCGGAGCCGGTCGCGATGATGACGGCCTGCGCCTTCTTCGCGAGGCCCACCTCGGCCGGCTCGGCGAGCACGTAGGCACCCTTGGCGATGTCGGCCAGCCCGCTCTTGGGCAGGTAGGGCAGGTTCTGGCGACTCAGCAGCAGCGCCGTCGGGCGCGCCTTGTTCTCGATCGCGGCGACCCAGGCGACGACGGTTTCGGCGGTATCGGCCGGGCGCCAGACATCGAGCCCCGGGATCAGCCGCAGCGACCAGGCATGTTCGATCGCCTGGTGCGTCGGGCCGTCCTCGCCGAGGCCGATCGAGTCGTGCGTGAAGACGTAGACGACGCGCTGCTTCATCAGCGCCGCCATGCGCAGTGCGTTGCGGCAGTAGTCCGAGAACGTCAGGAAGGTGCCGCCGTAGGGGAGATAGCCGCCGTGCAGCGCGATGCCGCTCATCACCGCCATCATGCCGAACTCGCGCACGCCGTAGTTGATGTGGCGCCCGCCGTTGGGCGCTCCGGCGTCGTCGAAGCGCAGCGCCGGCGTGTGGCTGGTATTCGTCAGGTTCGATCCGGTCAGGTCGGCACTGCCGCCGAGCATTTCGGGCAGCGCCAGCGTGAAGGCCTCGAGCGCGATCTGGCTCGCCTTGCGGCTGGCGACGGTCTCGGCCTTCGCGTGGGCGGCGATCGCGGCGTCGACCGCCGTCTGCGTCCAGTTTGCCGGCAGCGCGCCGCTCGTGCGGCGTGCGAACTCGGCGGCGAGTTGCGGATACGCGGTGCGGTAGGCGTCGAACGCATCGTTCCACGCGGTCTGCGCCGCGATGCCGGCAGCGCGCGCGTCCCACGCCGCGTAGACCGTCTCCGGGATCACGAACGGCTCGTAGGGCCAGCCGATCGCCTCGCGCGTGAGCTTCACCTCCTCCGCGCCGAGCGCCTCGCCGTGCGCCTTCGCGGTGCCGGCGCGATGCGGCGAACCCTCGCCGATCGTCGTCTTGCAGCAAATCAGCGTCGGCCGGTCGGTGACGGCGTGCGCCGCATTGATCGCGGCATCGACCGCGTCGACGTCCTGGCCGTCGATATCGTCGATCACGTGCCAGCCGTGGGCCTCGAAGCGGCGCGCCGTATCGTCGATGAACCAGGGCTTGACCTCGCCGTCGATCGAGATGCCGTTGTGGTCGTAGAGCGCCGTCAGCTTGCCGAGCTTCCAGGCGCCGGCCAGGCCGCAGGCTTCGTGGCTGATGCCTTCCATCATGCAGCCGTCGCCCATGAAGACGTAGGTGCGGTGGTCGACGATCGTGTGACCGTCGCGGTTGAACTCGTGCGCCAGCAGCTTCTCGGCGAGCGCCATGCCGACGGCGTTCGCGAAACCCTGGCCGAGCGGGCCGGTCGTCGTCTCGACGCCGGGCGTCAGGCCGTGCTCGGGGTGGCCGGGCGTCTTGCTGTGGAGCTGGCGGAAGTTGCGCAGCTCGGCGATCGGCAGCGCGTAGCCGGTCAGGTGCAGCACGGCGTACAGCATCATCGACGCGTGGCCGTTCGAGAGCACGAAGCGGTCGCGGTTCGCCCAGTGCGGGTCGGCCGGGTTGTGGCGCAGGTGGCGCGACCAGAGCGCGACCGCCATCTCGGCCATGCCCATCGGCGCGCCCGGGTGGCCGGAGTTGGCCTGCTGCACGGCGTCCATCGCCAGCGCGCGGATCGCGTTGGCCATCAGGGTGGTTGGGGTCGAGGCCATGCGGCTTGTGTGCGTAGCGGTGTGAGGCTCGCATTTTACGGGCCGGGTCTTGCGCCCCTCGGCGCGCGGCCTTTCGCGCCAAGCGGGAACCGCGCTGCGCGAAACGTCAGTCGGTCGCCCAGCGGCGCGCCACCGTCTCGGCCACCGCGCAGCACAGCAGCCCGGCCGCGACGCCTGTCACGTGGGCGAGCGGTGCGAGCGCGATATCCCAGCCCGCCTCGTGGCGCAGCGGCGCACCGAACGGCGATTCGGTCGCGAGCTTGACGAACAGCATCGCGAGCACCGTGCCGCCGATCCGCCAGTGCCCGACGAGGATCACGTACAGCGTGACGATCGCGACCCCTGCATGGACGACGCCCGAGAGGCCGCCGTAGTGCACGAGCGCGGGCTGCGCGAGCAGCCCGAACTGCGTCAGCGGCCAGGCGACGAGCCAGGCCAGCGCAAGGCGCGGCGGCACGCGCGCGGCAACGCCGTAGGCGGCGGCCAGCGCCAGGCCGGCAGCATTGCCGAGCAAGTGCAGATCGCTGTAGTGGACGAAGGCCGCGCTGACCGCGCGCCAGGGTTCGGCAAATGCGAGGCCGGGCTGCCAGTCGACGGCGGCGAGTGCCGCCGGCGAGGCTATGTGCGCGATCGCGCTGCCCAGCGCGAGCAGCAGCGCGACCGCGAGCCAGGCGCGGCCGCCGCGCCGCCACCAGGCGGCTTGCGCGCCGGCGCCGCGCGGGCCTTCGTTCACGCCGCGGCGCAGCGCTTCACGCCTGCGCGCCGAAGACGCTGCGCCACAGCGCGAGGACGGCGTCGCGCGGCGCACTCATCGCGCCGGGGTCGACCTGGGTCGGCTTCTCGTCGAGCCGTGCCTGATGCTGTGCGCGGCGCAGTTCGCGGTAGGCGTCGGCCGCCGCGGCGCCGACCCCCGCCGGCAGCAGTGCGCACGCTTCGGCGCGCTGCAGGAGCGCGATATTGCCGGCGTTGTCGAGCAGTTCGGCGTGCGCCGCGCCGTGCAGGAGGACGAGGTACTGGACGGCGAACTCGGCATCGAGCATGCCGCCCGGACTGTGCTTGACGTCGAACAGCCCCGCCTTCACCGGCCGCGCGGCGCGCATCTTGTCGCGCATCGCACGCACCTCGGCGCCGAGCGCGGCGGCGTCGCGCGGCGCGGCGAGCACGGCGCGGCGCGCGGACTCGAAGCGGGGCCCGAGCGCCGGCCAGCCGGCGCAATAGCGCGCCCGCGTCAGCGCCTGGTGCTCCCAGGTCCACGCGGTATTGCTGCCACGCCCTTCCTGGTAGCGCTCGAAGGTGCTCATCGATGTCACGAGCAGGCCCGAATTGCCGTTCGGGCGCAGCGCGGTATCGATATCGAACAGTTCGCCCGCCGCGGTGCGCAGCGTGAGCCAGCCGATCAGCTTGCGCACGAAGGCGGCGTAGATCTCGGCCAGCCGGTCCGCATCGGCGCGATCGTCGTTCTCGTCGTAGACGAAGACGACGTCGAGGTCGCTGCCGTAGCCGAGCTCCTTGCCGCCGAGCTTGCCGTAGGCGATGACGCCGAACTGCGGCGTCGCGCGATGCGCCTGCCTGAAATGCTTCCAGGCCCAGCGGATCGTGCAATCCAGCGTCGCGTCGGCGAGCGCCGAGAGGTCGTCCGCGACCTGCTCGACGGTGATGTGGCCCTCGACGTCGCGCACCAGGGTGCGGAAGACCTCGGCGTGATGCGCGCGGCGCAGCGTATCGAGCAGCGACTCCTCGTCGGCCTCGCCGGCGCGCTGCCACGCCGCATGGCGCGCCTCGAGGTCGGCGAGCAGCGCGGCGCCGTCGAAGCGGCCGTGCAGCAAGCGCTCGTCGGCGAGTTCGTCGATCACCCCGGGGTGGCGCATCAGATAGCGCATCGGCCAGCGCGCGATGCCGAGCAGGCGCAGCAGGCGGCGCAGCACCTCGGGCCGCTCGACGAGCAGCGCGAGATAGCTTTCGCGCCGCAACAGCGGCTCGATCCAGTCGATGAAGCGCGTCGCCGCGTCCGCCGTGCAGGCGCCCTCTTCCACCGCGGCGGCGGCGCCGCCGATCAGCCGCGCCAGGCGCAGCTTGCTCTCATCGCGCAGCGCCTGGACCCTCGGTTGCGCACACCAGGCGCGCACGGTGGCAGCAAGCGATTCGGGCAGCTGGGCGATGAACTCCTCGCTGTCGACCGCGAGCGGCGTGCTGCCGCAGTTGCGGCAGCCGCCGTTGCCGTTGGCCGGCGCGCGGCCGTCGTGCAGCAGGGCATCGAATTCGGTGGCGACGAATTCGCGCGCCTCGCCGAGCTGGTGCAGCAGATCGCAGGCCGTCGCGCGGCGCGCGGGGTCGAGGCTGCGCGCGATCCATTCGAGGTCGGCGTCATCCTCCGGCAGCAGATGCGTCTGCCGGTCGTCCAGATACTGGATGCGGTGCTCGACGCGGCGCAGCAGCGTATAGGCGTCGGCCAGGCGCGCGGCGCTCTCGGCCTTCATCAGGCCGGCGCCCGCCAGCTTGCGCAGCGCCGACAGGGTCGAGCGGGTGCGGATCTCCGGAAACTGGCCGCCGCGCACGACGAGCAGCAGCTGGACGATGAACTCGATCTCGCGGATGCCGCCGCGCGAGAGCTTGACGTCGTTGGCGCGCGCCGGCCGGCCCGCGGCGCGGCGCTGCGCCTCGTCGCGCACCTTGCGGTGCAGCTGGCGCAGGCCCTCGAAGACGCCGTAGTCGAGATATTTGCGATAGACGAACGAGGTCACCGTCGAGCGCAGCGCGAGCGCGTGGCCGCTGGCCACGCTGTCAAGCGGCGCGACGACGCGGCTCTTCAGCCACGCGAAGCGTTCCCACTCGCGGCCCTGGACCATGAAATATTCCTCGAGCATCGCCAGGCTCACGACCGACGGCCCCGAATTGCCGTTCGGACGCAATGCGAGGTCGACGCGAAAGACGAAGCCGTCCTCGGTCGTCTCGCCGATCAAGGCATAGAGGCTCTTCGCGAGCTGGGCGAAATATTCGTGCGCGCTCGAGGACTGCGCGCCGTCGGTCATGCCGTCGTCTTCGTAGACATAGACGAGGTCGATGTCGGACGAGACATTCAGCTCGCGCGCACCGAGCTTGCCCATGCCGACGATCCAGAACTCGATCGGCGCGCCGCTTGCATCGCGCGGCACGCCGCTGCGCGCGTCGAGCCTGCGGCGGGCGTCGGCGAGCGCGAGGTCGAGCGTCGTCTCGGCCAGTGCGGTCATCGCGCCGGTGATCTCCGCCATCGGCGCCTGCCGTTCGACATCCAGCACGGCCAGACGCTCGAGCACGAGCTGGCGCGCGACGCGCATCGACTGCGCGAGGTCGCGCCCGTCGGCCTGCAGGGACGCGATCAGCGCCGCAATCGAATCGCGCTCCGGCAGCCCCGGGGCGAGGCGCGCGAGCTCGCTCGCGTAGCGGCGGCGCACGCGTTGAACGAACCGGCTGTGCGCCGCGGATGCGGCCTGGATCGGCACGATCGGTTGCGGCGTCGATTCCATGTGGTGCGCGGCGACCCCTGTGCTAGATTGAGCCGCGATGCGCACCGCGATCCGCGTCGCGCCCGGCGCAGGCGGGCGACGCCGGCCCCGAGTTGCGGTGCGCCGCCCGGCCCGTCCGGCCTTCCCGAATTTGCATGGCTGCTGATTCCCTTCCCGTCGCTGCGTCCCGGCCCCTCTGGCGGGCTCGCGCATGGCGTCTGGCACGCGCCATGGCGTGGCTTGTCGCGGTGGCGTCGTGCCTCGCGCTCCTGGGCTGGCTCGCGTTGCAGTGGGCGATTCTGCCGCACGTCGACCGCTGGCGCCCGCAGATCGAGGCGAAGACCAGCCAGGCGCTGGGGACGCCGGTGCGGATTGCCGGCATCGAGGTGGAATCGGGCGCCTTCGGCGCGCTGCTGACGCTGCGCGATGTCGCGCTGCTCGATGCGCAGCATCGGCCGGCGCTGCAGTTGCCGCATGTCGAGGCGTCGATCTCGCTGCGTTCGATGCTGGCGTCGATCGTCCATCGCGAACTGCGGCTCGCCAAGCTGCAGATCGACGGCGCCGCGCTCGATGTGCGGCGCGATGCCGCCGGACGCCTGCTCGTCGCCGGCATCGTCTTAGACGACGCCCGATCCGATGGCGCCGCCGATGCGATCGACGCCTTCTTGCGGATCAGCGAGTTCGCGCTGCGCGGCGGCTCGCTGCGCTGGACCGACGAGATGCACGGCGCGCCGCCGCTCGAACTGGGCGCAGTCGACATCGTCTTGCGCAATGCGCTGCGCAGCCACAAGCTGCAACTCGATGCGACCCCGCCGCCCGAGCTGGGCGATCGCTTCGAGCTGCGCGGCAGCTTCACCCAGGCGCTGCTGGCGCGGCCCGGCGACTGGCGGCACTGGTCGGGCCGACTCGACGCCGATGCACCGCGCATCGATCTCGGCCGCGTCGCGCGCGGCATCGAGCTGCCTTTCGAACTGGAACGCGGCGCCGGCAGCGCGCACGCCTCGTTCGAACTGAAGGACGGCGTACTGCACAGCGTCACCGCCGACCTCGCGCTGCACGATGCCGCGGCGCGCCTGGCGAAGGATCTGGAGCCGATCGAGGTCAAGGCCTTGCAGGGGCGCATCGGCGCGACGCGCGAGGCGGGCGCGACGAGCGTCTCGCTGCGCGGCGTGACGATCGTCGACGGCAACGGCGTGCCCTGGTCGCCGGGCACGCTCGACGCCCGCTGGACGCACGGCGCCGACGGCATCCCGACCGGCGGCAAGCTCGACGCCGAGCGCATCGATCTCGGCGTCCTCGCGCGCACCGCGCAGCGCCTGCCGCTCGGCGCCGCGCTGCGCCGGCTACTCGCGCAGCTCGAGCCGCAGGGCATCGCCAGCGGCGTCGCCATTTCGTGGCAGGGCGCGATCGATGCGCCCGCGCAGTATCGCGCCGCGGCAAGACTCGACGGGCTGTCGATCGCCGCCGCCGACGCGCGCGACGGCGTCGGCCGCCCGGGGCTGCGCAACGCCGCGCTGCAGTTCGCGGCGACCGACAAGGGCGGGCAGGCGACGATCGCGATCAAGGACGGCGCGATCGAACTGCCGGGGGTCTTCGAGGAAGCCGTCGTCCCGCTGATCGAACTCTCGGCGCAGCTCGACTGGCGCATCGAGCCGCGCGCCGATGCGCCGCCGCTCATCGAGCTGAAGGTCAGCCATGGCCGGATCGCCAACGCCGACGCCCGCGGCGAGGTGACTGCGAGCTGGTCGTCGGGATCGACGCGCGAGGCGCAGGCGCATCTGCCCGGCATCCTCGACCTCGACGCGACGCTCGAATCGGGCGACGCGACGCGCCTCGCGCGCTACCTGCCGCTGGCGATGCCCGAAGGCGCGCGCCGCTATATCGGGCAGGCGGTGCGCGGCGGCCGCCTCGAAAATGTCGCGATCCGCGTCAAGGGGCCGCTCGAGGCGTTTCCGTTCCGCGCCCATCGCAGCGGTGAATTCCGGGTCGCCGCCAAGGTCCGCGACCTGTCGCTCGACTACATGCCCGCGAGCGGCGCAACGACGCGGGACGGCGCGCCGCCCGCATCGGCCTGGCCGCCGCTGACGCAGGCCGGAGGCGAAATCGTCCTCGACCGCGGCGCGCTCGAATTCTCGGCGTCCGAGGCGCAGCTTGCGGGCGTCGCGATCAGCCACCTGAAGGGCGGCATCGCCGATCTCTTCGAGCGCCGCGTGCTCGCCGTGCAGGGACAGGCGCACGGCGCGGTCGCCGACATGCTGCATTTTGTCGCGACGACGCCGATCGACGGCTGGACGGGCGGTGCGCTGCGCGAGGCGACGGCCAGCGGGCAAGGCGACCTTTCACTCGCATTCGAACTGCCGTTGAATGCGGCGGGCCACGCCAGCGCGAGCGGCAGTCTGCAACTCGCCGGAAGCGACGTGCGCCTGCGCCACGACCTGCCGCTGCTGGGTGCGGCGCGCGGCCGGATCGGCTTCAAGGACCAGGGCTTCACGCTCGACAAGCTCACGGCGCAGCTGTTCGGCGGCGAGGTCGTGATCGACGGCGGCACGCAGGCCGACGGCGCGCTGCGCGTCACCGCGCAGGGCGCGGCGAGCGTCGAGGCGCTGCGCGGCGTCGCCGATCTGCCCTGGCTCGCGCCGCTGGCGCGGTCGCTGCGCGGTCAGGCGCGCTACAAGGCGTCGTTCGCGCGGGTCAAGGGGCGGCCCGAGTTCGAGCTGACGAGCGATCTGGTCGGCGTCGCGTCGAGCCTGCCGGCGCCGCTGGCGAAGGCGGCCGAGGCGCCGCTCGCGCTGCACGTCCAGCTCGCACCTGCGCCCGCCGCGCAGCGCGATACGCTGCGCGCCGAGCTTGGCAAGGTGATGCAGGCGCAGTTCGAGCGCGACCTCTCGGCGGCCGAACCGCGCGTGCTGCGCGGCGGCATCGGCATCTTCGAGCCCGCGCCAACGCCGGATCGCGGCGTCGCGGCGCAGGTGAGTCTGAAGTCGCTCGATATCGACGCCTGGCGGGCGACGTTCGGTGCGGCGCCCGACGCCGCGCGCGGCGCGGGCACGAGCAACGCCGGCAGCGGCTACGCGCCGACGCGGATCGGCCTGAACGTCGAAACGCTCGTCGTCGACGGCCGCCGCCTGTCGCACCTGACCGCGGGCATCTCGTCGTTCGAAGGCCGCTGGCGGGCGACGCTGCAGGCCGACCAGCTCGAGGGCTACCTCGAATATGGCGAAGCGCCCGCCGATACGGCCCTGGGCAGCCCGAGCGGCCACGTGCAGGCGCGCCTGACGCGGCTCGATCTGCCGCGCAGCGAGGTCGACGACGTCACGCGTCTGCTCGATCGCCCGCCGGTGAGCCTGCCGTCGCTCGATATCGTGATCGACGACTTCACGCTCGGCGCGCGCCGCCTCGGGCGACTCGAAGTGCTGGCCGTAAACCGCCCGCCGCCGGCCAGCGAATGGGAGCTGACGCGGCTGCGCCTGGGCATGCCCGACGCCAGCCTCGACGCGACCGGCCGCTGGACGAAGCTGGCGGCCGGCGCAGGCAGCGACACGCGCCGCCGCGCCGCGTTCGACTTCAAGCTTGCCCTCGCCGACAGCGGCGCCTTTCTCGACCGGATCGGCACCCCCGGCGTGATCCGCGGCGGCAAGGGCAGCCTCGCGGGCCAAGTCTCCTGGCTCGGCACGCCGTTCACGCTGGACTATCCGAGCATGACCGGAAAGGTCTCGCTCGATATCGCCGACGGGCAGTTCCTGCAGGCGCAGCCCGGCGTCGCGCGGCTGCTCGGCGTGCTCAGCCTGCAATCGCTCGCGCGCCGGCTGACGCTCGACTTCCGCGACGTCTTCGCCGACGGCTTCGCGTTCGACAGCATCGCAGGCGACGTGCGCATCGACACCGGCATCGCCAGCACCGACAAGCTCGCGATGACCGGCCCGCAGGCGACGGTGCTGATGGCGGGCAGCGCCGATCTGGCGCGCGAGACGCAGGACCTGCACATCGTCGTCGTCCCCGAGATCAACGCCGAGGCGGCGTCGCTCGCGGTCGCCGCGATCAACCCGGCGATCGGCCTGGGCACGTTCCTCGCCCAGATCCTGCTGCGTCAGCCGCTGGCCGAAGCCGGCACGCGCGAATTCCGGGTCACCGGAACGTGGACCGAGCCGGTCGTCGAACCGGTGCCGCGCAGCGCGCCGCCCGCCGCGGGTGCATCATCACCCGATCGATGATCTCGCGCCGCGCATGGAGGAACCGGATATGAGGATTGCCGCCGTCCAGATGGTCTCGACGCCCGATGTCGGGCGCAACCTCGCCGCCGCACGCCGCCTCGTCGCTCGGGCGGCGGCCGACGGCGCGGCGCTCGTCGCGCTGCCCGAATATTTCTGCCTGCTCGGCCACCACGAGCGCGACAAGATCGCGCTCGCCGAGGCGCCGGGCGACGGCACTATCCAGCACGCGCTTTCCGCGATGGCACGCGAGAGCGGCGTCTGGCTGGTCGGCGGCACGCTGCCGATGCGCATCGAAGGCGTTTCCGATCGCGCCCTCAACGCCTGCTGCGTTTACGCGCCCGACGGCGCGCTCGCAGCGCGCTACGACAAGATGCACCTGTTCTCGTTCAAGACCGCAGGCGAGGATCACGACGAATCGCGCGTGCTGCGCGCCGGCGACAGGCCCGTCGCGTTCGATGCCGCCGTCGCGCCCGGCGCCACGCTGCGCGTCGGTCTGAGCATCTGCTACGACCTGCGCTTTCCCGAGTTGTACCGGGCGCTCGGCGCGCCGGCGCCGTGCGACCTGCTGTGCGTGCCGGCCGCGTTCACCTACCCGACCGGCGAGGCGCACTGGGAACTGCTGCTGCGCGCGCGGGCGGTCGAGAACCAGTGCTACGTGATCGCCGCCGCGCAGGGCGGGCGCCACGAGAACGGCCGGCGCACCTGGGGCCACAGCATGATCGTCGATCCGTGGGGCGAGGTGCTCGCCTGCCTCGCCGAGGGCGAAGGCGTGGTCGGCGCCGAACTCGACCTCGAGCGCATCGCCGGCGTGCGCCGCCGGCTGCCGGCGCTTGCCCACCGGCGCGCCGATCTGGCCGGCGCGCCGGACGCCGCGCGCTGACGCGACTTCAGTTCACCGCGAAGCAGTAGAGCAGCCCGGCGCCGCCGGTGCTCTTGAGCGCATCCATGCTGCAGCCGCGCGACTGGTGCGACGAATTCCACGACCTGGCAGGCACGCTGTCGTCGAGCCCCTTGCGGTCGCTGTGACCGGCCATCGCCGCGCCCGCGCCGTCCTTCGTCCAGTTGCCGCAGTTGGTATCGACCCCCACGCCGGCGATCGCGGTGCCGTTCGGCTGCGAGCCGGTCAGGATATCGTGCATGTTGGGCGTATCGCCAATGCCGCCCACGACTTGCCCCTTCTCGGTCAGCGCGGTCTGCTTGTTCAGATTGTTGTCGCCGTGGAGCTGGGCGAGGTTCGTCGCGATCACATCGCCGCGCGCGTTCTGCCACGGGCCGCTGCCGATGCGGTCGCGGGCGTTGACCTTGGGCACGCCGTTCTCGGTCGTGCTGAGGTAGGCGCGCCAGGTGCGCTTGCCGGCGCCGACCGCCGTCGCGAGCGCCTGGCAGTGCGCGTCGGCGCCGGCGAGGCCGCCGAAGTCGGCACCCTTGCCGGGGTTCACGCTGGTGACGAAGAAAGTCATCTTCTCCTGCGGCGTGGAAGGCGGCGTCGCGCACGCAGCGAGCAGCGCGAGTGATGCGAGGGCGGTGATGCGGTTCGGTGTGCCAAGCTTCAAGGTCGACTCCTGCGGCAGATGGTTGGGTGGCGCAGACTAACCGATGCGCGGCCGTGCTGCAATGCGAGGCGAGCGAGCGAGGTGAGCAGATGCGAGGCGGGTACGCGCCGCAATCGCGTACCGCAATCGCGCCGCAATCTCTACATTCGGTTCGGTCCGGTATCAGCCCGCCCGGCAATGGCCGAGCATTCCGAGGTGCGCCGCACGCTGCTATCAAGGCGTGCTCAGGCGAACCCATGAGCGATCGGGGTGCGAAGGCGTCTCGAACTGACCTCTGGCCCCGTCAGGCCGGCTCGTCGCCCTTGCGCGGCGGATTGCCCTTGCCCGCACGCTTCAGGACCGCCTTGGCCCGCCCCGGGGTCGCGCGTTTGGCGCGGGCCGCGAAATAGCGTTCCGCCTCGGCGATCGCGCCCACGCGCGCCGCGAGCGCCGTGGCAATGAACTGATTCATGCTCACGCCTGAGGCGCTGGCCTGTTTCGCTGCTGCATCCTTGAGCTCGGCGGGCAGCCGCAACGGGAAACTGGCGATGGTGTTCATGCACGTATCCTCTGTAGACAAGGCGCGGGACGCTCGGCAACGATGCCAAAGGCTTCGCATGCCGTGCGCATGTGACGGATGTTGAACGTCGCGATCATGTCGGCCTGGCCGTTGATCGCGGTTTCGATCACCAACTCGTCATCCTTGTCCGCCCCGCTGGGCCGCCAGCGAAAATCGAATGCCACCGGCACACAAACACCCGCCAGTTCGTCCAGCACGTCGATCACGTCGCGCTGACTCAACCTCGCTGCGGCAAGATGCTGCGGCCTCGACAGGACGGCTTCGTACTCGAGGAGCAGCGGCACGGCCAGCAGCAAGCTGAACTTGGCGTCCAGCGCGTCCAGAAGCAACTGGCGCGATGCGCCAGCGTCGCTCAGGAACGCTGCCAGCACCACGTCCGTGTCCAGCACCAGCCGGGTCATACTGACATCATATACGATGTTAGTGGCTCGGCGAGGGCAGGGTATCAGCGCACAGGGTGCCAGCGCCTGCAGGGCGAACGCGCGATGCCGTTCGAGTTGACCCGCCGAGATGCGGCCGCGCGGTCAGCGTTCCGAAGATTCCACCGCGGCCCATCTTGCCCGACCCCGTCGCACGGATCGGCGAAGTGTCCGGCATCGTCACGTCTCGGGTCAATGGGACATGACCACGCAGCCGCGCCGTCCGGCGCTCTTGGCGCGCATGGCCTCGTCCCCTGTCGCGGCGATGGCGGACTCGACCGCCGCGCCCGCGCGAACGACACCGACGGAGACGAGGACCGTGATCTGCTTGTCCGGCCCGCCATCGGCATGCGCGATGCCGAGCTGCGCGATCTTCTTGCGCATCCGCTCCGCCACCACCAACGCGACCGGAAAGTCGGTGCAGGGCAGGACCACGACGAATTCCTCACCCCCCTTGCGATAGACGAGGTCGGTGTCGCGCGCCGACGCCTGCAGGGTTGCAGCGATGGTCCGAAGCGCGGCGTCCCCCGCCTTGTCGCCATACAGGTGGTTGTAGCGGCCGAAGTGGTCGACGTCGATGAAGAGCACCGCACACGTCGCCCATCGGCTGCCGGGATTGCCGACGACGAGCGGCTCGACCTCGGCCAATGCACGCCGGTTGGCCAGGCCGGTGAGCGCGTCGGTGCGCGCCTCGGCATGCAGGCGCCGGTTCGCTTCCTCGAGTTCGTACAACGCCTCGCCGTGCGCGCGGTAGTTCTCGAGCTCCTGCGCGGCGCCGGCATCGTAGGCCACGACCTGTCGCCGTCCGCGCAGCTTGGCAACGAATACCGCGACGTCGACCTCCCCGACGACGGCATCGAGTCGCCTCTTCCTGCCCAGGGTCACACCGACCGACGCGGTGACCGCGCCGAACTCTGCACCGGCTTCTTCAGGATCGAGTTCCGGCCGCGCCAGTCGCCCGATCGCCTCCTGCAGCGAAGGCGTCAGCGACCCCGGAATCATCGCCATGAACTCGTCGCCGCCCACTCGCCAGGCCTCGGCACCGCCGGGCAGCGCGGCGGTCAGGCAGGCGGCAAATGCCTTCAATACCCGATCGCCCCGATCGTGGCCGAGGCGGTCGTTGACGCTCTTGAATTGATCGAGGTCGACTGCGCAAACGACACACTCCGGCAGCTCCCGCAGCGCGACCTCGAGACGCTGCATGCACTGCCTGCGGTTGCCCAGGCCGGTGATCGGATCGGTGACGCCCAGTCGTGCAAGCTCCTCGATCTGCTGCCGATGCGGCGTGGCGTCGACCAGATGCAGCGCCAGACCCCGGACTCGAGGGTGCCGAGCGAGGTTCACCCCCTGGCACTCGATCCATACGCCCCGGCCATCCAAGTGCCGGAACTCGCCGGCGAAGAACATCGTCGCCGGCGGCTCGGTGGCGAAAAGCGCTGCCCGGTAGGCGGTAAACGCATCCCGCGCCGACGGCGATACGAGTTCGTCGAGCACGACGCCGACCGGATCGAGCCCGAAGAGGCGCACGGCACCCGGATTCGCAAATGCCACCAGCCCATGTGCGCCGACGACGACGAATGCCGCGGGCGCGAGGCTCAGCAGCGCGTGTTCCAACGATCCCGACTCGCGTGATTGCATGCCGATCGAATTCTTCCATTCGATCGCACCCGCCGACAGGCCGAAGTGGGCCGGGTTGCGGCCGCATTTGCGGCGCAAGCTCCTGCCCACGACGCGCGCTGATGCCGCTCAGGTCTGCAAGGCGCGCAGCTCGCGCAGCGTCACCGACAGCATTGCCGTATCGGCTGCCGGCGCGGCGCGCACTTCGGTCATCAATTGCGCGGCGCGCTGCAGCGCGCGGCCGTTCGCGTTCTGCCACGCTTCGATGCGCCCGGCGGCGGGCGTGCCGCGCGCGCCGCAGGCGAGGACGGCGGCCGTGATCGCACGCTGCAGGCCCGACAGATCGTCCTGCATCGCGACCCTGGCGAGGTTGCGCCAGTGCTGGTCGCCGGGCAGGGCGCCGATCCTGTCGTGCAGCCACGGCAGGCCGAGGCGGTTGCCGATCTCGAAATAGATCGCGGCGACGAGTTCGACCGCCTCGCCGGCATCGGCCGCGACCTCGGCGATATCGAGCGTCGCATGCAGCGAGTCGAAGGTCGCGACGCGCAGCGCCAGATCGCGCGGCACGCCTTCGCTTTCGTATTGCCGCACGACGGCCTCGACGCCGGGGTTGGCCTCGGCGCTGTGAAGCTCGCGCAGCCGCGCGCCGAGCGCCTCGACCCCGGGCTGGAAGTAGGCGACGGTATCGGCCATATCGTCGGCGAGCCGCCGCGAGCGCAGCAGCCAGGTCGTGCCGCGTTCGAGCTGGGCGCTGGTGTGGATCAGCATGCGCGCCTGCACGTCGTCGGCGACCCGGTTGTCGAGCGCCTCGATCGCGTGCCACATCGGCACCAGGCCGAAGATATCGCGGCTCATCAGGTAGGCGCGCACGACTTCGTCGGCACGCGCACCGGTCGACTCGACGAGCCGGTAGACGTAGGTGCTGCCGACGCGGTTGAGCATGCTGTTGGTGACGTAGGTGGCGATGATCTCGCGCCCGAGCGGATGGCGCGGCATCCACTGCGTGAAGCGCTCGCGCAGCCGCTTCGGGAAGTAGCGCGTCAGCGTGACCGCGAGCCGCGGGTCATCTGGCAGCGGCGACGCGAGAAGCTCGTCGTAGAGCCAGATCTTGCTGTAGGCGAGCAGCACGGCGCGCTCGGGCGTCGTCAGGCCGAGGCCCTCGGCGCGGCGCTCGGCGAGCTGTTCGTCGCTCGGCAGATACTCGATCGCGCGGTTCAGGCGGCCGGCCTTCTCGAGGAACTGCATGAAGCGCGTCTGGGCGTCGAGCATCTGCGGCGCGATGCGGCCGGTGACCGAGAGCACCTGGGTCTGGAAGACGTTGTCGCGCAGCACGAGGGCGGCGACTTCGTCGGTCATCTCGGGCAGCAGCGCGTTGCGCTGCTTCTCGGTCATCTCGCCTTCGGCGACCGGCAGCCCGAGCAGGATCTTGATATTGACCTCGTGATCCGAGGTGTCGACGCCGGCCGAGTTGTCGATCGCGTCGGTATTGATGCGCCCGCCGGCAAGCGCATATTCGATCCGCCCGCGCTGGGTACAGCCGAGGTTGCCGCCTTCGACGAAGACCTTGCAGCGCAGCTCGCGGCCGTCGACGCGCAGCACATCGTTGGCACGGTCGCCGACCTGCGCGTGCGACTCGTCGCTCGCCTTCACGTAGGTGCCGATGCCGCCGTTGTAGATCAGGTCGACCGGCGCCTTCAGGATCGCATGCACGAGCTCGGTCGGCGTCAGCGTCTCGGCATCGATGCCGAGCGCGGCCTTCACCTCGGGCGTGATCGCGATCGACTTCGCACTTCGCGCGTGCACGCCGCCGCCGGCCGAGATCAGCGCCGCGTCGTAGTCGGCCCACGACGAGCGCGGCAGCGCGAAGAGCCGCTCGCGCTCGGCGAAGCTGCGCGCCGCGTCGGGGCTCGGGTCGAGGAAGACGTGGCGGTGGTCGAAGGCGGCGACGAGCCGGATATGACGCGACAGCAGCATGCCGTTGCCGAACACGTCGCCCGACATGTCGCCGATGCCGGCGACCGTGAAATCGGTCGATTGCGTGTCGACACCGAACTCGCGGAAGTGGCGCTTGGCCGACTCCCACGCGCCGCGCGCGGTGATGCCCATGCCCTTGTGGTCGTAGCCGACCGAGCCGCCCGACGCGAAGGCGTCGCCGAGCCAGAAGCCGTACTCCTTGCTGATGCCGTTGGCATAGTCGGAAAAGCTCGCCGTGCCCTTGTCGGCGGCAACGACGAGATAGGGGTCGTCGTCGTCGTGGCGCACAACCTGCGGCGGCGGCACGATCGCCGTGCCGACCCGGTTGTCGGTGACGTCGAGCAGGCCGCGCAGATAGTCCTTGTAGCAGGCAACGCCCTCGGCGAGGAAGGCATCGCGGTCTGCTGCCGGCGGCGCCTTCTTCAGCACGAAGCCGCCCTTCGAGCCGACCGGCACGATGACCGTGTTCTTCACCATCTGCGCCTTCACGAGGCCGAGCACCTCGGTGCGGAAATCCTCCGGCCGGTCCGACCAGCGCAGCCCGCCGCGCGCGACGCGCCCGCCGCGCAGATGCACTCCCTCGAAGCGCGTCGAGTAGACGAAGATCTCGAACATCGGCTTCGGTTCGGGCAGCCCCGGCACCTTGCTCGGGTCGAACTTGAACGAGACGAAGCCGCGTCGTTCGCCCGCCGCACCGCGGCGCCAGTAGTTGGTGCGCGTCGTCGCCAGGATGAGCGCCATATATTGGCGCAGCACGCGATCCTCGGAAAGGTTGTCCACCCCTTCGAGCGCAGCCTCGATCGCGGCAACGTGCTCGGGCGCCCGCGCATCGGCGCCGGCCGGCGCGTCCGGATCGAAGCGCGCCTTGAAGAGCGCGACGAGGTGGCGTGCGATCTGCGGATGGGCGGCGAGCGTGGCCCGGATGAAGGCCTGCGACAGCGCGAAGCCGATCTGGCGCATGTATTTCGCGTAGGCGCGCAGGACGACGATCTCGGCCGCCGGCAGCAGCGCGCCGACGACGAGCCGGTTGAAATCGTCGTTCTCGACCTCGCCGGCGAGGATCGCGCCGAACGCCTCCTCGAATACCGGGCGCAGCGTGTCGATCTCGAGGTCGGCATCGCCCTGGCCGCTGTCGAGCCCGAAATCGTGGATCCAGATCGGCGCGCCGTCCTGCGTCGCGACGCGGTAGGGATGCTCGTCGAGCACCTTCAGGCCCATATGCTCGAGCATCGGCAGGCTGCCCGACAGCGTCAGCGGCTGCGCAAGGCGCAGCAGCTTGAAGCGCAGCGCGCCGGGCGGCGCTTCGAGCGGCCGGTACAGCGTCATCGCGACCGGCCGGGCCTCGCTCATCTGTGCCATCAGCTCGATATCGGGGACCGCGGCGCGGGCCGCGAAATCGGACCGGTAGGCGGCCGGAAAGGCATTGCAGAAGCGGCGCAGCAGGGCGTTGCCGCGCGCCTCGCCGGCGGCTTCGATCAGCGCCGCCTTCAGATCGTCGTCCCAGCGCCGCGCCGAGGCGACCAGCCGCTGCTCGATCTCGCGCGCGTCGTAGTCGGGAATCTGCCCCGGCCGGGTGCGCACCAGGATCTGGATGCGCGCGAGGACCGACTCCGTCAGGTGGACGTTGAACTCCGAGCTGACGCCGTTGAAGGCCTTGACGAGGATCGCCTGCCACTTCTCGCGCAGCTCGGTCGTGTAGTTCTCGCGCGGCGCGTAGATCAGGCACGACAGGAAGCGCTCGAACGGGTCGCGCCGGATGAAGAGGCGAAAGCGCTGCCGCTCGTCGAGGTGCAGGATGCCGATCGCGGTGCGCAGCAGGTTGTCTTCGCCGGTCTGGAACAGCTCGTCGCGCGGATAGGTCTCGAGGATGTGGGCGAGCGCCTTGCCGGTATGGCCGCCGGCAGGCAGCCCGGCGCGCTCGATGACGTTGGCGATCTTGCGCCGCAGCAGCGGAATCTGGGCCGGGCTCGCGTTGTAGGCGGTCGAGGTGAAGAGGCCGAGGAAGCGATCCTCGCCGATCACCTCGCCGTCGGCACCGAAGCGCTTGACGGCGATGTAGTCGAGGTAGCCGGGGCGATGCACCGTCGAGCGCGCGGTCGACTTGGTGACGACGAGCAGTTCGGGCCGGCGCGCATAGGCGCGCACCTCGGGCGGCAGCGCGGCAAAGCCGGAAGCGACGACCTTGACGTTCGCGGGGTCGGTCTCGCGCAGGATGCCGAGGCTCGAATCGGGGACGATGCGCAGGGTGTCGACGCCGTCCTGGACCACCAGGTCGTGCGAGCGGCTGCCGAGGAAGGTGAAATGGTTGTCGGCGAGCCATTCGAGAAAGGCGCGGCCCTCGTCGAGCTCGGCCGCCGGCATCGGCAGGGTCCGCGTCGACAGGCCATGGATGATGCCGAGCACGCGATCACGCATCGCCGGCCAGTCCTCGACCGTCTGGCGCACATCGCCGAGCACGCGCTCGAGGTCGGCGGCGAGTTCCTCGAGCAGCTCGGCGTCGGGCACGCGATCGACCTCGACGTGAATGAAGGACTCGCGCCGCGCGGCCGGGTCCGACGCCTCGGCGAGCCCGGCGAGCGTGCCGTCGCCCGCGCGCCGCACGGCGAGCACCGGATGGATGATCAGGTGCAGCGTCAGCCCGTGGCGGTTGACCTCCATCGTGACGGTATCGACGAGGAAGGGCATATCGTCGTTCACGATCTCGACGATCGTGTGCGTCGATTGCCAGCCGTGCTCGGCGACCGTCGGGTTGAAGGCGCGCACGCGCACCTTGCCCGGCGCACGGCGGCGCGCGAAGCTCCAGTGCGACAGCAGCGCGCCATACAGATCGGGCACCTCGCGCTCGTCGAGATCCTCGGGATCGACCTGGCCGAAATACTGGCGCGCAAAGGCCTCCAGCAGATCGCGCTGATCGGCACTCAGCTTCGCGCGCAGTAGCGCGGCGACCTGCTCCAGACGCTCGGATCGCTGTTCGGTGTCGCTCGATGGTCTTGGCATGCTCGTCTCCGTTATCTTCGTCTCGACGGCTCGCGGCGCGCCTGCAATGCCCGGGCGCCGGCCGTGGCGTCGTAATTTACCCCCGAAGCGCTGCCCCCGTTCCCCTATCGCGTTGCCGGCCGCTTGGGCTTGCGAAAGGTCCACCACGGCAGCACGCGGCGCAGCGACAGCACCTCGCCGCTGTCGCCCGCCTCGTAGCCCGGCAGGGCATTCAGCTGGGCGCGCCATTGCGCGCTTTGCAGCAGCCCGAGCAAAGTCTGCACCTGCGGCTGCACGAGCGCGTGCTGCAGCGTGACGAGGAAATACTGCTCCTGCACGAGCGGCACGAAACCCATGCCGCGCGCCCTTGCCGCCGCCTCGATGCCGAGCGCGGCGTCGGCGCTGCCGCTGGCCACCGCCTCGGCGGCCGAGCGGTGCGATGGCTCGGTGCGGTCGTAGCCGGCGATGTACTGGGGGTTGATTCCCTGCGCCGCGAGCAGCTCGTCGAAGACGACGCGCGTTCCGGTGCCGCGTGCCCGATTCGCGAAGCGGATGCCGTGGCGGCACAGATCGGCGAGCAGCGTGATCTCGTGCGGATTGCCGGGCGCGACGATCAGCCCCTGCGTGCGCCGCGCGAAGGCGACGAGCTTGTGACGCCCGGGCTTGAGCATGCCGCGGTAGACGCGCGCCGTCGGCGAGCGCAGCGGCGATTCGACGAGGGCGTGAAAGCCCGCCATCAGGCAGCGCCCGTCGTTGAGCGCGGCGAGCGCATCGACGCTGCCCGAGAAACCGATGTCCAGGTGCAGCCGGTGGCGCTCGCGCGCCAGCGTGCGCAGCAGCGGCAGCGCATCGTCGTGGCTGGCGACGATCGGGATGACGCCCGCGCCGTCGTCGAAGGCGATCGCGAAGGCCTGCTCGAGTTCGGCGCGCAGCGCCTCGATCTGCGGCGCCAGGCGCGCCTGGGCGCGGCGCTCGGCCCACAAGAGCTTCTCGCCGAACGGCGACAGCACGGCCGGCCGGCCCTTGTTCCAGACGACGAGCGTCTGACCGAGTTCCTGCTCCCAGCGCTTGAGCTCGCCCCAGACGTGGCGATACGACAGCGCGAGCCGGCGCGCCGCGCCGTTGATCGACCCGCTGTCGTGCACCGCGCCGAGCAGCGCGAGCAGCGGATGGTGCAGTTCGCGCTGCTGCGGTTCGACGCCGACGAGGCTGTAGGTCAGGTTGACTCTATGCATGACTGTTCATATGTGCGGATCACAGAACGCCGCCGAGAATGGCGCGAGCCCGAGCCTAACCCGATGAGTGCATTCGCCGAGAGCTTCCATACCGCCGCCCGATTGATCCTGCAGGCCGACTCGGTCCTCGTTCACACCGTCGCGCTCTCGCTCACCGTCAGCGGCAGCGCGACGCTGATCGCCTCCTGCCTCGGCCTCGCATTCGGCGCCTGGATGGCGGTCGCGCATTTCCCGGGGCACCGCCAGCTGACGCTCTTCGTCAATACCATGCTCGCGCTGCCGGCGGTCGTCGTCGGTCTGATCGTCTATCTGCTGCTGTCGCGCAGCGGGCCGCTCGGCGTCTTCGGCATCCTCTTCACGCCGGCGGCGATGGTGATCGCGCAGACCGTGCTCGTGCTGCCGATCATCGTCGCGCTGACGCGCCAGCTCGTTGCCGACGCCTTGCGCGACGGCGGCGACCAGCTGCTCTCGATGGGCGCGCGCCCGCTGACCTGTGCGCTCCTGATGCTCGTGCACAGCCGCTGGGCGGTGCTGACGGTACTGATCGCCGCCTTCGGGCGCGCGATCTCCGAGGTCGGCGCGGTGATGATCGTCGGCGGCAATATCGACGGCTTCACGCGCGTGATCACGACGACGATCGCGCTCGAGACGAGCAAGGGCGACCTGCCGCTGGCGATGGCACTCGGCATCGTGCTGCTCGTCGTCGTCGCCGTGCTCAACATGCTGCTCGGACTCACCCGCCGCGGCGGGCAGGGCTCGGCACTGGCGGGGGTGCGATGACGCTGATCGCGCTCGACGATGTCTCGGTGCGCTTCGGCGACGTGCGGGCGCTCGATGGCGTCACGATGAACGTCGAGCGCGGCGACTTCATCGCCCTCCTCGGCCCCAACGGCTCGGGCAAGACGACGCTCCTGCGCACGCTGCACGGCATCTTGAAGCACAGCGGCAAGCGCCGCGTCGGCGCCGGATTCGGGCGCCAGGCGATGGTCTTCCAGCGCCCGTTCGTGATCCATCTGTCGGTGCGCAACAGCATGCGCCTGGCGCTGTGGCTCGCCGACGTGCCGCGCGCGCAGTGGGACGAGCGCGTCGCGCAGGCACTGCGCCGCGTCGACCTGCAGGGCGTCGAGCAGCGCCCGTCGCGTGCGCTGTCGGGCGGGCAGCAGCAGCGCCTCGCGCTGGCCCGCGCGTGGGCGGTCAAGCCGCAACTGCTGTTCCTCGACGAGCCGACCGCGAGCCTCGATCCGACCGCCAAGCACGAAGTCGAGGAGGTGCTCGCGAGCTTCGCCGCCGAAGGCATGACGCTCGTGATGAGCACCCACAACCTCGGCCAGGCCAAGCGCCTCGCGAGCCGCGTGATCTACCTCGAAGGCGGCGCGATCCACGCCGACCTGCCGAAACCCGAGTTCTTCAACGGCCGGCTGCAAGGGCCGGCACAACGCTTCCTGAAAGGAGAAATGCTGTGAACTCACGATTCGACGTTTCGACGCTCGCCTCCCGCGGCCGCCGTGCCGCGCTGGTCCTCGCGCTCGCCGCCGCCGCGCTGCTGCCGTTCGCGGCCCAGGCGCAGGACAAGACGATCGTCATGGCCTCGACGACGAGCACCGAGCAGTCGGGCCTCTTCGCGCACCTGCTGCCGGCCTTCACGAAGGCGACCGGCATCACGGTGCGCGTCGTCGCGCAGGGCACCGGCCAGGCGCTCGACATGGGGCGCCGCGGCGACGCCGACGTGCTCTTCGTGCACGACAAGGCGGCCGAGGAGAAATTCATCGCCGAGGGTTGGGGCCTGCCGCGGCGCGACGTGATGTACAACGACTTCGTCATCGTTGGCCCGAAGAACGACCCCGCCGGCATCAAGGGCCACGACGTGGTGGAGGCGATGAAGAAGCTCGCCGCGTCGAAGGCCGAATTCGTCTCGCGCGGCGACCGCAGCGGCACGCACAGCGCCGAATTGCGCTTCTGGAAGGAGGCGGGCGTCGCCTCGCCCGAGACGACCGTGCCGGGCTACAAGGCGTGCGGCTGCGGCATGGGGCCGGCGCTCAATATCGCATCGTCGAGCAACGCCTACGTGCTGACCGACCGCGGCACGTGGCTGTCGTTCAAGAACCGCGGCGACCTCGCGATCCTGGTCGAAGGCGACAAGCGGCTCTTCAACCA
>CALMIL010000089.1 GCA_937864005.1 uncultured Burkholderiales bacterium
CTGGATCGAGAACGACGGCCGCGACGCGTCGAGCGACGGCGCGTACAGGCCGCTCGCCTCCCAACGCGGCGCCCAGCGCGCCTCGATCGCGGCGGGCTCGAAGGACTTGGCGAGTTCGGGCATCGGGGGGGCGGTCACGGTGCGGATCGGCGAGCCATCGCCGTACATTTCGAAGACTGCGATTGTAGGTGTCGCCTGCTTCGGCACCTTGTCCACTCTCACGCCTTCGCGATGGCGGCACGAGCCCTTGCACCAAACCGCAAAAGCGGCGAGAAGAGAAAATGGCCCCGCTCGAGCGGGGCCGTTGCATATGGCGGGTCGAACGCTCAGCGATTGCTTGCCTTGCGGCGGCGCGCAACGAAGCCCACGGCGCCCAGGCCGGCCAGCATCAACGCGTAGGTTCCTGGCTCGGGCACCGGAACCGTATTGCCTTCGTAGAACTGGCCGAAGGCAAATCCCGACGCGCTGGGATCGGCACTGACCGTAAAGCTCGTCACGGCCAATCCGGTCCAGCCGAAGAATTGCGCTCCGGCGCTGCCCTCGACCGACTGCGTGACCGATTGTCCACCCGCAAGCTGCAAAGTGATATCGAAAACACCGAAACTGGACGGCTCGATGAACATGCCGAACGCGTCCACGGGAACCGGGTTGCCGGCTTGCAATACGTGGCCGCCTGTGAAGTCCATGGTCACGGAACTCGCGCCTCCCGTGTAGTACACGCTCGTGCCGTTCGAGCCGGGCTGGCCGGGCCAGGTGGCCCAACCCGAGCCGACCACACGCTTTTCGACCGCACTGCTGAAGTTGTCGAGGATCGATCCGCCCGAGAGAATCAGCGACGAGGGTTGTGAGAACTCGGCACCGGGAAGCGCAGATGTGCCCTGGAACGTGCTGACATCGACCTGCCAGGCAGCGAGATCGTTGTACATGGTGACCGCGTGGGCGGCGGAGGCCGACATCAGGGCGAACCCGACGCCGATCGAACTGACTAGCTTGTTTGAAACCATAGCACTCACTCCTATGCTGATTGCATGCAACGTCGCCAAGCAGGAAACCGGGTCCGGTTGCCGCATGGCCGAACCGATAGTGAAGCGGCGGCCTCGATGCGCACACCCCCCGAATAGGGGGTTTACCCTAGGTTACAAAACACTCAGCGAGGTTGCACTTTGCGTCGGCGTCGGCGAGCGGCCAAGGCGGTGCCTGCATCTACATCAGCAGGTGTTCGCCCGCGTTGTCGCCGCCGAGGATCACGTAGTTGACCTTGCGGATGTCGGCGAGCCGGGTGCCGCCGGCATAGCTGATCGAGCTCTGCACGTCTTCGCGCATCTCGCGCAGCGTGTCGGCGAGGCGGCCCTTGATCGGCTCGAGGATGCGCTTGCCCTCGACGTGCTTGTACTCGCCCTTGTTGAAGTCCGACGCGCTGCCGTAGTACTCCTTGAAGAGCTTGCCGTCGACCTCGACCGTCTTGCCGGGCGACTCCTCGTGGCCGGCAAAAAGCGAGCCGATCATCACCATCGCCGCGCCGAAGCGCACGCTCTTGGCGATGTCGCCATGGTCGCGGATGCCGCCGTCGGCGATGATCGGCTTCGTGGCGACGCGCGCGCACCACTTCAGCGCCGAGAGTTGCCAGCCGCCGGTGCCGAAACCGGTCTTGAGCTTCGTGATGCAGACCTTGCCCGGCCCGACGCCGACCTTGGTCGCGTCGGCACCCCAGTTCTCGAGGTCGATCACCGCCTCGGGCGTCGCGACATTGCCGGCGATGACGAAGCTCGCCGGCAGCCGCTTCTTGATGTGCTCGATCATCTTCCTCACGCTCTCGGCATGGCCGTGCGCGATATCGATCGTGATGTAGTCGGCGCCGACGCCGTCGGCGGCGAGGCGGTCGATCACCGCGTAGTCGGGCGCCTTGACGCCCGAGCTGATCGAGACGTAGAGCCCCTTGTCGCGCATCGCCCGCGCGTAGGCGACGTTGTCGAGGTCGAAGCGGTGCATGACGTAGAAATAGTCGTTCGCCGCCAGCCATTCGCTGATCGGCTCGTCGATCACCGTTTTCATGTTGGCCGGCACGACCGGCAGCTTGAAGCGGCGCGCGCCGAGTTCGGCCGAGGCGTCGCATTCGCTGCGGCTTTCGACGCGGCACTTGCGCGGCAGCAGCAGGATATTGTCGTAGTCGAAGATTTCCATGGTGGCACTTCTCGCGAACGCGGTTGGATCGATTATCTGGCCGGCAGGCAGGCGTCGGGTTCGACGCGCGCGGCGGCGATCACCCTGCCTCCCGGTGCCTCGGCCCAGCCGACCGCGACGAGCCGCGCGGGCCTGCTGCCTTGCGGGACGCGAAACGCGTGCAGATGCGCCACCCCGGATCGGTCCGGGTCCAGCGGCAAGGGGCCGACGACCGCCCGCACGAGCATGCGTTGCACCGTCGCGCCTTCCTCGCCCGCGCGCACCTGTTCGACGAGCGCAAGGTAGGCGACGGCGCCGGACGGCGCCGGCCTGCCGCCGCGCGCCGCATCGCGTTCGACATCGACCTGCGCCGCGATATAGCCGTTGAACGGCGGGCCTTGCTCCACGCGCAGCGACAGTCCTGCGCCAGACGGCAAAACATGCCTGCGGCTCGTCGTTGCGGTCTGCGCGATGGTCCCCGCGCGCACGCCCGCCTCGGGCAGCGCGGCAGCGGCCAGAGGCGCATCGTCTCCGCGCGGGCTGGGGACAATCCAGTCGAGAGCGAGTGGCGTGCCGCTCGGGGTATCGCCCCCGCGCCAGCAGACTTCACAGTCGGCGGTTATGAAGCGCTCGAGCAGCATGCCGGGTGCACCGCAGCTCTCGGGCGGTGCGGCGTGCGAGGCGAGCGAGGCGAAGACCAGGGCGAGCGCAGGTCGCGCGCACCGGCGATGCGGGCCGCATTGCAACAAGGGTGACTCCTAGAATCGGGACATGAGTCTGCATTCTGATGAAGTTGCCGCGGAAAGTAGCGCGCGGGGCGACTCGGCCATCCTGCGCGGCTTGAACCCCGAGCAGCGCGCCGCGGTCACGCTGCCCGCCGAACCGGCGCTGATCCTCGCCGGCGCCGGATCGGGCAAGACGCGCGTGCTGACGACGCGCATCGCCTGGCTGCTGACGACGGGGCAGGTCTCGCCGGGCGGCGTGATGGCGGTGACGTTCACCAACAAGGCGGCGCGCGAGATGCTCGCGCGCCTGTCGGCGATGCTGCCGATCCCGGTGCGCGGCATGTGGGTCGGCACCTTCCACGGCCTGTGCAACCGCTTCCTGCGTACCCACTGGAAGCTCGCCGCCTTGCCGCAGAGCTTCCAGATCCTGGACATGCAGGATCAGCTCGCGTCGGTCAAGCGCGTCGTCAAGGCGATGAACCTCGACGAGGATCGCTTCGTGCCGAAGCAGGTCAGCGCCTTCATCGCGGGCAGCAAGGACGACGGCCTGCGCCCGCGCGATATCACGGTGCGCGACGAGCAGACGCGCCGCCTCGCAGAGATCTACCAGGCCTACGAAGACCAGTGCCAGCGCGAAGGCAGCGTCGATTTCGCCGAGCTGATGCTGCGCACCGTCGAGCTGATGCGCGACAACGATGCGCTGCGCGAGCACTACCGCAGGCGCTTTCGCCACATCCTCGTCGACGAGTTCCAGGATACGAACCGGCTGCAGTATCAGTGGCTCAAGATGTTCGCGACGACCGGCGACGCCGCGTCCGGCATCGCGCCGACGAGCGTGCTCGCGGTCGGCGACGACGACCAGAGCATCTACGCGTTTCGCGGCGCGCTGGTCGGCAACATGGCCGACTTCCAGCGCGAATTCCACGTCGAACGCCTGATCCGGCTCGAGCAGAACTACCGCAGCAGCAGCCATATCCTCGATACCGCCAACGCGCTGATCGCGCGCAATACGCGCCGCCTGGGCAAGCAACTTCGCACCGACGCCGGCGCCGGCGAACCGGTGCGCGTATTCGAGGCGACGAGCGACTTCGCCGAGGCGCAGTGGCTGCTCGAGGAGCTGCAGCAACTCCACCGCGAGGGCACGCCGCTCGCGCAGATCGCGCTGCTCTATCGCAGCAACGCGCAGTCGCGCGTGCTCGAATCGGCGCTCTTCAACGCCGGGGTGCCGTACCGCGTCTACGGCGGGCTGCGCTTCTTCGAGCGCGCCGAGGTCAAGCATGCGCTGGCCTACCTGCGGCTGATCGAGAACCCGAACGACGATACGAGCTTCCTGCGCGTCGTCAACTTTCCGGCGCGCGGCATCGGCGCGCGCAGCGTCGAGCAGGTGCAGGACGCGGCGCGCGCCGCCGGGCTCAGCCTGATGCAGGCGGCCGCGGCCGCTGGTGGCAAGAGCGGCACCAAGGCCGGTGCCTTCGTCGCACTGATCGACGCGCTGCGCAACGGGACGCAGGGCCTGACGCTGCGCGAGATCATCGAGCACGTCGTCGAGCACAGCGGCCTGGCCGCGCACTATCGCAACGACAAGGACGGCCAGGACCGGATCGAGAACCTGGCCGAACTCGTCAACGCGGCCGAGGCCTTCGTCATGCTCGAAGGCTTCGGCAAGGACGCCGTCGCGCTGCCGGCGGATGCCGCAGCCAGCGAGGAGGGCGCTGGTTCATCAGCGGCCGCGGTGCCTGACCCCGAGTCCGGCGAGATCATGTCGCCGCTTGCTGCCTTCCTGACCCACGCCGCTTTGGAAGCCGGCGACAACCAGGCCGATGCGGGCGCCGATGCGATCCAGCTGATGACGGTGCATTCGGCCAAGGGCCTCGAATTCGACTGCGTCTTCATCACCGGCCTCGAAGAGGGCTTGTTTCCGCACGAGAACTCGGCCGCCGACCGCGACGGGCTGGAGGAGGAGCGGCGCCTGATGTATGTCGCCATCACGCGCGCCAGAAAGCGCCTGTATCTGAGCTTCTCGCAGACGCGCATGCTGCACGGCCAGACGCGCTACAACGTGAAGAGCCGCTTCGTCGACGAACTGCCCGACGAGGGGCTGAAGTGGATCACGCCGCGCAACCAGGGTTTCGGCTCGGGCTATGCGCGCGAGTACCAGTCGGCGTGGGCGAAGGGATCGGGGCTGACCTCGATCGTCGGCGCTGGCAAGGTCGACGCGCCGGTGATGCCAAAGAAGCCGGAGCACGGCCTGCGCGTGGGCCAGCGCGTCTTTCACGCCAAATTCGGCGAGGGCGTGATCGTGACGCTCGAAGGCAGCGCGGCGGACGCGCGCGCGCAGATCAATTTCAATCGCCACGGAGCCAAGTGGCTCGCGCTGGGCATCGCCAAGCTCACGCCGATCGAGTGAGCGATCGACGCCGCGCGGGAAGACGCACGTCATCGACCCGAACGCAGTCCGCACGGCAACGCCATGCGCGCCGCGATCCGCCCCGGCAAGGCCCGGCCCTACCAGGTCGCGGCGGCCGCCGCTCCGCTCTGCTGCTTGGGCGGCATCGCGACCACCGCGTCCGGCAGCGCAGCCGCGCCGCCTCGAGCTACCACTTGTTGCGCAGCTCGCGCAGCTTGACGAACACCGTCTTCGCGTCCGGCTGCTCCGGCAGGTCGGGAAAGCTCTCGCGCAGCCTGGCGATCACGCTCGGGCTGGCGAGGCGCAGGAAGGTGTTGATGCGCTTCTCGTCGGCGAGCGTTGTCACGATCGCGTTCGCTGCGTCCTGGCCCTCGACTTTCGGCAGCAGCGCCCTTGCCGCCGCGTTGTCGGGTTCGCGAGCGAGCGTGAACTTGAGGTTGTTCTCGAGGTAGTCGTGGCCGGCGTAGACGCGGGTGTCGTCGGGCAGCTTCGCGATCTGGCCGGCGAAAGTGGCGTACAGCTCCTCGACGTTGCCGCCGTTGTGGCAGTTGCCGGCGCCGGCGTTGAAGAGGGTGTCGCCCGAGAAGAGCGCCGGCTGTTCGGTGTGCGCGCGCAGGCAGATGTGGCACATCGTGTGGCCCGGCGTATCCATGCATTCGAGCTCGACGGTCTTGCCGACCTTGATGACGTCGCCCGCCTTCACGCCGCGGTCGACGCCCGGGATGCTCTTGCCGGCGCGGTGGTGCGCGATCAGCTTGGCGCCGGTCGCCGCGATCACGGCCGCGTTGCCGCCGGTGTGATCGGGATGCTCGTGAGTGTTGAGCACCTGCGTGATTCTCCAACCGCGGACCTTCGCCGCATTCAGGCATTTCCCGTGATCGAGCGGGTCGATCGCGAGCGCTTCGCCGCTTTCGGGGCA
>CALMIL010000090.1 GCA_937864005.1 uncultured Burkholderiales bacterium
GCTGATGCGCAGCGAGCGCGAAAACTGGGCCCGCGTGATCAAGGCCGCGGGCGTGAAGATGGAGTGATCCGCGCGCGCCGCGGGCCTTACGCGCCGCCCGCGTAGCCGTTCTGGCGCCAGGCTTCGAAGACGGCGACCGCGACCGCGTTGCTCAGGTTCAGGCTGCGTTGCTGCGGCCGCATCGGCAGGCGGACCTGCTGCCCGCACGCGTCGCGCACGTCGGGGGGCAGGCCCGAGGATTCGGCGCCGAATACGAGCCAGTCGCCCGGCTGCCAGCGCACGTCGGCAAAGCGCCGCCGCGCATGCGTCGAGAAGGCAAACAGGCGCGCCGGATCGGGCTGCGCCTCGCCGACCAGGGCCGGCCACGATGCATGGCGCCGCACGCGCGCTGTCTCGTGGTAGTCGAGCCCGGCGCGGCGCAGCAGGCGATCCTCCATCGAGAAGCCGAGCGGCTCGACGAGGTGCAGCGTGCAGCCGGTATTGGCGGCGAGCCGGATCGCATTGCCGGTATTCGGCGCGATCTCGGGGTGGACGAGGACGATATTGAACACCGCCGCTACGCCCCGTCGGGACGCGGCGTGCGTGCCAGCACCCAGACCTGGACCGATGCCGCGCCGGCCTGCAGCACGCTGCGCGCGGCCTCGGACAGCGTCGCGCCGGTCGTCATCACGTCGTCGAGCAGCGCGACATCGCGATCGCGCAACGCCTGGCGCCGGCGCGGCTCGACAGCGAACGCGCCGCGCACATTGGCGGCCCGCTGAGCTGGCGGCAGCGAGAGTTGGTGCGGCGTATGCCGGGTGCGCAGCAGGAGGTGCGGATCGCTGGCGCACTGCAGCGCACGGGCGACGCGCCGCGCAAGCTCCCACGCCTGGTTGTAGCCGCGCTCGCGCAGCCGCGCATCGGCCAGAGGCACCGGCAGCAGCCAGTGCGGCGGTTGCGGGCCGCTGCGTCCGACGGCGTCGAGAATGCGCGATGCGAGAGCGTCGGCCAGATCGAGCGCGGCGTCGAACTTGAATCGGCGCACGAGATCGTCCCACGGCGGCGCGTAGTCGACCGCCGCGACGGCGTGCGCGAAGGGCGGCGGCTCGCGTGCGCAGGCGCCGCACACCGCAGCGCCGGGCGGCAGCGCGATCGCGCAGCGCCCGCAACGCGGGCGCGGCTGCGCGAAGCGCGCTATGCAGGCCTCGCACAGCCGGGCGCGCGACCAGTTCCTGCACAACGCGCACTGCGTCGGCAGGCTGTGCAGCGATGCGGACAGGGCCGCGGCGAGGCGAATGCCGTTCACGTGGGAGATCGAGCTTGCGCCGTTGCGGGAAAGACAATTCACGGCCCGTGGACCGTGTCGGCGTTCGGCACCGGCCGTCGCGGGGCTCAATATACTGGCCCGCAATGCCCGATTCGAGACCGATGCCGGCGGCGACCGGCACGCGAGCCATCGACGAGACCCTGGTTCGCGCCGCATTGCGCCGCATGGCGCGCAACCCGCAGCCGCCATGGCTGCATGCCGAAGTCGCAAGACGGATGGCCGAGCGTCTGCCGGTCGTGCGGCTCGCGCCTTCGACGCTGCTCGACTGGTGGGGCCATACGGGCGCCAGCGGCGACCTGCTGCGCGCCGCCTATCCGAAGGCGCGGCGCGTCGTCTTCGAGCCGGACGGCGCGTTGCTGGCGCGCAGCCGCGAGGCCGCGCAGCGGCCGTGGTGGACGGCGCGCCGCGGCGCCGCGGTCGAGGTGCGCGGCGACGAGCCGCAAGCCGGCACGGCGCAGCTGCTGTGGGCCAACATGATGCTGCACGCCATCGCCGACCTGCCGGCACTCCTCGAGCGCTGGCAGCGCGCGCTCGCGGTCGGCGGCTTCCTGATGTTCTCCACCCTCGGCCCGGATACCTTGCGCGAGCTTCACGCGCTGTACCGGCGCCTCGGCTGGCCGGCGCCGGGCGCGGCCTTCGTCGACATGCACGACCTCGGCGACATGCTGATCGATGCCGGCTTTGCCGATCCGGTGATGGACCAGGAGCGGCTCACGCTGACGTGGGACGGCCCGCAGGCGCTGCTCGCCGAACTCAGGCAGCTCGGCGCGAATGCTTCTCCGGCGCGCTTTGCCGGCCTTCGCACGCCGCGCTGGCGGGCACGCCTGCACGAGTCGCTCGCCGCGCTGGCCGCCGCCGACGGCAGGATCGCGATGAGCTTCGAGGTCGTCTACGGTCATGCCTTCAAGGCCGCGCCGCGCGTGCGCTCGGACGCGCCGACCAAGGTCTCGGTGCAGGACATGCGCGCCATGCTCAAGTCGGCACGCCAAGGGCATCGGTGATTCCCCCACGGGGATGTGCGCTGCCGCAGCGGGATAGAATCCGCCGCCTGTCGCGGGCAAGGGACCGCTGCGACGCCACGCCATGCCGGGATCGGTTCGAACCGGGCGCAGCGTATGGCAATATCCGCAGGCGGATCTTCGCATTTCAACGCCATCAGCATGTTGACCAGCATCATCTCTCCAGCGTGGCGCGCCTCGACGCACAGGGTCCGGTTCCGGTTCGGCCGTGAGAGTGCTGCCGTCTGGGGGCAGGGTGCAGATGCACGTCTGCCGTGGTCGGTAGAGTGGATCTTCAAGCGCAACAGCTCGCTCGCACCGCGCCAGCTGATGTGGTTCTACGCATCGCTGTGCGTGCTCTCGCTCGGCCTGGCCGTCGTCTTCTGGCTGCGCGGCGCGACGATGGTGATGCCGTTCGCGTGGCTCGAGATGCTGCTCGTCGGCGTCGCGCTGCTGGTCTACGCGCGCCATGCGGCGGACAGCGAGCGCATCGACCTGCTCGACGATAGGCTGACGGTCGAGAATACCTCCGGCCGCCGGGTCGAACGCGTCGCCTTCAATCCGGGCTGGGTGCGCGTCGAGCCGCGCCATGGAGACGGCTCGCTGATCGAACTGTCGGGGCAGGGCCGGCGGATCGCCGTCGGGCGTTTCCTGCGCCCCGAATTGCGAGTCCAGCTGGCCGACGAACTGCGCTGGGCGCTGCGCCGCTGGCAACAGCGCACGCGGCGCAATGCCCCGCAGGAAGATCATGTCGCGGCGCAGCCGGTTGCGGCCGCCTTTCATTCCGGCGTGAACGACGAAACCTACGGCGGTCCGATGCTTCCGCGAGAGTCTTGACACCATGACGACGATGACGAATATGCTGAAAACCCGATCGCGCCATCTCTGGCAAGGCGCCCGCAGGCTCTCGCAAGGTCTCGCCGCGATGCTCACGGCCATGTCGGCGGCGCAGGCGGCGCGCGCCGTGAACGACCTCCCCGGCGGCCCGGCCGTCAACCAGATGAATCTGCATCCGCCGGTGACGGTGATCGCCGCCGACCAGATGTGGCTGCACAACTTCGTGATGATCGTGTGCACGCTGATCTTCATCGGCGTCTTCGGCGTGATGTTCTATTCGATCATCAAGCACCGCAAGTCGCGCGGCCACAAGGCGGCGAACTTCCACGAAAGCACGACCGTCGAGATCGTCTGGACCGTCGTGCCGTTCCTCATCGTCATCATGCTCGCGCTGCCGGCGACCAAGGTCGTCGTCGCGATGAAGGATACGAGCGGCGCCGATCTGACGATCAAGGCGACCGGCAGCCAGTGGAAGTGGGGCTACGACTACCTCAAGGGCGAGGGCGAGGGCATCGGCTTCATGTCGACGATCGACCCGCTGCAGCGCGAGATGTCCAACGCCGGCAAGCCGGAAGGCGACAACTACCTGCTGAAGGTGGACTATCCGCTCGTCGTGCCGGTCGACAAGAAGGTTCGCATCATCACGACCGCCAACGACGTCATCCACGCCTTCATGGTGCCGGCCTTCGGCATCAAGCAGGATGCGATCCCCGGCTTCGTGCGCGACACCTGGTTCCGGGCCGAGAAGATCGGCGACTACTACGGCCAGTGCGCCGAACTGTGCGGCAAGGAGCACGCCTACATGCCGATCCACGTGAAGGTCGTCTCCGCAGCCGACTACACCGCCTGGGTCGACGGCGAGATGAAGAAGATCGCGGCCAAGGCCGACGACCCGTCCAAGGTGTGGACGATGGAGGAGAGCCTGGTCCGCGGCGAGAGGGTCTACAACGCGAACTGCGCCGCCTGCCACCAGGCCAACGGCAAGGGCGCCGGCCCGATCAAGGCACTGGACGGCGATCCGGTCGTGCTCGACGCCGACAAGACCAAGCAGATCCACGTCGTCCTGAACGGGCAGAACAACGGCGCCATGCCGGCGTGGAAGCAGCTTGGCGACACCGACCTCGCAGCCGTCATCACGTTCACGAAGAACCACTGGTCGAACAAGACCGGCCAGCTCGTGCAGCCGGCCGATGTGCAGGCCGCGCGCCAGTGAGCGTGATCGCCAGAGCCGAAATCAAGCAGGAAGCTTTCCCATGAGTGCAGTCATCGACAACATCGGCCTTCACGGCCACGACCATGCAGATCACGGCGCGCCGCACGGCTGGCGGCGCTGGCTCTATGCGACGAACCACAAGGACATCGGCACGATGTACCTCATGTTCTCGCTGACGATGCTGATGATCGGCGGCCTGCTCGCGATGCTGATCCGCACCGAGCTGTTCGAGCCGGGGCTGCAGTTCGTCAACCCCGAACTGTTCAACCAGCTGACGACGATGCACGGCCTGATCATGGTCTTCGGCGCCATCATGCCGGCCTTCGTCGGCTTCGCGAACTGGATGATCCCGCTGCAGATCGGCGCCCCCGACATGGCCTTCGCGCGCATGAACAACCTGTCGTTCTGGCTGCTCCCGCCGGCCGGCCTGATGCTCGCCGCGACCTTCTTCGTCCCCGGCGGCGCGCCCGCCGCGGGCTGGACGCTGTATGCGCCGCTGACGATGCAGATGGGCATGTCGCTCGACATGGCGATCTTCGCGCTGCACATCATGGGCGCGAGCTCGATCATGGGATCGATCAACATCATCGTCACCATCCTCAACCTGCGCGCGCCGGGCATGACGCTGATGAAGATGCCGCTGTTTACGTGGACCTGGCTGATCACCGCCTACCTGCTGATCGCCGTCATGCCGGTCTTTGCCGGCGCGATCACGATGACGCTCACCGACCGCCACTTCGGAACGAGCTTCTTCAACCCGGCGGGCGGCGGCGATCCGGTGATGTACCAGCACGTCTTCTGGTTCTTCGGCCACCCCGAGGTCTACATCATGATCCTGCCGGCGTTCGGCATCATCAGCCAGATCATCCCGGCCTTTGCCAGGAAGCGCCTGTTCGGCTACACGTCGATGGTCTACGCGACGGCGTCGATCGCGATCCTGTCGTTCATCGTCTGGGCGCACCACATGTTCACGACCGGCATGCCGGTCACAGGCCAGCTCTTCTTCATGTACGCGACGATGCTGATCGCGGTGCCGACGGGGGTGAAGATATTCAACTGGACGGCGACCATGTGGCGCGGCTCCATGACCTTCGAGACGCCGATGCTGTGGGCGGTGGGCTTCATCTTCGTCTTCACGATGGGCGGCTTCACCGGCATCGTCTGCGCGGTGGCGCCGATCGACATCCAGATCCAGGACACCTACTACATCGTCGCCCATTTCCACTATGTGCTCGTCGCCGGATCGCTGTTCGCGATGTTCGGCGGCTTCTACTACTGGTGCCCGAAGTGGACCGGCGTGATGGCCGACGAGACGCGCGGCAAGATCCACTTCTGGGGTTCGCTGATCTTCTTCAACCTTGCCTTCTTCCCGATGCACTTCCTCGGGCTGGCCGGCATGCCGCGCCGCTACGCCGACTATCCGCTGCAGTTCGCCGATTTCAACATGATCGTCTCGCTCGGCGCGTTCGGCTTCGGCCTGATGCAGGTCTACTTCGTCTTCTTCGTCGTCATTCCGGCAATGCGCGGGCGCGGCGTGAAGGCGCCGCAGAGCCCGTGGGACGGCGCCGAAGGCCTCGAGTGGAGCGTGCCGTCGCCGGCGCCGTTCCACACCTTCGAAACCCCGCCCAAGCTGAACGCGGCAGCGACCCAGGTGATCGCCTGACGAGCATGCCGCAGTCCTTCGCATCGCGCATGACACCCGAAGAACAGCGCAAGCACAACCTCAGGCTGGGCGTGATCCTGGCGACGATCGCGCTCGCCTTCTTCGTCGGCATCATCGCCAAGGCGGTGCTGTTCGGCCTCTGAGACGCCAGATGCCCACGCCACCGGCCGCGACCTCGAACGATGCATTGCTGCGTCGGGACAATCTGCGCATGTTCGGCAAGCTCGCCGTCATCGCGGCGCTGATGTTCGGCTTCGGCTACGCACTGATTCCGGTCTATCGCGCGATTTGCGACTCGCTCGGCATCAACGTGCTTTCGATCAGCGAGCGCCGCGCGTCGCAGTGGTCGAACGCTGCGCCGGCGGCCAATTCGCAGGTCGACGCGAGCCGCACGATCAGCGTCGAGTTCGACGCCAATGCGCGTGGGCCGTGGGAGTTCAAGCCCGAACGGCGCTCGATCGACGTCCATCCCGGCCAACTCGTGACGGTGATGTACGAGTTTCGCAACGTGCAGCCGCGCACCATGGTTGCGCAGGCGATCCCGAGCTACGCGCCCAAGCAGGCCGAGCCGTACTTCAACAAGCTCGAGTGCTTCTGCTTCAGCGAGCAGACGCTCGCGCCCGGCGAGTCCAGGCGCTGGCCGGTGGCCTTCGTGATCGACCCCAAGCTGTCCAGGGATGTGAAGACGATCACGCTGTCCTATACCTTCTTCGAGGTCGGCGGCAAGACGCCGGCCGCGCCCGGCGCGCAGCAGGCCGCGGCCAGGCCGGCGGAGCCGAAGGCATGATCGCGCCGGCACGGCCTGCGTTGCTGGCTGCGCGGCCATCGGCCGCGGGCCGCATCGTGGATTCGAGGAGGCTCGCATGACGGCGCCGCTCGGCCAGGCCGCCCGGCGCAAGGGTTCGTTCCTGCAGACGATGAAGGCGGTCGCGTGGTCGTTCTTCGGCGTGCGCAAGTCCGCGGGCTACGAGCGCGACGTGAGCGAGATCAATCCCGTTCACGTCATCATCGCCGGTCTGATCGCGGCGCTCATCTTCATCGGCGCGCTCGTCGCGCTCGTCCACTGGGTCATCGCGAGCGGCATCGCGGCAGGCCATGCTTGATCGTCGTCGTTGGCGCGGCAGCCGGTGATCGCGCGTCTGGCAAACCAATCCGAACCATAGGAGAACCACACATGTCGGCAGCGGCAGGCACCGGGCAGCAGCCCTACTATTTCATCCCGCAGCCCTCGCGCTTCCCGGCTCAGACCGCGCTCGGGTTCCTGTTCATCATCATGGGCGCGAGCCAGTGGATCAACGGCCACGAGTGGGGCATGTGGTCGTTCATCCTCGGCATGGCGATCTGGCTCTTCACGCTGCAGCAATGGTTCCGCGCCTCGGTTGCGGAAAGCGAGAGCGGGCTCTACAGCGACCGCGTCGACGTCTCCTACCGCTGGAGCATGAGCTGGTTCATCTTCTCCGAGGTGATGTTCTTCGGCGCCTTCTTCGGCGCGCTGTTCTGGCTGCGCGCGCACTCGGTGCCCGACCTCGGCGACCTCGAGAACGCGCTGCTGTGGCCCGACTTCAAGGCGATCTGGCCGAACGTGCAGGCCGGCGTCACCGCGTCGCCCGGCGGCATCGTCGAGCCGTTCGCGACCATGGGCCCTTGGGGGCTGCCGACGATCAATACCGCGCTGCTGCTGAGTTCGGGCGTGACGCTGACGATCGCGCATCATGCGCTGCTCGCGAACCGGCGCGCCAAATGCATCGGCTTCATGTGGGTCACCGTGCTGCTCGGGCTGACCTTCCTGTGCGTGCAGAGCTACGAGTACTGGCACGCCTACAACGAGCTCAACCTCAAGCTCAGCTCGGGCGTCTACGGCACGACATTCTTCATGCTGACCGGCTTTCACGGCTTTCACGTCTTCGTCGGCATGCTGATGCTGTTCTTCATCACCGTGCGTCTGATCAAGGGCCATTTCACGCCCGAGCGCCACTTCGGCTTCGAAGGCGCGGCCTGGTACTGGCACTTCGTCGACGTCGTCTGGCTCGGGCTGTATATCGTCGTCTACTGGCTCTGAAGACAAGGCAGGCGCAGCGGGTCGCCCGATCCGCCGTGCGCCGCAAGGCGCGCCAATGGCGGATGCGGCGCCGTCAGCGGCCGAGCGGCAGGCCGGTCGGATGAATCCAGCCGAGCGCCCAGGCGGCAAGCAGGCAGACGAACAGCAGCACCGATAGTCCGATGCGCCACGCGAGCGCGTGCATCATCGTGTGCCGCTTGGCTTCGCCCTCGCGCTCGCCGCGCAGCATCGCGACGCCGGCAACGCCGAGCGCAAGCAGGATCAGGGCGAAAACGACCGCGACGACGATCTTCATCATGCCGCTTTATTATCCGCCCGCCCCCGAAGGGCGCACGCAGAGTGCGGCGAGGCGGCTCGTGATGCTGCTCGCTGCCGTCGCAGGCGTCGCGGTCACGGTCGGCCTCGGCTGGTGGCAGTGGGACAGGGCGGCACAGAAGCTCGCATTGCAGGCCGCGCTCGACGCGCGAAGCAGCATGCCGGCAGTCGGCGCGAGCGATATCGAACGCCTGCGCCCGGGCGATACCAGCCTGCAGTACCGGCGCGTGCGGCTCGAGGGCCGTTGGCTTGCGGATCGCACCGTCTTTCTCGACAACCGGCCGCTGCATTCACGCACCGGCTTCATCGTCGTCACGCCGCTGCAATGGGCGGGCGGCACGGTGCTCGTGCAGCGCGGCTGGGTACCGCGCAACTTCGAGGACAGGACGCGCCTGCCCGAGCTGCCGACGCCGCGCTCGGCGGTCGTGATCGAAGGGCAGATCGCCCCCCCGCCTGCGCGGCTCTTCGAGTTCGATGCCGCCGCGAGCGGGCCGATCCGGCAAAATATCGACCCCGAGAGCTTCTCGCGCGAGATCGGCTCCGTCCTCGCGCCGATCTCGATCCGCCAGCTCGGTGCCACCGGCGATGATGGTGTTCTGCGCGACTGGCCGCCGCCGGCGGTCGATGTCGCAACCCACTATGGTTATGTCTTTCAGTGGTGGTCGATGGCCGCGCTGATCGCAGGTCTTTATGTCTGGTTCCAACTCATCCGACCCCGTCTTGGCCGCAACCCGCGCTGACGTCGCCGCGGACGCGATGGGCCTTACCGTTCACTCGTCGCCCGATCCGGCGACGCCGGACGATGCGCGCACGCGCCGCGGCCGCTGGAAGATGCTGCTGATCTTCGTGCTGTGCGCCGCCCCGGTCGTCGCGTCGTACTTCACCTTCTACGTCGTGCATCCCTCGGGCAGCGCCAACTACAGCGAACTGGTCAGCCCGCCGCGCATGCTGCCGGGCGCGGCCGACCTGCCGCTGACCGATCTGCGCGGCGACGCGGTCGATCCCGCCGCGCTGAAGGGGCAGTGGCTGCTCGTCGTCGTCGGCGCTGCGGCGTGCGACAAGCAGTGCGAGGACTTGCTCGTCCTGCAGCGCCAGCTGCGCGAGACCTTCGGCAAGGAGCGCGACCGGGTCGACAAGGTCTGGTTCGTCACCGACGGCGCGCCGCTGCGGCCGCAGCTCGCCGCCGCAACGTCGGCCGGCGTGAAGGTGACGATCCTGCGCGCGCCGCGCGCCGCGCTCGCCGGTTGGCTCTCGCCCGCGGCGGGCCACAGGCTCGAGCAGCACATGTATATCGTCGACCCGATGGGCCAGTGGATGATGCGCGCACCCGTCGATCCCGACCCGGCGAAGCTCAAGCGCGATATCGATCGCCTGCTGCGCGCTTCGTCGTCATGGGATCTTCCGGGCCGCTAGCGCATGGATGCGCAGCCGCTGTACGACCTCGCGCCGATCCTGCGCGTCGCGCTGATGGGCATCGCGCTCGCCGCGGGGCCGCTGGCCTGGGTCTGGCTGCGCAACCGCGGGGCGGGAGATGCCGGCCGGCTGCGCGCGCTGACCCTGCTGACGCTCTTCCTGACCTTCGATCTGGTGCTGTTCGGCGCCTTCACCCGGCTTACCGATTCCGGGCTCGGCTGCCCGGACTGGCCGGGCTGCTACGGCAACGCCAGCCCGATCGGGGCAAAGGCCGAGATCCACGCCGCGCAGACCGCGCTGCCGAGCGGCCCGGTGACGCACGGCAAGGCGTGGATCGAAATGATCCACCGCTATCTGGCGACCGGCGTCGGCGTACTGATCATGGTGCTCGCGATCGCGAGCTGGATCGATGCGCGCCGCCGCCGGCGCGAAGGCGGCGCGGGAATCTCGCCCTGGTGGGCGACGGCGACCCTCGTCTGGGTCGCGGTGCAGGGCGCGTTCGGCGCGCTGACGGTGAC
Organism: uncultured Burkholderiales bacterium; assembly: GCA_937864005.1. GTDB lineage: Bacteria > Pseudomonadota > Gammaproteobacteria > Burkholderiales > Burkholderiaceae_C > CAIKUF01. The sequence goes on from CALMIL010000090.1 coordinate 10,323, forward strand.
GATGAAGCTCTACCCGGCGATCGTCACGCTGCACCTGCTCGGCGGGCTCGGGCTGCTCGCGCTGCTCGCGGCGCAGCTCGAAGGCTACCGGCGCGCGCCGCTTGCGCTGCCGGGCCGGCTCTACGGGGCGGCGCTCGCCGTCTTCTTGCTGTGCGTCGTGCAGATCGCGCTCGGCGGCTGGGTCAGCACCAATTACGCGGTGCTCGCGTGCACCGACTTCCCGACCTGCCACGGCTCGTGGTGGCCGGCGATGGATTTCGAGCACGGCTTCACCATCTGGCGCGAGCTGGGCGTCGGCAAGGACGGCGAGTGGCTGTCGTTCGACGCGCTCACCGCGATCCACTACGTGCACCGTCTGGCGGCGTACGTCGTGCTGGCCGCGCTGGCCGGGCTCGCGATCGCCCTCTGGCGCGCCGGCGCCGAGCAGCCGCCGCTGCGCAACTGGGCGGCGGCGATCGGCGGCGCCGCGGCGTGGCAGCTCGCGAGCGGCCTCTCCAACGTCGTCCTCGGCTGGCCGTTGATCGCGGCCGTCGCCCATACCGGCGGCGCGGCGATGATCGTCGTGCTGCTGACGATGCTGCTCGCGCGGGCGCACCAAGCCCGCGCCGGCGTGCCGGCCATCGACGCGGCGCGGCTGCGGGTGGCCGCGCCTTAGTATGATCGGCACGATGAGCTGCCCCGTGCCCCCATTCGCCCGTAGCGGCGCCGGTTCGAGATGACGCAGGCGATCTCGTCCCCGCAGCCGCTGAAGGCGTCCGTCGCGTCGCGCGCGCGGCAGTATTTCGCGCTGACCAAGCCACGCGTCGTGCAGCTGATCGTCTTTTGCGCCGTGATCGGCATGCTGCTGGCCGTGCCCGGCATCCCCGACTGGCGCCTGCTGCTTCCGGCAAGCGTCGGCATCTGGCTCGTCGCGGCGGCGGCCGCCGCATTCAACTGCCTGGTCGAGAAGCGCATCGACATCCGCATGGCGCGCACCGCATGGCGCCCGACGGCGAAGGGCGAGCTGACCGAGGGGCAGGCGCTCGCCTTCTCGGTGCTGCTGTGCGCGCTCGGCAGCACCTTGCTCGGCATCTTCGTCAATGCGCTGACGATGTGGCTGACCTTCGCCACCTTCGTCGGCTATGCGGTCATCTATACCGTGGTGCTCAAGCCCGCGACGCCGCAGAATATCGTCATCGGCGGCGCGTCGGGCGCGATGCCGCCGGTGCTCGGCTGGGCCGCGATGCGCGGCGACGTCGGCCCCGAGGCGCTGCTGCTGTGCCTCATCATCTTCCTGTGGACGCCGCCGCATTTCTGGGCGCTCGCGCTCTACCGCGTCGAGGACTACAAGCGCTCCGGTCTGCCGATGCTGCCGGTCACCCACGGCTCGGAGTTCACCCGCCTGCAGATGCTGCTCTATACGCTCGTGCTGTTCGCGGCGACGCTGCTGCCGTATCTGTTCGGCATGAGCGGCGTGATCTACCTCGTTGCCGCGGTCGCGCTCGGCGCCGTCTTCACCGCCTACGCCTGGCTGCTGTGGCGCGACTACAGCGACGCGCTCGCGCGCCGCACCTTCCGCTACTCGATCGTCTATCTCTCGCTGCTGTTTGCCGCGCTGCTGCTCGATCACTACCTGTGGCCGCTGCTGTGACAGGGGTATCGAACGCCCGCCGCCGGTGGCTCGGCGCCGCGCTCGCCGGCCTGGCCGCCGCCGGTCTGGCGGGTTGCGACAAGCTCGGGCTGGGCGCTTCGAAACCAAGCTTTCACGGCGTCGACATCACCGGCGCCGAGTACGGCCGCAAGCTCGATCTGGCCGACGCCGAAGGCAAGCCGCGCACGCTCGCCGACTTCAAGGGCAAGGTGAGCGTCGTCTTCTTCGGCTATACGCAATGCCCCGACGTCTGCCCGACGACGATGGCCGAACTGGCGGCGATCAAGCGCGCGATGGGCCAGGACGGCGAGCGCGTGCAGGGCATCTTCGTCACCGTCGATCCGGAGCGCGACACGCCCGAGGTGCTGAAGGCCTACCTCGCCGCATTCGACCCGAGCTTCGTCGCGCTGCGCGGCACGCCCGAGCAGACGGCCGAGGCGGCGCGCGAGTTCAAGGTCTTCTTCGCCAAGGTGCCGGGCAAGACGGATGCGAGCTATACGGTGGACCACACCGCCGGCTCGTACGTCATCGACACGCAGGGCCAGTTGCGTCTCTTCGAGCGCTACGGCGCGCCGGCGCAGGAACTGCAGGCCGACCTCGAGAGGCTGGTGAAAGAGGGCTGACGGGCGGCCGGTTGGGTCGCCGACGTGCGCGCCGGAATCAGGCCGCTTCGACCAGCGCCTTGCGCATCTTCTTCATCGCCGCGACCTCGATCTGGCGGATGCGCTCGGCGCTCACGCCGTACTCGGCGGCCAGTTCGTGCAGCGTCATGCCGCCGCTCGAGTCGTCGTTCACCTCGAGCCAGCGCTGCTCGACGATGCGGCGGCTGCGCGCGTCCAGCGCGTCCAGCGCACGGGCGATGCCGTCGCTCGCCAGTCGGTCGCGATGGTGCGACTCGATGACGCGCGTCGGCTCGGAACTCTCGTCGGCCAGATAGGCGATCGGCGCGAAATTCTCCTCGCCGTCGTCGAACTGCGGATCGAGGGCGACATCGCCGCCCGACATGCGCGTCTCCATCTCGAGGACTTCCTCGCGCTTGACGTTCAGGCGGCGCGCCATGGTCTCGACTTCGTCCTGCGTCAGCGTCGCGCGGTGGGCGTCGACGTCGGTCGCGTCCTCCTTCAGGCTCTGCTTCATCGAGCGCAGGTTGAAGAAGAGCTTGCGCTGCGCCTTGGTCGTCGCGACCTTCACCATGCGCCAGTTCTTCAGGATGTATTCGTGGATCTCGGCCTTGATCCAGTGCAGCGCATAGCTCACGAGGCGCACGCCCTGCTCGGGGTCGAAGCGCTTGACGGCCTTCATCAGCCCGACGTTGCCCTCCTGGATCAGGTCGCCGTGCGGCAGACCGTAGCCGAGATACTGGCGGGCGACCGAGACGACGAGCCGCAGGTGCGAGACGACAAGCTTGCCAGCCGCCTCGACGTCGCCCTGATCGCGCAGGCGGCGCGCAAAGCGCAGTTCTTCCTCGGGCGTCAGCAGCGGCACCCGGTTTACGGCGGAGATATAGGCGTCCAGGTTGCCCAGCGGCGGCACCAGCGCCCAGGCGTCGCGCCGGGCGAGCGCGGAGGACGGAGCAGTCATTGGCAATGTATTCATCGAGTCGTTGGAGGGACCAAACCCCTCTTTGTTCCCCAATATTAGCACTCGACGACAGAGAGTGCCAAAAGCATCCCGAGCCGGCCCGCCCATTCCCGGCGGGGCCGATGCCAAGGGTTTACCCGAACTGGGTCGGTATCCGATCCAGCAGTTCGTCCACCGTCGCCAGCACCGCGGCGACGCTGACCGGCTTGGTCAGGTAGCGCAGCGCGCCGGCGGCGAGCGCCGCCTCGACCTGGGTCGGCATCGCGTCGGCCGAAACGACGACGACCGGGATGTCGGCCAGATCGGCATCCGCCTTGAGGTGACGCAGCAACTCCATGCCGTCGATGTCGGGCAGGTGCATGTCGAGCAGGATCAGGTCCGGGCGCCGGCGGCGCATCGCCGCCACGGCGTCCAGCCCGGTCATCGAAACCTCGAGCTGGACCTGACGGCGCTGCGACAGGATGCCGCGCATGACCTCGACATTCGTCTCGTTGTCCTCGACGTAGTGCACGACGCGGCGGTGGTAGCCCGACGACGTGGTGTAGGGCTCGTCGAGCCCGGACGGAACCGTATCGGCGTAGATCGCCTTCGGCAGCGTGAGGATGAACGACGAACCCTCGCCCGCCGTGCTGCGGACTCGCAATGCACCGCCCATCAGTTCGGCCAGGCGCTGGCTGATGACGAGGCCGATGCCGGTGCCCTCGTGCACCGACTGCTCGCGGCCGAGGCGGTTGAAGGGCTGGAACAGGCTTTCGATCTGCTCGGCCGTCATCCCGAGGCCGGTATCGGTGACCGAGATCTCGACCTGGTCGTCGTCGCGGGCGCGCGCCACGACATGGACGCGCCCGTTGTCGTGGTTGTATTTGACGGCGTTGGACAGCAGATTGGTGAGGATCTGCTTGACGCGGGTCGCGTCGCCGTGCACCCGCGCCGCGTCTTCGTCGATCAGCTGCGTGAGAACGATGCCGCGCCGCTCGGCGGCGCCCTCGATCAGCGCGAGCGTCGCCGCAATCAGCGGTGGCAGCGCAAGCGTCTCGGGCTGCAGGCGCATCGTTCCGGCCTCGATGCGCGACAGGTCGAGCACATCGTTGATCATCTCCAGCAGATGCCAGCCCGCGCTCTGGATCTGCCCCACCCACGGGCGCTGCGCGTCGGCCAGCGGATGGCGCTCGTCGAGCTCGAGGAGCTGCGCGAAGCCGAGCATCGCGTTCAGCGGCGTGCGCAGTTCGTGGCTCATGCGCGACAGGAATTCGCTCTTCGCCCGGTTCGATTGCTCGGCCACCTCGCGCGCGCGCTCGGCGTCCTGCAGCCGCAGGTGCTCGGTGATGTCCTCGACGACGCCGACCAGGCACTGCGGCGCACCCTGCGCGTCGCGCAGCAGCGAATACGAGCGCTGCACCCACAGCGTATGCCCGTCGGCCGCGAGGTAGCGCCGCTGCGCGCTTTCGGACGACGATGTATTGCGAAGCAGGGACCGGGAAAGTGCGTCCTCCTGCTCCCATTCGTCCCGATGCACGAAGTCGCGCACGTTCATGTTGGCGAGCACCTCCGCGCTGTAGCCCAGCATGTCGCAAAAGCGCGGGTTGGCCTGCAATACGTTGCCATCCAGATCGGCATAAACGACGCCGATCGGCGCCTTGTCGAAGATATTGCGAAAGCGCTGCTCGCTCTCGCGCAGCGCGGCTTCGGTGATCGCACGCTCGCCGATCTCGCTTTCGAGCTCGGCGGTGCGGGCGTGCACCGCGCTCTCGATCTGCCGCGTCCGCCCGGTCACCGTCAGCAGCAGCGCGCCGAGCATCGCCGTCGCGAGCAGGCCGACGAGCGTGAACGCGAGCAGACCCGCCTGCCCGTCGGACTCCAGCGCCTGCGGCGCCGCGCTGGCCCGGATTTCCCAGCGGCGCCCGCCGAAGTCCAGATTGCGCACCCGCAGCAGCCCTTCGGGCGCCGGTTCGCTGCAGCCGGGGCCGCCGGCCAGCACCGGGTGCTGCGCTCGCGGGTCGATGTCGATCAGGCACAGCGTGACCGCCTCCGGCAATGCGTCGCGCAACTGGTCGAGCAAAAGCTGCGGCACGAGCGTGACGAAGACGACGCCGGTCTTGTCGGCGCGGCGTTCTGCCGGCGTCGCTGGATCGTCGGCGAACAAGGCATGCACCAGCGTGATGGCCGGCCCGCCGGGCTGCGCCCCACGAAGCGCGAAGCCGGCCGACGCCGCCGGCCGGTCGCCACGGATCGAGCGTTCGACCGCCTCCTCCAGCGCCGGGACGGAGAGCAAATTCGAGCCGCGCGCAGGTTCGCTCGCCGCCGCCGGCTCGACCTGGCGGACGACGAGCGTCTCGTCGTCCGCGGGCGCGGCCTGCGGCGTATCCGTGCTCGCCGTATCGGTCGGCGCGGGATTCTCGCCGCCGCCGGCAGGCGGGCGCGGCTCGAAGATGTCGGCCTTGGACCCCCACTGCGCATAGCCGAGCGACCAGACGCTGCGCTCCGCCGTCTGCGACCCTGCGCCCTCGGCAATCCAGTCGCGCGCCGTGCGCCGCAAGGCCTGGGGTGCGGGTGAGGTCGCGAGCGCGAAGGCGCCGCGCAGGACCTGCAGTGCCTCCATCGACTGCTCGAGGCGTGCCATCAGCAGCGCCGTGGCCTGCGTCGCCTCGCGCTCGAACAGCGCCCGCGAGCGCTCGTCGTTCCAGCGCGCCACCTGCGCCGTGGCCGTCACCAGCAGCGCGGTCGCGAAAGCGAGCGGCAGGCCGAGCGTGAGCCGCCGCGGCGCCCAGTCGGCGCGCGGCAGCCCGATCAGGCTGAGCACGATCGGCGCGCCGATCAACACGCCGATCGTATCGCCCATCCACCAGATCCACCATCGGGCGGCGAGCGCTTCGTCCGGCACGACGTCGGTCGCGCCGAGGATCATTGCGGCAAGGCTCGCGCCGGTCAGACACGCGACCGGCGCGCCGAGCAGCAGGAAGAGGGCGATATCGCGCGGCTCGGCGAGCGTCAGCGGGCCGGGCACGAAGCGGCGCACCAACGCCGCGCCGACCGCCGCCTGCAGCGGCGCACCGAGCGCGACGATGCACCAGATCGCGGTGTGCGCCGGCTCGGCGGCAAACTGTGCGCCGCGCGTCAGCGCGACCGCGCCGAGCGCGCCGAGCGCCACGCCCGCCAGGGCGGGCCGTCCATAGCGCAGTGCGCAGGCGAGCGCGAGGCCGGCGCCGAAATAGAGCGGCGAGGCGCCGCCGGGCCGGTCCGCGAGCTGCAGCGAGAACCAGGCGACGGCCGCATAGACGACGGCCACGCCGAGCACCACGGCGCCATTGCGCGGCCCCTGCGCATCGGAGCGCGCGGTCATCGGCGTCGAACCGGGCGGGGCATGGCGTCTTGCGGCACGGTGATTCCGGGGCCTGGCCGGCTCTAGTTCAGACGTTGAAGAGGAAGTTCAGCACGTCGCCGTCCTTGACAACGTAGTCCTTGCCCTCGGCGCGCATCTTGCCGGCGTCCTTCGCGCCCTGCTCGCCGCCGCAGGCGACGAAGTCGTCGAATGCGATCGTCTGGGCGCGGATGAAGCCGCGCTCGAAGTCGGTGTGGATCACGCCCGCCGCCTGCGGCGCGGTGTCGCCGATGTGGATCGTCCAGGCGCGCACCTCCTTCACGCCGGCGGTGAAGTACGTCTGCAGCCCGAGCAGCTTGAACGCGGCGCGGATCAGGCGCGCCAGCCCCGGCTCGGTCTGGCCCATGTCGGCGAGGAACATCTGCTTGTCCTCGTCGCTCATTTCGGCCATCTCGGCCTCGGTGCGGGCGCAGATCGCGACGACCGGCGCCGATTGGGCTTCGGCGACCGCGCGCAGCTTGTCGAGGTAGGGGTTGTTCTCGAAGCCGTGCTCGTCGACGTTGGCGACGAACATCGCCGGCTTGGCGGTGATCAGGCACAGGGGCTTCAGGATCGCGAGTTCTTCCTTGCCGAAGTCGATGCCGCGCGCCGGCTTGCCCTCGTTCAACGCCGCGTGGCAGCGCTGCAGCACGGCGACGAGCCTGGCCGCCTCCTTGTCGTTGCCCGACTTCGCCGCCTTCAGCGAGCGCTGCAGCGTCTTGTCGACCGTCGCCAGGTCGGCCAGGCACAGCTCGGTCTGGATCACCTCGATGTCCGAAACCGGATCGACGCGGCCGGCGACGTGGATCACGTTGTCGTCGTCGAAGCAGCGCACGACGTTGACGATCGCATCCGTCTCGCGGATATGGGCGAGGAACTGGTTGCCGAGGCCCTCGCCGCGCGACGCGCCGGCCACGAGGCCGGCGATGTCGACGAACTCGACGACCGCCGGCACGATGCGCTCAGGGCTAACGATCGCCGCGAGCTGCGCGAGCCGCGGGTCGGGCAGCTCGACGACGCCGACATTCGGTTCGATGGTGCAGAACGGATAGTTTTCGGCCGCGATGCCGGCTTTCGTCAGCGCGTTGAACAGGGTGGACTTGCCGACATTGGGCAGGCCCACGATGCCGCATTGGAGGCTCATGGAAGACTTTCGCGAGAGAGAGTGCGATGGCGACGAAGTTTAAGCCGCCGTCCTACACTGGCCTTGTCCAAAGGTAAGTGTCGGAGGATTCGATGTCCACGTTGACTCTGCTGACGCCGCGCGAGCACGACCTCGGCGGCGGCTTTCTCGTCCGTCGCGCGCTACCTGCCGCAACGCGGCGCGCGGTCGGCCCGTTCGTCTTCTTCGACCATTTCGGTCCGGTCACCGCAGGGCCGCACGACAACCATGACGTACGCCCGCATCCGCATATCGGCCTCGCGACCGTGACCTACCTGTTCGAAGGCGCGATGATGCATCGCGACAGCCTCGGCTGCGTGCAGCGCATCGAGCCCGGCGCGGTCAACCTGATGACGGCCGGCCGCGGCATAGTGCATTCGGAGCGCACGCCCGACGACCTGCGCGGCCGCACGCGAAGCACGCACGGCCTGCAGCTCTGGTGCGCCCTGCCCGAAGCGCACGAGGACGACGCGCCATCGTTCGCCCACACCGCGGCCGAGCAAGTGCCCGAGATCGCGCAGGGCGGCGTTGCGCTGCGCGTGCTGATCGGCAGCGCATTCGGCGCCACCTCGCCGGTTGCGACGCATTCCGAGACGCTATATCTGATCCTCGACTGCCAGCCGGGCGCGACGCTCGCGCTGCCGGCGCTCGGCGCGGACGGTGCGGCCGAGCGCGCGCTCTACGGTGTCGATGCCGGATTCGAGCTAGACGGCGAGGCGGTGCCGCCGTTCACGCTCGCCGTCCTCGAACCGGGCCGCACGCCGACGCTGCGCACACCCGCCGCGGGCCGCATCGCGCTCGTCGGCGGCGCCTCGCTCGGGCCGCGCTTCATCGTCTGGAATTTCGTCTCGAGCCGGCGCGAACGCATCGAGCAGGCGAAGGCCGACTGGCAGGCGCAGCGCTTCGACCCGGTGCCCGGCGAGACCGAATTCATCCCGCTGCCGGCGCGCTGAAGCGCCGCCTGCAGCGTCCGACACTGACCGACCGAAGTGCGAGCCACGGCATTGACGATGCGCGGCGCCAGCGACGCCGGTCCGAGCACGCCCGCGGCCCACCCGCGAACGCGTCCAGTTCCGCGAGCAGCCGCCGCGCTTCTTCGAGCGTCGTGCTGCGCGCGTCGTAGTTGACTTCGTCCTTGTGACCGAGCCGGCGGCCAAAGAACGGCTCCTGTTTGTCCGGCATGCGCTGGCCCGGCACCTCGCCTAGCGCGCAGCACGCGCAGCACGCGCACGGTGCCGAGCAGGCCGTCGAAAACACCTTGTGGTCAGCGTCAGGAACCGACTGGCAGCAGT
>CALMIL010000091.1 GCA_937864005.1 uncultured Burkholderiales bacterium
GGCGCGCCTGCGCCACGTCGTCGACACGTTCGCCGCAGCGCAGCGTCACGCCGGGCATCGCGGTGATGCGCGCGATCTCGCGCTGCAGTTCGGCGCGCGGCAACCGGTACTCGGGGATGCCGTAGGCCATCATGCCGCCGGGCTGCTGGTTCTGGTCGCGGATCTCCACCGCGTGACCCATGCGCGCCAGGTGCCACGCGCACGACAGCCCGGCCGGGCCGGCGCCGACCACGAGCACGCGCTTGCCTGAGGGTGCGGCCACCGGCACCGTCCAGCCGCTGTCGCTGGCCAGGTCGCCGAGGAAGCGCTCGACGGCGTGGATCGCGATCGGCGCATCGAGCGCGGCCCGGTTGCAGCTCGACTCGCAGGGGTGGTAGCAGGCGCGCCCGTGGGTGGACGGCAGCGGATTGTTCTGCACCAGCGTGCGCCAGGCGTCCTCGTGGCGGCCGGCCTGGGCCAGCGCCAGCCAGGCCTGGATGTCCTCCCCGGCCGGGCAGGCATGGTTGCACGGCGGCAGGAAATCGACCCAGACGGGCTTTTGCCAGCGCAGGCTGCCCACGCCCTTGCGGGTCGTCAGGGCCAGCACCTGGGTCATCTCCACGGGCTTGGTCGCCATTACGTTCTCCAGTGGACTGCGAGCGGCAGGCCGCAACCCTGCGGCCGCCGATGGTTCGAGGGCGGCATGCGAATGCGAGGCATCACCGGGGCAGCGGACGCTGCGCGGCAAAGCCGGTCTCGCGCAGCAGGAAAGTGAGGACGATGGCCAGCAGCACGCCGCCCAGCAAGATGCCACCCGCCTGCTGGAACTGCTGCAGGCCGATGGGCTGGCCCGCGGGCGTCATGCCGGCCAGCATGCGTCCGAACCAGGGGTTGATGAGCGCCGTCATCGAGAACACCAGGCAGTTGATGGCCCCGGTGGCCGAGCCCTTGATCTCGTCGGGATTGACTTCCTTGATGACGGTGTACGGAATCATGGCCGCGCCCGAACCGATGCCCATCAGCAGGCCCAGCACGTAGGGTGGCGCGCTGCCGGCCGGCAGGTAGAGCACGCCCGCGAAGGTGATGGCCAGCAGCAGCGCGCCGCCGATCGTCACGATCTTGCGCCGGCCGACGCGGTCGGCGATGTAGCCCAGCAGCGGGCAGCCCACCACCCAGCCGAGCGGCACCATGCTGGCGCGCGCCACCGCCTCTGAAATGGGGACGTGCATGCCCTCGCGCAGGAAGGGCACGCCCCAGATCATGTCGAACACCGTCGTGGGCAGGAACAGCAGCCCGGCGATCACGCCGCACAGCCAGCTCTGGGGGTTGGACAGCACGGTCTTGTACGGCGCCAGCATGGCGAGCCAGGACGTGGTCTTGGCGGGTGCGCTGTCGTAGGTCTTGCGGCCGGGCGTGATGAGCACCATGCCCACGGCCAGAATCACCAACATGAGGGCGGAGATGAACCAGAACTGCTGCCAGGGCATCACCGAGCGCACCATCGGCCCCACCGCGAACTGGCCGGCCGAGCCGCCCAGCATGCCGAAGCACTGCGTCACGCCCACCGCGGTGGCCAGCCACTCCTTCGGAAAGCCACGCGTGGCCAGATAGACCGCGCCCGTGAAGGCCACGGCCGAGCCCGCGCCTTGCAGCAGGCGGCCGGCCTGCGCCATGGACAGCTCGCCCACGCCGAACAGGGCAGCGCCCAGCGCCACCGCCAGGATGCCGGCCGGCACCACGCCGCGCGGCCCGGAGCGGTCCAGCGCTGCGCCCGCGATGATCGCGAAAACCGCATAGGTGTAGTAGTACAGCCCGACCAGCGAGCCGAGGGCGACCTTGTCCAGCGCCAGAGCGGCGCCCAGTTCGTCGAGCATCACGCCCGGCGCCGAGCGCAGCGCGTACTGCGCGAAATAGAAGATGCTGCACAGCAGCCAGGCCGCGATGAAGGCCAGACGCAGATGCTCGGCTGGCGAGACCGAGGACGGTGGATTCGTGGTCTTGATGGCAGTCGTTGGCATTGTTGTCTTCCCGAGGTGAGCGCTTCGCGCGTCGAGGGGGTGCGGCCCGCCGAAGCGGCCGGTGATGGCTTCAGCGTGAGTCCGGCCACATCCGGCACGGTGCGCCGCCCAAGCCCGCGACGTGAAGCAGCGCGATGACCGGCTGCCGACCCAGAATTGCTTCGAACTCTTGCATTTCCGTCCCCTCACGCAACGCTGCGTCCTGTATGAACGACCGCTGCGCCAGCGCACCCGAGCGTGTGCGGCGCCGCGGTCAAGTCGGCTGCATCACCCTACGTCGAGTTCGTCCTTCAGCCGTTCGCCTCGCACATACTGGCCGATGCTGTCGATCGTCGTGCGGCTGATCGTGCTCATCGCCTCGCGCGTGAAGAATGCCTGGTGCCCGGTGACGATCACGTTGTGAAACGACAGCAAGCGCTCGAGCATGTCGTCGGCCACGATGCTGCTTGACCAATCGCGGTAGAACACGTCGGCCTCTTGTTCGTACACGTCGATCGCGACGCCGCCAAGGTGCTGCGCCTTCAGCGCATCGATGACGGCCGCGGTGTCGATGAGCGCGCCGCGGCTCGTGTTGAGCAGAATCAGCCCGGGCTTGCACGTGGCCAGCCGCCGCGCGTCGACCAGGTGATGCGTCTGCGGCGTCAGCGGACAATGCAGCGACACCACATCGGCCAGCGCCAGCGCTTCGTCGAGCCCGACGTAGCGGCCGCCGAGCGGCTCGAACGCCGGATTCCCGTGGCTGTCATGGCCGAGGATCGTGCAGCCGAACCCGCTCATGATGCGGGCAAAGGCGAGCCCGATCCTGCCGGTGCCGATCACGGCAACGGTGCGGCCGTGCAGATCGAAGCCGAGCAAGCCGTCGAGCGTGAAGTTGCCGTCGCGGGTGCGATACCACGCGCGCGGAATACGCCGCACGAGCGACATCAGCAGTGCCACCGTGTGCTCGGCGACCGAGTAGGGCGAGTAGGTCGTCACGCGAACCACGCGCACGCCGCAGGCGCGCGCCGCAGCCAGGTCGACGTTGTTGAATCCGGTGCAGCGCAGCGCCAGCAGACGTGTGCCGTTGGCCGCGAGCGAATTCAGGATGCCGGCATCGGCGAGGTCGTTGACGAACACGCAGGCGACCTCGCGCCCGGCCGCGAGCCCGACCGTCTCGGCATCGAGCGCGGCCTCGAAATAGTGCAGCCTGCAGATGCCTTCGCGGTTTGCCGCGTCGAGAAACTGCCGGTCGTAGCTCTTGGCCGAGAACACCGCCACGTCCGGCACGCCGCGCGCGCGAGGCGACCGGTCGTGGTCGAGCTTGAACGGATCAGCGGGCATGTCGACGGCACCGTGTTGCGGATCGACGCGGCGATTGCGCGTGGAGCCGACTTTATCTGCCACGGGCAATCAGCGTCCAGCGTCCAGCCTGCCGGAAAATTGCTTACGCTCAATCGAGCCCGTATCCGGCAGCGCGTCATCCGCTGGTCCTGCACCTTGCGTCCGACTCGCCCAGCGGTTCGCAAGCGCGCTTGCGGCACCGCGACGCCGCAGGCATCATTCGGCCGCCGCGCGCTCCCTGCCGATGACCAGACGCGCGCGGCGCATCGCATAGAACAACGCGTCGCGCGCTGTCTTCCACTGGTAGCCGCAGGCGAGGCTCTCGTCGCGAAAGGTCTCGCAGCCGCGCGGCGAGCCGGGGTCGATGCGCCTCACGACCAGGGCGGCGATATAACCTTCACCGCGCGGTGCTTCGAGCGCTCCGGCATAGATGCGATACGGGCCTTCGGTACATTCCTCGAACTGCACATGAACCTCCCAGGCACGCGGCGTCGCCCGCCGCACACGTCACTATCGGCGTCGAACGCCGGTCTGACCATCCACCGCAAGGGCGACACCCGAAAGGGGGAAGCGTTTTCCCGCATGCCGGGCCACGGCGCGGCCGCCGCCGCACCTTGCGCGGGCGCGCCGCGGCGCGATTTCCGGCTGCTTGCGGCGCACCGATGAACGCCAAGGCTGTCGCCGCAGCCGGCACCGCGACGGTGGCTCCGGACAGCGCAACAAGGCGCCGCGCGCTCGCACTGCTCGTCGTCCTCACGCTCGCCTGGGGTTCGACCTGGCCGCTGCTGTCGACGGCGGTGCATGAGGTCTCGGTCTGGACCTTCCGCACGGTCTCGGTGATCCTGGCCGGCATCGCCGTGCTCGGCACCGCCCGCCTGCGCGGGCATTCGCTTCGGATCGAGCGCCGCCACTGGCCGCGCATCTGCACCGCGACCTTCTTCTACTTCGTGCTGTGGAACGTCGCCAGCACCTACGCCGCGATCCTGCTGCCGTCGGGGCAGGCGGCGGTGATCGGCTTCACGATGCCGCTGTGGTCGGCCCTGCTGTCGTGGGCGGTGCTCGGCGAGCGCCTCGGCGCCCGTCTGGTGCTCGGCGTCGCGCTCGGTGCGACGGCGGTGCTGCTGCTGATGGTGCCGAGCTTCGCGGCCTACGCCCAGGCGCCGGCCGGGCTCGCGCTCGGCCTCGTCGCGGCGATCGGCTGGGCGATCGGGACGCTGATCATCAAGCGCAGCGACATCGTCGTCTCGGCGCTCGTGCTCACCGGCTGGCAGTTGCTGATCTCGGCGGTGCCAACCGCGATCGGCGCGTTCGTGCTCGGCGACGGCGACTGGTTCGTGCCGTCCTGGCAATCGATTGCCGCCATCGCCTACATCGGCCTCGTGCCGATGGCGATCGGCAATGTCGCCTGGTTCGCGATCGTCGGCATCCTGCCGGTCAACGTCGCCGGCCTTGCGGTCGTCGCCGTGCCGGTGGTCGCGATGCTGGCCGGCGCGCTGGTGCACGGCGAACCGCTCGGCGCCCTGCAGTTGACGGCGATGGCGTGCAGTTTCGCCGCGCTCTGGCTGGTGCTGATGCGGCCGGTGGCGCGTTGACGGCACGAAGAGCGCCGCCCGCAGGCGGCGCGTCACGGCAGCAAAACGCCGCCTGCAGGCGGCGCGTCACGGCAGCAGAACGCCGCCCGCAGGCGGCGTTCGGGCGGCAGGCGCCGGGCTTCAGCCAGCCTTCTTGTCGAAGAACTGCTCGTCCTCGGTCGAGCCCTTCAGCGCGGCGGTCGAGGATTGCGCCTCGATCGTCGTCGTCACCGCATCGAAATAGCCGGTGCCGACTTCGCGCTGATGCTTGACGGCGCTGAATCCCCGCTCGGCGGCGGCGAATTCCTTCTCCTGCAGCTCGACGAATGCGCTCATGTTGTTGCGCGCGTAGCCGTAGGCGAGGTCGAACATCGAGTAGTTCAGGCTGTGGAAACCGGCGAGCGTGATGAACTGGAACTTGTAGCCCATCGCGCCGAGTTCGCGCTGGAACTTGGCGATCGTCGCGTCGTCGAGGTTCTTCTTCCAGTTGAACGACGGCGAGCAGTTGTAGGCGAGCAGCTTGCCGGGGAACTTGGCGTGGATGCCGTCGGCAAACGCCTTCGCGAACGCGAGGTCGGGCTTGCCCGTCTCGCACCACAGCATGTCGACGTAGGGCGCATAGGCCAGGCCGCGGGCGACCGATTGTTCGAGGCCGTTGCGGGTACGAAAGAAGCCTTCAACGGTACGCTCGCCGGTGCAGAACGGCTTGTCGTTGTCGTCGACGTCGCTCGTCACCAAGTCGGCCGCTTCGGCGTCGGTGCGCGCGAGCAGCACGGTCGGTGTGCCCATCACGTCGGCAGCAAGACGCGCGGCGACGAGCTTGGCGACCGCATCACGCGTCGGCACGAGCACCTTGCCGCCCATGTGGCCGCACTTCTTGACCGAGGCAAGCTGGTCCTCGAAGTGCACGCCCGAGGCGCCCGCCTCGATCATCGCCTTCATCAGCTCGAACGCGTTCAAGACCCCGCCGAAGCCGGCTTCGGCGTCGGCTACGATCGGCGCGAAATAGTCGACCTCGTTCTTGCCCTCGCTCCACTGGATCTGGTCGGCGCGCTGGAAGGCGCTGTTGATGCGCTTGACGACCTTGGGCACCGAATCGACCGAATAGAGCGACTGGTCGGGATACATCTCGCCGTTGTCGTTGGCGTCGGCCGCGACCTGCCAGCCCGACAGGTAGATCGCCTTCAGCCCGGCCTTGACCTGCTGCATCGCCTGGTTACCGGTGAGGGCACCGAGCGTATTGACGAAAGGTTCGGTATTGACGAGGTTCCACAGCTTCTCGGCGCCGCGCTTTGCAAGCGTGTGCTCGATCGCGACCGAGCCGCGCAGGCGCACGACGTCGGCGGCGCTGTAGCCGCGCGTGACGCCCTTCCAGCGCGGGTTCTCGGCCCAGTCTTTTTCGAGGGCTGCAGCTTGTTGTTCGCGGGTCGGTGTGCTCATGATGATTGCTCTCCGGCAGTGGGTGGGATGGTCGAGGTGTGAAGGGGAACGCGCAATGCTGTCGTGCAGCAAGAATGCCTGCTCAGGATACTGTCGGCAGAGCCGCTCGAGGAGACTTGTGTCTTATATAAGACAATGAAGTTTTCTACGTGAAATCAATGAGTTAAGGCGCGTATTCCAGGATGTGGAAGTTTACTTTTCAGTATGAGAGAAATTGCGGCGGCGCAGCATCGACGGATTGCGTATCTCGGAATGGAAAATTCACAATACGAAAGATGCGGGTCGAGGGCATCCGTGCGATGACCTGATGCGGCCAGCGCGGGAGCGCGGTCGCAGACTCGATGCGCCCAGCGTGCTCTACGATCACGTCGTCGCCGGCCGTTGCGCGGGCGGCTCACCCGCACTGCGAGACACGCACCGATGGGCTTTGCATTTCTCTCCGACTCGACCTTCTTGAAGGCGCCGCGCAACGACGGCGCGATGCCGTGGGCGGTCGCCGGAATCGCCTGGGATGGCGCGGTCACGAACCGGCCCGGCGCGCGTTTCGGACCGCGTGCGATCCGCGAGGCGAGCCATATGCTGTGCGACGGCGTACATCCACACTTCGATGCGACGCCCCTGGGCCGGCTCACCGATATCGGCGACCTCGAGCTGCCCAGTACCAGCCTCGCGGCGATGCGTGCGGCGCTGCTGCCGCAGGCACAGGCGTTGATCGGCCGCCATCGGATGGCTTGGCTCGGCGGCGATCACTCGATCACGCTGCCGCTGCTGCGTGCCTATCGCGCCCGGCTCGGCGGGCCGCTCGCTGTGGTTCACTTCGATGCCCATTGCGATACCTGGCAGGACCATTTCGGCGAGCCGAGCGGCCACGGCACCTGGGTCTACGAGGCGATTCAGGAGAGTCTTGTCGTCGCGCCCTGTTTCCTGCAGATCGGCATCCGCTCGGCCGGCGTGCGCGCGGCGCGCGAGTATGTGCGTGACCAGGGCGGGCTGATTCACACCGCGCGCGATCTTCGCGGCCGCGAAAGCCCGCCGCAGATCGACGCCCTGCTCGCACCGTGGCGCGAGCGGCTGCGCGCGCACGGCGATCCGCCGGTCTATGTGAGCCTGGATATCGACTGCCTCGATCCGGCCTTCGCGCCCGGCACCGGCACGCCCGAACCCGGTGGCCTGACGACGAGCCAGGTGCTCGGCCTCCTCGAAGCCCTTGGCGAGCAGCCGCTCATCGGCATGGACTGCGTCGAAGTCGCCCCGCCCTACGACCACGCCGAGCTGACGAGCTACGCCGCGGCCTGTTGCATCTGGACCTTTCTCTGCGGCCAGATCGCGCGCGAGCGCGGATAGTCCGGGCGCGCTATGGTGGCGCCGCGCCTGCCGGGCAACGGCGAGAAAGCGGCACTGGATCACGCAAGGGTGTTGCGCACCCCCCTGACTCGGGTGCTTGCGCGGCGCGCGGCTCGCGCGAATATCCGACTACCACTTCGGGAGAGCCCATCATGCTGACGCTTGCCGCTGCCAACGACTCGTCCGTGAAACACGCGAGCGAATCCCTCACCTGCGGAGAACTCGGGATCGAGATTCCGAAAGGACACATCGGGCCCGTCCTGCTGTCCGAAACGGGCCGCTCGGTGTGGTGGACGGGCCGCGTCGCCATCGGGCTGCGATACGAGCCGCCGCGCTACCTGGAATCCCCAGGCCATTCGGCGTTGCGGCTGCAGGACGCGCTGCTGCGGCGCGCGTAGCCGCAGGCAGCGCCGCAGTGCGGCGCGCACGTTCGCGGGACGTTCGCCGACGAGGCCATTGCGCGCGTGATATTGTGCGATGCGGGGCTCGCGCCCCGCCTGTTCGCGCCAGCACCTTGCGTCGATCGACGCTTAGGCTTGCGCGCTGCCAACTTCGCGTGGAGACAGCCGTGACCACCAATCCGAAGACCGATTCGAAGACCTCGCTCGACGCCTACTGGATGCCGTTCACCGCGAACCGCCAGTTCAAGCAGGCGCCGCGCATGCTGGCGCGCGCCGAAGGCATGTATTTCTGGACCCCCGAGGGGCGCAAGGTGCTCGACGGCATCGCGGGGCTGTGGTGCGTCAACGCCGGCCACGCGAGCCCGAAGATCGTGCAGGCGATCCAGGCCCAGGCCGCCGAGATGGACTTCGCGCCGCCGTTCAACATGGGCCACCCGAAGGCCTTCGAGCTTGCCGAGCGCCTGGTCGAGATCCTGCCCGCGGGCGTCAACAAGATCTTCTATACGAACTCGGGGTCCGAGTCGGTCGAGACCGCGCTGAAGATGGCGATCGCCTACCACCGCGCACGCGGCGAAGGCGCGCGCACGCGGCTGATCGGCCGCGAACGCGGCTACCACGGCGTCAATTTCGGCGGCATCTCGGTGGGCGGCATCGTCGCCAACCGCAAGATGTTCGGCACCCTGCTCGCCGGCGTCGATCACATGCGCCACACGCACGACCTCGCGCGCAACGCCTTCACGCGCGGCGTGCCCGAGCACGGCGCGGAACTGGCCGATGACCTCGAGAGGCTCGTCGCGCTGCACGACGCCTCGACCATCGCCGCCGTCATCGTCGAGCCGGTCGCCGGCTCGACCGGCGTCATCCTGCCGCCCAAGGGCTACCTCGAGCGGCTGCGCGCGATCTGCGACAAGCACGGCATCCTGCTCATCTTCGACGAAGTCATCACCGGTTTCGGGCGCCTCGGGTCGCCGTTCGCGGCGACGCACTTCGGCGTCACGCCCGACCTGATGACGGTCGCCAAGGGCCTGACCAACGGCGCGGTGCCGATGGGCGCGGTATTCGCGAAGCAGCATATCCACGACACCTTCATGAACGGCCCCGAGCACCTGATCGAGTTCTTCCACGGCTATACCTACTCGGCGCACCCGCTGGCGTGCGCCGCGGCGCTCGGCGCGCTCGACACCTATACCGAGTCGGGTCTGCTGACGCGCGGCGCACAGATGGCGCCGTATCTCGAGAACGCGCTGCACGCGTTGAAAGGCCTGCCGCACGTGATCGATATCCGCAATATCGGCCTCGTCGGCGGCATCGAGCTCGCGCCGATCGACGGCCAGCCCGGCAAGCGCGCATTCGACGTCTTCCTCAAGTGCTGGGAGCGCGGCGTGCTGATCCGCACCACCGGCGATACGATCGCGCTTTCGCCGCCGCTCATCATCGAGAAGTCGCACATCGACGAGATCGTCGGCACGATCGCCGACGTGCTCAGGCAGGCGGCCTGACGCGCCAACGCATCGCACCGACCGGAGGGCTTGCCTAGCGCATCGCACCCATGTCCCTGTTTCGAGCCGATCAATCGCTAGCCACAGACTCGTACTACGCGGCCACCGCGCCGCGGACGCTTGGCTTTCCGGCGCTCGAAGGCAGGGTCGATTGCGATGTCGCGGTCGTCGGCGGCGGGCTGGCCGGGCTGTCGGCGGCGATCGAACTCGCCGACCTCGGCTTCGAGGTCGTGCTGCTCGAAGCCCGGCAGGTGGGCTACGGCGCCTCGGGGCGCAACGGCGGTCAGGCGCTCGCCGGCCTCGCATGCGAGCAGTCGGTGATCGAGGAACAGCTCGGCGCGGCCGATGCGCGCGCGGTGTGGGACATGACGCTCGAGGCGATCGCGTTGATCCACGCCCGCTGCGAGCGCTTCGGCATCGATTGCGAATGGCGTGCGGGCTATCTGTCGCTCGCGGTGAACGAGCGCAAGGGGCGCGACCTCGCGCGCTGGCACGCCCACATGCAACGCCGCTACGACTACGAGGCGACGCCGATCGCCAAGCACGAGATGGCGCAATGGATCGCGAGCCCGCGCTTCTACAGCGGCCTGCACGATCCGCGCTCGGGCCATCTGCATCCGCTGCGGTTCTGCCTCGGCCTGGCGCGCGCGGCCGACAAGCTCGGCGTGCGCATCTTCGAAAACTCCGCCGTCACCGCGCTCGTGCCCGACGCGACGAGCCGGCTGCGCACCGCGCAGGGTGAAGTGCGTGCGCGCCACGTGCTGCTCGCCGGCAATGTCTATCTGAACGCGCTCGCGCCGCAGCTTGCGCCGCGCATCATGCCGGTCGGCACCTATATCGTCGCCTCCGAGCGGCTCGATCCGGCCCTGGCGCGTTCGCTCGTGCCGTCGGGATCGGCGGTTTGCGACACCAACTTCGTGCTCGACTATTTCCGGCCCACCGCCGACGACCGCATGCTCTATGGCGGGCGCGTCAGCTACAGCACCGTCACGCCGGCGTACCTCGCGGCGAGCATGCAAACGCGCATGGCGCACACCTTCCCTCAACTCGCCGGCACGAAGGTCGAGTTCGCCTGGGGCGGCTTCGTCGATATCTCGATGAACCGCGCGCCCGACTTCGGCCGCCTCGCCGATATCGGCGCCGGGCCGCGGGCAGCGAATGTCTACTACCTGCAAGGCTTCTCGGGACATGGCTTGGCGCTCACCGGCCTCGCCGGCAAGCTCGTCGCCGAGGCGATCGGCGGCGATGCGAAGCGCTTCGACACCTTCGCCCGCATCCGGCATCGCCCCTTCCCCGGCGGCCGGCTGCTGCGCACGCCGGCTCTCGTGCTCGGCATGGCCTACTACCGGCTGAGGGACATGTTGTGAAACGCGGCACCATCCCACTTTCCTCCGACCCGAACGGCGGACGGCCGCTGGTGCTTGTTTCCGCCGACAACCGGATGCTCGGCGAGCATCCGTTTCACGTCGTCGGCAGGAAGTATGTCGATGCGGTGCGCCTCGCCGGCTGCCTGCCGCTGGTGGTCGCTTCAGCCGGCGCCGACGAGGTCGACGAGTTGCTGTCGCACGCCGACGGCGTGCTGCTTACCGGCTCGCCGTCGAACGTCGACCCGCAGCTCTTCGGGCAGCCGGTGCATGATCCATCGCTGCCGCTGGATCCGGCGCGCGACGCCTGGACGCTGCCGCTCGCGCGGCGCGCTCTCGAACGCGGCGTGCCACTGCTCGCGATCTGCCGCGGCTTTCAGGAAGCCAATGTCGCGCTCGGCGGCACGTTGTTCCAGGCGATCCACGAACTGCCCGACAAGGACAGCCATCGCAGCGCACCGAGCGGCACCTCGGCCGAGGCGGAGTATGCGCCGGCGCACGAGGTGCGGATCGTCCCCGGCGGCGTGCTCGAAGGCATCCTCGGTGCCGGGGCGGTACGCGTGAATTCGGTCCACGATCAAGGCGCCGACCGGCTCGCCCCCGGCGCACGCGCCGAGGCGCTGGCGCCCGACGGGCTGGTCGAGGCCTTCTCGATTCCGTCTGCCGGCGGTTTCAACCTCTGCCTGCAATGGCACCCCGAATGGAAGGCGGCCGAGAACCCGGTCTCGATGAAGCTGCTGCGCGCCTTCGGCGATGCCTGCCGGCGCTTTCGCGATCAGCGCCGCGTGCCCGAACGCGTCCCGGACTGCTAGGCTTGCGGTTCACCGCGCGTCGTCGCGGTTCCCCGGCACCGCCGCCCAGACGGCAGGCAAGTCAATCCAGAGGCAGATGATCGTGGACAAGAGCAGATTCACATTCGCCGAACTAGAGCAGTGGCTGGACGAAAGACGCGTGACGGAGATCGAGTGCCTCGTGCCCGACCTCACCGGCGTCGCACGCGGCAAGATCCTGCCGCGCGAAAAGTTCACCGAGGACCGCGGCATGCGCCTGCCCGAGGCCGTTGTCGCGATGGGTGTGACGGGCGAATTCCCCGAAGAGGGCCCGTACTACGACGTCATCAGCCCGAACGATCGCGATATGCATCTGCGGCCGGACCCGAGCACGGTACGCATCGTGCCGTGGGCGGTCGACCCGACGGCGCAGGTGATCCACGATTGTTTCGACGCCAACGGCAAGATCGTTCCGTTCGCGCCGCGTTCGGTGCTGCGCCGCGTCTGCGACCTCTACGCGGCCAAGGGCCTGGACCCGGTCGTCGCGCCCGAGATCGAGTTCTATCTCGTCGCGCGCAATTCCGACCCCGACATCCCGCTGAAGCCGCCGATCGGCCGCAGCGGGCGCTCCGAGACGTCGCGCCAGGCGTACTCGATCGACGCCGTCAACGAGTTCGATCCGCTGTTCGAGGACGTCTACGCCTATTGCGAACAGATGGAGCTGAACGTCGACACCCTGATCCACGAGGTCGGCGCCGGTCAGATGGAGATCAACTTCTTCCATGCCCATCCGCTCGGCCTGGCCGACGAGGTGTTCTTCTTCAAGCGCACGCTGCGCGAGGCCGCGATGCGCCACGACATGTTCGCCACCTTCATGGCCAAGCCGATCGCCGGCGAGCCGGGCAGCGCGATGCACATCCACCAGAGCATCGTCGACAAGACGAGCGGCAACAACATCTTCAGCAACCCGGACGGCTCGCCCTCGCAGGCCTTCTACTGGTATATCGGCGGCCTGCAGAAGTACATCCCGGCGGCGATGGCGCTGTTCGCGCCGTACGTCAATTCCTATCGCCGGCTGGTGCGCTCGAACGCCGCGCCGATCAATATCCAGTGGGGTACCGACAACCGCACCGTCGGCATCCGCTCGCCGGTCGCCGGGCCGGCGGCGCGGCGCATCGAGAACCGCGTCATCGGCGCCGACGCGAATCCGTACGCAGCGCTCGCGGCGACGCTCGCCTGCGGCTACCTCGGCCTCGAGAACCGCATCGAGCCGACGCCCGAATGCAAGGGCGACGCCTATCTCGGCGACTTTCAGCTGCCGCGCAGCCTGGGCGAAGCGCTCGATCTGCTGCGCGGCTGCGAGCCCCTTGCCGAGGTGCTCGGCACGTCGTTCGTCAACGTCTATACCGAGGTCAAGGAGATCGAGTACGAGGAATTCATGAAGGTCATCTCGCCCTGGGAACGCGAGCATCTGCTGCTGCACGTCTGAACCGGACCCGCGCCGCGCCATCGTCCATCGAACCGGAGAACACCGCATGAATACCGCCGCCAAGCCGCCCGCGAAGCAGCGCAGCACGCAGCAATGGCAGGCCGCCGACGCCGCGCACTTCCTGCATCCCTTCACCGACTTCAAATCGCTCGCCAACAAGGGATCGCGCGTCATCACGCGGGCCGAGAATATCTATCTCTGGGACAGCGACG
>CALMIL010000092.1 GCA_937864005.1 uncultured Burkholderiales bacterium
GCATGGCATCGCGACCGCGGTCGTCGATCACCGCGCCTATCCGAGCCGCGAGGCGTTCGACGCCGCGCTCGCGCACGCCATCGACGCGCAGGCGCCCGATCTGCTGCTGCTCGCCGGCTTCATGCGCATCCTGACGCCGGGATTCGTGCAGCGCTACGAAGGGCGGTTGCTCAACATCCATCCGTCGCTGCTGCCGCTGTTTCCCGGCCTGCACACGCACCGGCGCGCGCTCGACGCCGGCTGCAAGGTGGCCGGCGCGACGGTGCACTTCGTCACCGCCGAGCTCGACCACGGGCCGATCGTCGCGCAGGCCGTCGTGCCGGTGCTCGCGGGCGACGACGAGGACGCGCTCGGCGCGCGCGTGCTGGCGCGCGAGCACGTGCTCTATCCGCTTGCCGTGCGCTGGTTCGTGCACGACGCGCTGCGCGTCGAGGGCGGCGTGGTGCGGCAACTCGAGGGCGAGCCGCAAGCGTTGATCTGAACGCGGGCTGCCCGCCCGTCGCGCCGCGGCAGGGCGCTCAGAACAGCCCCGCCGCCATGTTGATCGCCAGCGCGAGCACGAAGGTGTTGAAGGCGAACGACAGCACCGCGTGCAGGATCACGAAGCGGCGCATTGCGCGCGTCGTGACGCCGGTGTCGGAGGTCTGCGCGGTGGCGGCGATGGTGATCGCGAAGTAGAAGAACTCGATGTAGTTGGGCGTCGGCGGCGCGGCGTGCGCCGAAGGCGGCTGCGCGAAGCTCAGGCCGCCGTCCGGGTCGCCGAAGTAGCGGCTTGCGTAGCTCAGCGCGAACTCGGTGGGCAGCAGCAGCCAGGTGCCGACGATCGTCGCGAGCGCGAGCGCAATCGACAGCCAGCCGCGTGGTGACGGCCCCGCTTTCGCCGCCGCGAGTTCGATCACCACCGCACCCAGGCTCGCGAGCGTGCCGACGATCGCGATCGCGAGCACGACGCCCGCGCCGTCGGCCTGCGCAGCCGCGGCTCGGCGCAGGCGGCCATGGTCCAGCCGCGACATATTGATCCAGACGAGCGCCAGATAGAGCCAGACGGCCGCGTTCCAGCCGAGCAGCGAGCGCTGCACCGGCGTCAGCGTGGCCGGCAGCAGGCCGCCGACGGCGATGCCGATCGCGGTCGAGCCGAGCAAGCGCGGGCGCGCGCGCAACTGGCCGAGCAGCGCACTCATGGCGGCGAACCGGCCGCGCGCCGCGCGACGGCCGATGAAGTTGTTGCCCGGGGCGTCGCCATGCGCCAAGGATAATCCGCCGATGCATCCGAACGCGCTCGTCGAACACGCGACCGAACTGCTGCACCGGGTGCTTCGATTCGATGCGCCGGCCGATGGCGTGCTGTCGGATTACTTTCGCCGCCAGCGCCAGCTCGGCCCGCGCGAGCGGCATACACTGGCGGAGATCGTCTATGCCGTGCTGCGCCGGCGGCTGCTGCTGCAGCATCTGGCGCAGTCGGGCCGGGGCGAGATCGAGCGCCGGCTTGCCTTGCTCGCCTGGCCGGGGAATGCGGCCTACCTGCGCGCGGCGCTTTCGCCGCAGGAGGTGCAGTGGCTCGAGCAAGTCGAGCGGGTCGACAACGCAGCGCTGCCGCCAAGGCTG
Source organism: uncultured Burkholderiales bacterium (assembly GCA_937864005.1). Classification (GTDB taxonomy): domain Bacteria; phylum Pseudomonadota; class Gammaproteobacteria; order Burkholderiales; family Burkholderiaceae_C; genus CAIKUF01. The sequence continues at coordinate 1,606 of CALMIL010000092.1, forward strand.
CGCCACAACCTGCCCGACTGGCTCGCCGATCGGCTGCAGGATGAACTCGGCGACGCGTTCTGGCCGCTCGTCGCCACGCTCGAGCAACCCGCGCCGCTCGACCTGCGCGTCAATATCGCGAAGGCCTCGCGCGAGTCGGTGCTCGCCGCGCTGACGCAGCAGGGCATCGCCGCGCAGGTGACGAGCCATTCGCCGATCGGTCTGCGCGTGCAGGGCAAGCCGGCGCTGCACAAGGTCGACGTCTTCCTGCGCGGCGAAGTCGAGGTGCAGGACGAAGGCAGCCAGCTGATTGCGCTCGCCGTCGGCGCCCGGCGCGGCGAGATGGTTGCCGACTTCTGCGCCGGCGGCGGCGGCAAGACGCTCGCGCTCGGCGCGGCGATGCGCAATACCGGGCGCCTGTATGCGTTCGACGTCTCGGGCCACCGGCTCGCCGGGCTCAAGCCGCGGCTGGCGCGCAGCGGCTTGTCCAATGTCTATCCGGTGCAGATCGCGCACGAGCGGGACGATCGGATCAAGCGCCTCGCCGGCAAGATCGACCGCGTGCTGGTCGACGCGCCGTGCTCCGGCCTCGGGACGCTGCGCCGCAGTCCGGACCTGAAATGGCGCCAGACGCCCGAGACGGTCGCCCGGTTCGGCGTCGATCAGGCGGCGATCCTCGCCAGCGCGGCGCGGCTGGTGAAGGCGGGCGGACGGCTCGTCTACGCCACCTGCAGCCTGCTGCGCGAGGAAAACGAGGCGATCGCCGAGGCGTTCAGCGCCGGGCAGGCGGGCCAGTTCCGGCCGCTGCCGGTCGCCGAAGCGCTGCGCCGCGCCCAGGTCGGCGCGGTGGAAACGCTGGTCGCCGGCCCCTACCTGCGGCTGTGGCCGCATCGGCATGGCACCGACGCGTTTTTCGCCGCGGCCTGGGAACGCCTCTGATCGATTCCCCGCGATCGATTCCCCGCGCCATGCCCGCGTAAGCGGAACCGAATAAAATGCGAAGTTGTCCGCAACTCGCGGACGCAAAGGCTTCAATGAACGAATCGAATACGCTTTGGAACGCCGCGCTCGACTGGGCGGCGAATGGCTGGCTGCAGACTACCTGGTGGGAGATCGTCCTCGTGACGCTGCTGCTCACGCACATCACGATCGCGTCGGTGACGATCTTCCTGCACCGCGCGCAGGCGCACCGCGCGCTCGAGCTGCACGCCGTTGCGTCGCACTTCTTCCGCTTCTGGCTGTGGCTGACGACCGGCATGGTGACGAAGGAGTGGGTCGCGATCCACCGCAAGCACCACGCCAAGTGCGAGACGGCTGACGACCCGCACAGCCCGGTCGCGCACGGCATCAAGACCGTGCTGCTGACCGGCAGCGAGCTCTACCGCACCGAATCGAAGAACCTGGAGACGCTCGCCAAGTACGGCCAGGGCACGCCCGACGACTGGCTGGAGCGCAACGTCTATGCGCGCTATACGGTGCTCGGCGTCTCGCTGATGCTCGTCATCGACGTGCTGCTCTTCGGCGCCATCGGCGTCACCGTCTGGGCGGTGCAGATGCTGTGGATTCCGGTCACCGCGGCGGGCATCATCAACGGCCTTGGCCACTGGTGGGGCTACCGCAATTTCGAGGCAGCCGACGCGTCGACCAACATCTCGCCGTGGGGCATCATCATCGGCGGCGAGGAGCTGCACAACAACCACCACACCTATCCGACCTCGGCCAAGCTGTCGGTGAAGTCCTACGAGTTCGATATCGGCTGGGTCTATATCCGCGCCCTCGAGATGCTCGGTCTGGCCAAGGTCCGCAAGACGCCGCCGCAGATGAAGCTCGGCGCCGTCCAGCCGGTCGCCGATTCGCAGACGCTGGAGGCCTTGATCGCGCACCGCTACGAGGTGATGGCGCGCTACGCCACCGGGCTGAAGGCGGCCTGCGGCCGCGAGGTCAAGAAGCTCAAGGCGGCCGGTGCCGCGAACGGCGCCAAGCTCGCCGAGATGCGCCTTGCGCGGCGCTGGCTGCACCGCGACGCCGACAAGATCCCGGCCGACGTGAAGGCGCAGGTCGCGCAGGTGGCCGAAGATCATGCCGAACTCGGCAAGCTCGTCGCGATGCGCGAGGAACTGCGCTCGCTGTGGACGCGAACCAACGTCTCGGCCGAGCAACTCGTCGCCGATCTGCAGGCCTGGTGCCACAAAGCCGAGCAAAGCGGCATCGTCGCCCTGCAGGATTTCTCGCGCCGGCTGCGCGCGGCGCGCGCCTGACCGCCGGCCTCGACAGCGCAGCGATGCCTGCGCTGGCGTGGTGACGGTGCCGGCACGAAGGCATTGCCGATCTGATCGGCGCGGATGGAACAGGGTGCTCGCCGCGCCACCGTCGAGGCCATCCTAGCGCGACGCGCCCGCGTCCGGCACTCTGCAGATGGGGGATTGCGGCGCCGAGCGCGACTTACTGCGCAGCGCCAAGCACGAAGTCGAGCGCGTCCTGCCAGCGCGCCTCGTCCATCTGCGACCACCAGTCGTTGTGCCCCGCGCCCTGCATCACGAGCAGGCGGCGCGGCTCGCGCAGCCCGGCGTGCAGCGCGACGCCGAGTTCGGCAGGAACCACCTCGTCGCGTTCGGCGACGGCGACCCAGACCGGTTTGCCGAGACCGGCCAGGTGGGCAACGCTGTCGTAGTGCTCGCGCAGCAGCCAGCGCACCGGCAGCCAGGGATAGTGGTATGCGGCGACATGCTCGAGCCGGTCCCAGGGGGTGAAGAGGATCAGCCCGGCGACGCGGTCGGGCACCTGCGCGGCCGCGGCCGCGGCGACGCCCGAGCCCAGCGATTCGCCGATCACGACCAGCGGCGCGCCCGCTTCGTGCGCCGCAAGCTCGAGCGTGCGTACCGCGTCGGCGACGATCGCCGCTTCGCCGGGCGATCCTTCGCGCGCCCCGTAGCCCGGATACTCGGCGAGGATGGTTCGCAGCCCGACGCGGCTGAGCCGCTCGGCATACATCGCGCGCTGGCCGGCGTGGCCGGCATTGCCGTGGAAGACGACCGCCGTCGCGTGCACCGGGCCGTCGGGCGAGGCGACGAGTCCGCGCGGATCGTCGGCCGAAGGCCAGGCAGCGAGGCCGCCCGGCGTCCAGGCGGCGCGGCTCGTCTGCTGCGGGAAATAGATCATGCGCTCCTGCCAGGCGACCATCGGCCCGACGATGGCGAGCGCGGCGACGGCCAGCAGCAGCGCACCGGCCGCCACCGCCTTCACCCGTGCGCCGCGGCGAGCAGCGCGGCGATGCCCGGATAGTCGGCGCGCGCGAGCGCGAACTTGCGGGCGTGCGGCCCCCACGCCGTGCCGTCGGTGAGCGCCTGCTTGAACCCCTCGGAATCCTCGATCCAGGTGCCGCCCGTCAGCGTCACGCCGCGCGCGAAGAGCGCATCGGGCAGGCAGCTCGCGCCGGGGCCGATCATCGCGAAGGCCTTCGCATTCGCGCAATGCGCGAGCACGGCGTCGAGCGTATCGTTGAGGAGCACGGTGCTCGTCGACAGCACCTTGTCGCAGGCGTGCAGTTCGCGTGCATCGAGCGTGATGTGAAAGCCGTCGCGCGTGCCGGCCAGGTCTTCGCGCAACTCGAGCACGGTGAGCCGCGCACCGCTGGCCGTGACCCGGTGCACGAGCGGCGGGAAGTAGCCGATCATGCCGATATGCTCGCCTGCGCGCGGCGCGAGGCCGCCGATCGAATCGGTCGCCACAGGCGGGGTGAAGCCGGCGCGATCGTACAGATGGCGCGTCAGCGCATTCACCGCGGCGAAGCCGATCGTGCGCAGCGCGGCGTCGTGGCCGGCCCAGTGGCGGGCGATGGCGAGCGCGTCGCTGCCGATCAGCCCCGCGCCCGCGTCGCCGTCGGGCGCCAGATCGTCGAGCAGGCCGTCGAGCAGCACGTAGCTCAGGCCGAGCGAGCCGTCGTCGAGCTCGATCGCGCCGAATTCGCCCTCGCGCTTGCCGCTCCACGGCGCGGGCGGCAGGTGCAGGGCGCGGATCTTCGGCACCGGTGCGCCGCGCAGGGCGGTTTCCAGCAGGGCAAGCATTTCGTCGGCGATTCGCATGGCCCACATCATGCCTGCTCGGCACGGCCGGGCGCCGGCCGTCGCTACGCCCGCGACACCTACAATGCGCGCCTTTGGCCGCAAGTCACGCATGTTCAGGAACGCGCTCGTCTATCGCATTGCCCATTGGGAACCGCCCAGCCTGGCCGAACTCGGCGCGCGGCTGGAAGCCGATCGCTTCGTCGAATGCGGCGCGACGCAGACCGAATCGGCGGGCTGGATCGAACCGCGCGGCGAACGCCACGCCGCGCTCGCCGAGGCATTCTCCGGGCGCCTGATCCTCAAGCTGTGCCGCGAGACGAAGGCGGTGCCGGCAAGTGTCGTCAGAAACCTGCTCGAAGAGCGGCTCGATGCGATCGAGCAGCAGGGCGGCCGCCGCCCGAAGGGCCGGCGCGCGCGCGAGCTGAAAGACGAGATCGTCCACGACCTGCTGCCGCGTGCGTTTGCCAAGCGCCGCGCGACACTCGTCTGGGTCGATCCCGGCGCCGGCTGGGTCGTGATCGATGGCACGAGCGCGAAGCAGGCCGATGCGGTCCTGACCCGGCTTGGGCAGGTGCTCGGCGGCGGCTTGCGGCTCGCGCCGCTGCAGACCGCGCTTGCGCCGGCGACCGCGATGGCGCTGTGGCTGCGCGAGCGCGAGGCGCCGAGCGGCTTCAGCATCGACCGCGACTGCGAGCTGAAGCAGGCCGACCGCGACAAGGCGAGCGTGCGCTATGCGCGCCACACGCTCGATATCGACGAGATCGCGGCTCACATTGCCGCCGGCAAGCTGCCGACCCAGCTTGCGATGACATTCGACAACCGGGTCTCGTTCGTGCTGACCGAGGCGCTTGCGATCAAGCGCATCCGGCTGCTGGACGTCGTGCTCGATGCGGGCGACGCGCAGGACAAGGGGTTCGACGCCGATATCGCGCTCGCGACCGGCGAACTCGCGCGCCTTGTTCCGGCATTGATCGATGCGCTCGGCGGTGAAGACGCCGCTGCGCAGCCACCGCGAGTGGAGCCGCTCGCGGCCTGATCGATGCTCGAGGCCTGGCGCGAGATCGCGGCGATTCGCGAGCAGCTGCGCCGCCTCGGCGCGACGCGCGCGCATCAGGACCGCGTGCTGCGCCTGTGGCTGCACGCGATGGCGCAGGACGCCGGCCGGCGCCGGATCGAGGACTTTCTGCCGCGCACGCTGCGCGAAGCGCTTCCCGCATCGAGCGCGGCACTCGCGGGCCTCGCGCGGATCGCGTCGCGCCATCCGGCACAGGACGGCTCGGAGCGGCTGCTCGTCGCACTCGGCGACGGCCGCACGATCGAGAGCGTGCTGCTGCCCGCAGGCGGGCTGTGCATCTCGACCCAGGTCGGCTGCGCGGTCGGCTGCATCTTCTGCATGACGGGCCGCGGCGGCCTGTCGCGCCAGCTCGGCAGCGCCGAGATCACCGCCCAGCTCGCCCTCGCGCGCAGCCTGCGGCCGGTGCGCCGGGTCGTCTTCATGGGCATGGGCGAGCCGGCGCACAACCTCGACGCGGTGCTCGAGGCGGTCGAGCTGCTCGGCACGGCGGGCGGCATCGGCCACAAATCGCTCGTCGTCTCGACCGTCGGCGACGCGCGCCTCTTCGATCGCCTGCTGGCGCTGCGCGCCGGCGACGTGCGGCCGGCGCTCGCGATCTCGCTGCATTCGACGCAGGCCGCGAAGCGTGCCGAACTGCTGCCGCGCGCGCAGCAAATCGCGCCGGCCGAGCTCGTCGAATCAGGCGAACGCTATGCGCGCGCCGCGGGCCACCCGATCCAGTACCAGTGGACGCTGATCGACGGCGTGAACGACGGCGATGACGAGGTCGACGCCATCGCCGCGCTGCTCGCCGGCAGGCACGCGATGATGAACCTGATCCCGTACAACGCGGTCGACGGCCTCGCGCTGCGCCGGCCGCCGGCGGATCGCGCGGCGGCCATCGCGCGCGCGCTGAACCGGCGCGGCGTGCTGACGCGATTGCGGCGTTCGGCGGGACAGGATGTGGACGCCGGCTGCGGCCAGTTGCGCGCGCGCTCGGGCGGCGCCGTCATCCCCCCGCACGCTTCACGCTGAAACCTTCGGCCGCGAGCAGCGCGACGACGCGCTCGCAGTGATCGCCCTGGATTTCGAGCACGCCGCCCTGCACCGTGCCGCCCGCAGCGCAGGCCGCGCGCAGGCGCTTGCCGAGCGCGGCGAGCGCGCCGGCGTCCAGATTCGCACCGCGTACCAGCGTCACCGTCTTGCCGCCGCGCCCCTTCGTCTCGCGGCTCACGCGCACGATGCCGTCGCCGCTGCGCGCCGGCATGCGCTGCGCGGCGCAGGCGCAGGCGGCGATCGGCCGGCGGCACGCCGGGCACATGCGGCCGCCTTCGGTCGAGTAGACGAGCCCGCCGCTCGCGCGATCACGCATCGCTGGCTCGCCTCGTCGCATCGCCGGCGGCGCGCCATTGCAGCCACAGCACGCTTGCCGCCCAGGCCATCGCGAGCAGGACGACAACGGCGCCGAGCCGGTGCGTCGCGGTGCCGATCGCCTGTGCCTTCGACAGCCAGCCGAGCGACGAGAAGAGGTAGATCCAGTCGTGCGGGCCGTTCTCGCCGGTCGTGCCGGTCAGCAGCATCAGTTGTGGATCGCGCGCGTCATACATGTAGGGCGCCACGTCGAGCAGCGAGACGCCGACGAACCACAGGCCGATCGCAGCGCCGAACGGATCGCGGTTGCGAACGAGCAGCGCCGCGCCGAGAAGCGCGGGCATCAGCAACTGCCCGAGCGTGCCGCCGAGCACGCCGATCCATTCGCCGAAGATGCCGAAGACGACGTGCCCCGCCTCGTGAAAGACGACGAGCACGCCGTGCAGGAACGACGCCGCCATCTCGCCGTCGCGGTGGTCGAGCGCGACGAGGCGCAGGCCCCAGATCGCGAATGCCGCGAGCAGCGCGGCGCGCAGCCACCATTGCGTCGTATCGACGCGCTCGGGAATGTGCCAGAGCAGATCGGCGAGGCCGCCCGGCGACGCCTCCTGCGTGCCATCGCGCCTTGTGACGCGCCGCGCCGCGAGCGTCGCGCGCGAGCCCAGGCGCTGCGCCTGCACCGCCTTCGCGAGAATCACGCCGCACGCCGGGCAGGCGGCGATCGGCGACGGATCGGCCGGCAGCGGATGGTGCCCGCATTTGGGGCAGCGCAGGAGACCGTGTGGCGCGGCCGGCGCATCCAGCGCGGGGCGAGGATTCATGCACGAGGCTTTCGCGAGTCGGGGTCCGATTGTCGTTCCACGCATGCGCCCGGCGCCAGCTTCGATGGCACAGCCCGGGCCGTTGCCGGGCACGGCGAGGGCGCGGCGCGATTCAACCTATGATCGGCGCCAGTCCCTGATCGCGGGATCGGGCGATGCCGCGCCGTGCGGCGCCGCTGCCACCCCCTGCAAGTGCAGGATCAACCGTCAGCAAAGGAGTTTTCAGGATGAGTTTGATGAGTTTCTTCAAGGAAGCGGGCGAGAAGCTGTTCGGAAAGGGCGATGCGAAGGCGGCGCAGGAGGCAGCGGCCAAGGCGCCGTCGCCTGCCAATGTCGAGGCGTTGAACGCAGCGGCCGGCAAGGCGATCGCCGACTACGTGGCCGCGCAGTCGCTGCAGGTCGAGGGTCTCGTCGTGAAATTCGACGGCGCGACGACGACGGCCACCGTCTCCGGCACGGTGCCCGACCAGGCGACCAAAGAGAAGGTGCTGCTGTGCTGCGGCAACGTGCACGGCGTCTCGGCGGTCAACGACAGCCTGACGGTGAAGCAGGCCGCGCCCGAGGCGCAGTGGCACACCGTGGTCTCGGGCGACAACCTGTCCAAGATCGCGAAGAAGTTCTACGGCGACGCCAACAAGTACCCGCTGATCTTCGAGGCCAACAAGCCGATGCTGACGCACCCGGACAAGATCTATCCCGGGCAGATGCTGCGCATTCCGCCGGCCTGAGCGTCAGCGGCTGAATGCGCGCCGCAGTTCCGCCGCGCACAGCGCAACGGCGGAATTCGCCTCGTCGAGCACCCGGCCCATCGGCATGAAGCCGTGGATCTGGCGCTCGAAGCAGACGTAGGTGCAGCGGTTGCCGGCGCTGCTCAGCGCGTTCGCATAGTCCAGCCCTTCGTCGCGCAGCGGGTCGTAGCCGGCGGTCAGCACGAGGGCGGGCGGCAGGCCGCTCAGGTTCTCGTGCAGCAGCGGCGAGGCGCGCGGGTCGAGCCGATCGGCGGCGTTGGCGATGTAGTGGCCCATGTAGTAGGCGATCGAGTCGCGCGTCAGCAGATAGCCTTCGCCGTTCGTCTGGTGCGAGGTCTGGCCGAGGCGCTGGTCGGTCGCCGGGTAGATCAGCAACTGGTAGGCGATCGACGGGCCGCCCGCGTCGCGCGCGAGCTGCGAGACGACGGCCGCGAGATTGCCGCCCGCGCTATCGCCGCCGACGGCCAGAAGCGCCGGGTCGATGCCGAGCGACGCGGCGTTGCGGGCGATCCAGGCGGTGGCGGCGAAACAGTCGTCGACCGCGCACGGGAAGCGGTGCTCCGGCGCGAGCCGATAGTCGACCGCGATCACCGCGCAGCCGGCGCCGTTGGCGAGTTCGCGGCACAGCACGTCGTGCGTTTCGAGGTCGCCGATCGTCCAGCCGCCGCCATGGAAATAGACGAGTCCCGGCAGCGGCGCGCCGGGCGTGGCGTGAAGGGGCCGGTAGGCGCGCAGCGCGATGCCGCCGTGCGGGCCGTCCGCGGTGAATGCGCGGACGTCGCCGACGGCCGGCGCATCGGGCTGCGTGAACCTGCGCCGCTCGAGGTACATGCGCCGCGCCCCGGCCGGCGTCAGCGTATGCGTCGGCGGTACGCCGCGCTCGGCCATCAGATCGAGCAGGGCGCGGGCCTGGGGATGCAGCATCGGGTCTTCCTTCGGTAGGTGCGGATCGAGCCGAGCATACGGGTAAATCCAGGCCGGCGAAGCGCGGCCGGCACTGCAGCCGACACTGCGGCCGACACCGCGGCCGGCGCGCCCGACTCGATAATGGCGGCATGAAAATCCGTCGCCGCACCCCATCGCAACGTCTGGCCGCGCAGGCCGTGGAACTTTCGCTTGCCGCGCCGCAGGTGGTGACACAGCGGGTCGCGCGCATGGCGCGCGCCGGCGCCGCGCCGTCCGCCGCCGACCGGCGCGAGTTCGCGCGCATGGGTACCGAAAAGGTCGCCGCCTTCTGGCAGTCGTGGTTTGCGATGGGCATGATCGCCTGGCAGCAGTCGTGGCGGCTCTGGAGCGGCGCGGCCGGATTCGGCCGGCTGCCCGATGCCGCTGGCCGCGTGCTGGTCGCCGGGCTCGCGCCGGTGCATGGACGTGCGGTGGCCAATGCGAGGCGCCTGAGGCGCCGGCAGTAGGCAAAGCGAAGCGGCCTCGTCTGCGCCGCACCAGGCGAAGATTTTGCAGGTCCGGGCCGAGACCTCGGGCCAGACGATCGAGCAGATCCGCCGCCGCGGCGAGACTTGCAACGAGACGATGCCGGACATCGCGGGGATGCGCGACGAAACATGGCGCTACGGGCGGGCGAGGCAGGATCGCATGCACAAGGCCAACGTGCGCACGAACCGCGAGGTGCAGGGCTGGCGCGATCCACGCGGCGGCGGCGTCGTCGAGTTGCCCCAGTACTGCCAGCACGCCTGGCAATTGCGCGACGGCAGCTACGTGCTGACCGACGATCCGAATTTCGATCCGGGCCGCGATATCGGCATGGCCGGCAAGGAGCCTCGAGCGCACGCGCGACCGAGCGCCCGCGCGCTGCGCGCAGCGCGCTACAGCGTGCGGTTGCGTGCGAGCGGCGGATTGCGCGCGAAGTAGCGCTCGATTCCCTTGGCGAGCGCGGCCGCGAGTTCGGCCTGATAGGCGGGATCGTTCAGCCGCGCCTCCTCCTCGGGATTCGAGATGAAGGCGGTCTCGACCAGGATGGACGGAATGTCGGGTGCCTTCAGCACCGCAAAGCCGGCCTGCTCGACCTTGCCCTTGTGCAGCTTGCCGACCCTGCCGATGTGGGTCAGCACCTCGCCGCCGAGCTTCATGCTGTCCTTGATCTGCGCCGTCGTGCTCATGTCGAGCAGGGTGCGCATCACGGTCGCATCGGCGGCCTTGGCGTTGACGCCGCCGACGAGGTCGGCCGCATTCTCGCGCTGCGCCATCCAGCGCGCGGCGCTGCTGCTCGCGCCCGTTTCGGACAGCGCGAAGACCGACGCGCCGCGCGCCTGCGGCGTGAAGAAGGCGTCGGCGTGGATCGAGACGAACAGATCGGCCTGCACGCGCCGCGCCTTCGCGACCCGCTGGCCGAGCGGGACGAAAAAATCGGCGTCGCGCGTCATCATCGCCCGCATGCCCGGCACCGCATTGAGCCTATCGCGCAGCTGCAGTGCGATGGCGAGCACGACGTCCTTCTCGCGCAGGCCGCTCGGGCCGATCGCGCCCGGGTCCTCGCCGCCGTGGCCGGGGTCGATGGCGACGATCACGAGGCGATCGATGCGGTCCTGCGACATCGGCGGCGGTGGCGCGATCGGGGCCGGCGTCTGTTGCGGCGGCGACGGCGGGGACGGTGCCGCGGCGACCGGCGGCAGACCGCGCGGCGGCAGCGGGGCCGGCTTGTCGAGCTTGCCGATCAATTCGCCGAGCGCGTCCTTCACTGCTGCCGCGGCCTGGCGCTCGGCCTCTTCCTTCTCGTGCACCAGCGCGAGCAGCGGATCGGGCGGTGTCGTCGGATAGAGATCGAAGACGAGCCGGTACTGGTAGGCCGCGACCGGCGCGAGCGAGAAGACCTGCGGCGCGGTGTGCTGCTTCAGATCGAAGACGAGGCGCACCACGCGCGGCTGGTTCTGACCGACGCGCACGCGCGTGATGAAGGGGTCGTCGTTGCCGACCTTGGCGACGAGTTCGCGCAGCGCCGGGCTGAGCTCGAGGCCGTCGATATCGACGACCAGGCGCGACGGGCTTTCGGCGACGAAGTGCTGCACCGAAAGCTGGGCGTCGGATTCGATCGTGACGCGGGTGTACTCGTCGGCCGGCCAGACGCGCACCGCGACGATGCTCGCGCCATGCGCCAGTTCGCCCGCGCCGAGCAGCAGCACGAACGCGCCGCCGCGCTCGAGGAAGCGGCGCCGCGTCGGCATCGCGTGCCGCGCGCGCGTCATGCGAGCAACTCCCGCCCGCGCGCGCTGTGCGCGGTGAAGGTGGCTTCGCGGCTGGCGCCCGCGTCGTCGCGGCCGAAGGTGATCTCGATGCGCAGATCGGGCGCCGGCAGCAGCTCTTGCGCCTTCTCGGGCCACTCGGCGATCTTCAGGCCCGCCGCGGCGTAGATGTCGCGAAAGCCGGCGTCCTCCCACTCCTGCGGGTCGTCGAAGCGGTAGAAGTCGAAGTGCCAGACCGAGCCGGCGGGAAGCTCGTACGGTTCGAGCACGGTGTAGGTCGGGCTCTTGACGCGGCCGGCGACGCCGAGCGCATGCAGCAGGTGGCGAACGAAGGTCGTCTTGCCCGCGCCGAGCGGGCCGCGCAGCTCGACGATCGCATCACGCAGCGCATCGTGCCCGGCCAGTTCTCGCGCCGTCGCGGCGCACGCGGCCTCGTCCTTCCAGGTGACGCGGCGGGTTTCTAGAATCGGCGGATGGTCGTTGATGCTCGGCAAAACGGGGGTGGTGAAGAACTGCTCGCGCAACTGCGCACCTGGGCCACCGAGTGCGGATT
>CALMIL010000093.1 GCA_937864005.1 uncultured Burkholderiales bacterium
ACGCCTTCGAGCGCCCAGTGCACGCGGTAGTCGAACGCAAGCGGTGTGCCAGGCGCCGGCGCCTGCTTCGGCACCCAGTAGGCGACGACGTTGTCATTCGTCTCGTCGGGGGTGTGGAACTGCAGCAGTTCGACCCGCCCGGCGCCCCAGTCGCCGCGCGGCTCGACCCAGGCGCCGGGGCGCGACTGGTAGTGCGCCTCGAGGTCCTCGTAGCTCCTGAACGAGCGATCGCGCTGCATCAGCCCGAAGCCGCCGAGCCGGCGCATCGCGAACGAGGTGACGAAGGGCCGCGCGGGATTGATCAGCGGGCGCCAGATGCGCTCGCCATCGCCGGTCTGCACCAGCAGGCCGTCGGAATCGTGCACCTCGGGCCGGTAGTCGTCGCTGACGGTCTGGTTCTCGCCCATCAGGAACATGCTCGTCAGCGGCGCGAGACCGAGGGTGGCGACCGCCCTGCGCGGGAAGATGCGCGCGCTCACGTCGAGCGTCGTGCTTCTGCCCGGATGCAGCACGAAGCGGTAGGCGCCGCTCGCGCTCGGCCCGTCGAGCAGGGCGTAGAAGGTGAAGCTGCGCTCGCCGGGCGCGGGGCGTTGCAGCCAGAAGGTGGTGAAGGCCGGAAACTCCTCGCCCCGGCCGCCGGCGGTATCGACCGCCAGTGCGCGTGCCGACAGCCCGTAGTGCTGGCCGGCGCCGATCGCGCGAAAGTAGCTCGCGCCGAGAAAGACGACGACCTCGTCGAAGACCTTCGGATCGTTGAGCGGAAATTTGAGCCGCCAGCCCGCGGCGCCGGCATCGGCGGCATGCGCGCGCGCCGGCGGGAGCACGCCTTCGTCGGTGTAGTCCGCGCCCGGGATCACGAGCGGCCTGGCCGACCCGCCGACCACTTCGTACAGCCGCAGCGGGCGCGTGAAGCCGCGGCCGAGCGGGAAGAACTGGACCTCGAAGAGCGTGCCGCTGCCATGCCACAGCGCGCGTTCGGGCTTGAAGCGGATGCGCCGATAGTCGTCGTAGCTGAGCGCCGCCAGCACCGGATCGGGCGGCGGCGGGGGCTGATAGTCGGCGCGCGCGAGTGCCTGCGCCCAGCTCGCCACGTCGTCGAGCCCGAAGGCGCGCGCCGCAGGCGCCAGACACAGCAGCAGGAGCAGCGCGGCACACGACAACCGCCGCGCGCCCGGGCGCCGGCGTAGCACATGGGTTCTCATCACGATGTGATGTTGTGCCGCCTTGGCGGAATCAATGCCTACCAGCGGTCAGAAAGGGCAACCGCCTGTTACGCGGATCGCGCTCGGTCGCGCCCGGTAGCAGGAGCCGCCGAACGGCTTCCACGAAGCTGCGCTCGCTCGCACGGCAACGATCGATCGCTTCGGGCGTATCTCGGGCCCGAACAAGCCCGCTCCAATGGCACGTCCGGCGCGAGCAAAGCCGGCCCCGGACAGGCCGCGACGATTCGCTGATGCGGTCGGCTGCGCCGACTGTCCTGCGGTGCTCGCGCCCATGGCCCGGGCGCATGACTCACTTCGCGCCCTGACGGGCGCTGCGTTCAGACAGATGCGCCAAGTCAGATCACGTGGCGCGCCTGCGGCGCGCGGGCCCTGTGCCCTGTGCCCTGTGCTCCTCGGCGCCTCAGAGGCGCGCCGCGCCCTGCCCGGGCCCGGCTTTGCGGGAACGCTCGTGATGTTCGATAAGAACGCTCCGCGCCGCTCTCGCGCCAGGTGGCACCCGGCGGGCGCGATTTCTGCGGCGGCGAGGAACGCAGCCTCGGTGTCGGCGCGCGCCAGCGCGCTTGCGTTGTCTGACTTGCCGCAGCTGTTCGAGCGCAGCGCCCGCCAGGGCGCGCAGCGAGTTCTGCGGCACGACCCCGAGGCGAGTACCGCAGCGCAGTCGCTGCGCAGCAGCGACCGCCGCAGCATGAGCCCGCGCCGGGTGCCGTCTGGCGCGACGCGCAGAACGCCGGACAGCGCGGCTTTTCGCATTCAGCCGATCGGCGTTGAACCCGGATTTCCGAACCCGACTTGGGCTCAAAGGCTGACGTCGTAGTCGATGACGAGCGGCGCGTGGTCGCTGAAGCGCTGGTCGAGATAGATTTGCTCGCGCCGCGCCTTCTTCGCCACGCCAGGCGTCGCAAGGTGGTAGTCGAGCCGCCAGCCGACATTGTTCGCCCACGCCTGGCCGCGGTTGCTCCACCAGGTGTACTGGTCGGGATGCGGGTTGAGTTTGCGAAACACGTCGACGAGGCCGATCTCGTCGAGCGCGTGCGTCATCCAGGCGCGCTCCTCGGGCAGGAAGCCGGAGTTCTTCTGGTTGCTGCGCCAGTTGCGCAGGTCGATCTCCTTGTGCGCGATATTGACGTCGCCGACGAGGATGAACTCGCGCTCGGCCTTCAGGTGCAGCAGGTGCGGCGCCATCAGCGAGAGGAAGCGGAACTTCGCCTCCTGCCGCTCGGGGCCGCTCGATCCGCTCGGGAAGTAGCAGCTGATGATGGAAAGCTTGCGCCGCGCGGTATCGAAGCGCGCCTCGACCCAGCGCCCTTCGGCGTCGAATTCGGGGTCGCCGATGCCGGTCACGACGGCCGACGGCTTCTTGCGCGAATAGACGCCGACGCCCGAGTAGCCCTTCTTGGCGGCAAAATGAAAGTGCCCTTTCATGCCGTCGATCACGTCGAAGCGATTGCTTACGTCTTCGGCCTGCGCCTTGACCTCCTGCACGCCCATACAATTTGCGCCGATCGACTCGACCCAGGGCAGCCAGCCCTTGCTGGCCGCGGAGCGGATGCCGTTCAGGTTCAGGGTGACGAGTCGCAACACGAATATTTCCTCGATGAACGCTGCCCCGACCGAGCCCGCCGGCGACGATGCACTGGCACTCGACTTCGTGAGATTCGCGCTCGATGCCGGCGTGCTGCGCTTCGGCGAGTTCAAGACGAAGGCGGGTCGCCTGTCGCCGTATTTCTTCAACGCCGGGCTGTTCGACGACGGCGCCAAGCTCTCGAGGCTGGCGCAATTCTATGCACGCCGCCTGATCGCCTCGGACCTCGCGTTCGACATGATCTTCGGCCCGGCCTACAAGGGCATCACGCTCGCCGCGGCGGTGGCGATCGAACTCGCGCGGCTCGGCCGCAACGTGCCGTTTGCCTACAACCGCAAGGAGGCGAAGGACCACGGCGAGGGCGGCACGCTGGTCGGTGCGCCGATCGCCGGGCGGGTGCTGATCGTCGACGATGTGATCTCGGCCGGCACCTCGGTGCGCGAATCGATCGCGCTGATCCGCGCCGCCGGCGGCGCGCCGTACGCCGTCGCCATCGCGCTCGACCGCCAGGAGCGCGCGACCGACGAAGCGGGGCGCGATGCGCCGTGGTCAGCGGTGCAGTTCGTGCAGGACGAACTGGGACTGAAAGTCGCCGCAATTGCGACCCTCGCCGATCTGCTGCGCTACCTACAGTCCAACCTCGACCCGGCGCTCGCGGAGCATCACACGCGCGTGGCTGGATATCGTCAACGCTACGGAGTCTGAATGCGCACGCGCTTGCTCGCCGCAGAGATCGTGCTTTGCCTCGGCGCCGCCGCCGGCCACGCCGCACAAGCCGCGCCCGGACAGATCTATTCGTGCGTCGACGCCAAGGGCAACAAGCTCACGTCGGACCGGCCGATCCCGGCCTGCGCCGATCGCGACCAGAAGGTGCTCAATGCCGACGGCTCGGTGCGCCACGTCGTGCCGCCGACGCCGACCGCCGACGAAAGTGCCGAGCAGGAGGCCGCCGACCGCCGCGCCGCGATCGAACGCGCCGCGCAGCGCGACGCCGTGCGCCGCGACCGCAACCTGCTGACCCGTTTCCCGGACGAGGCGACGCACCAGCGCGCGCGCCAATCGGCGCTCGACGACGTGCGCAAGGCGCTGCGCAATTACGAGGGGCGGCTCAAGTCGCTTGCCGCCGAGCGCAAGCCGCTGCAGGACGAAGCGGAGTTCTACGTCGGCCGCGAGCTGCCGGCCAAGCTGCGCCAGGCGTTCGACGCCAACGATGCGGCGGCCGAAGCGCAGCGCACGCTGATCGCGAACCAGGACGCCGAGATGGTGCGCATCAACAAGCTCTACGACGTCGAGCTCGAACGCCTGAAGCGCCTGTGGGCGGGCGCGCAGCCGGGCTCGATGGGGTCGCTGCCGGCCGTGCCGCCGGCGCGCAGCGCGTCGGCTCCTAGCGGCCGCGCATCGGCGTCACCGCGCAGCGCTTCGCCGCAATAGGCGGCACCGTACCGCCGCCGACGCGCCCGGCGCCCGCGCTCAGCGCCGGCCGCCGAAGCCGCCGCGGAACCCGCCGCCACCGAAACGGCCGCCGCCGCCGAATCGATCCCCGCCGCCGCCGAAGCTGCCGAAGCGCTGCTCGCCGGCGGCGCGCCCCTGCGCATCGCGATCCGCCCACGAGGTATCGCCCGACGCCGCGCCCCAGCCGCCTGCGGAGTGCTGCTGCCAGCCGCCGTTGCCGTCGCTGCGCAACACGTTGCCGTTGCTGTCGGCGAAGTGGTCGTTGTTTACCGGCTGGCCGTTGTTCCAGGTATGGGTCTGACCGGTCTTGGCGTTGTAGGTGGTCGTCGATCCGGTGTGGCCGTAGCCTTGCGGGCCGGCGGTCGTCGCCCCGCTGTGGTCGACCGAGCTGCCGCCGGCGCCGGTATACGAGCCGCTCGACCCCGCGCTGCGCTGGCCGGTATAGGTGTTGTAGTTGGCGCCGCGCGCGACATTGCCCGAACCGCCGTCCGGACCGTTGACCGTGCGGTCGTAGCCGCGCGAGGCGTTGCCGGTCCAGGCGTTGTACTGGCGTCCGGCCGCATAGCTGCCGCTGGTGCCGGTGCGCGCGTTGGTGTAGGTGCCGCTCGCGCGCGTGCCGGCGACGCCGCCGCCCGCATACCACGACCGCGTGCCCGAGTAGGCCGTCGCCCCCCAGTGGCCGTAGACATTCGCGCTCGCCGTCGCGCAGCAGCCATAGCCGCCCCAGTAGCCCGGGTGGTAGTAGGCGCCGCCCCAGTAGTACGGCGTCATCCAGGCCGCCGTCGCGAGGCCGACCGCGAAGCCGAAGGTATAGCCGACGTACGGGTTGTAGATCGGCGCCGCGGCGTAGCCGTAGGTATAGGGCGGCGGATACCAGACGCTGCCGACCCATGGCGCGTAGGCATAGCCGGTGCCGTAGACGACGGTGCCATACGGGTTGACGACGGTGCCGAGATAGCCCGGCGTATAGCCGACGTAGACGAGTTCCGGCGTCGCCTTGTAGACGTGGACGTAGGTGACGTAGAAGATCGGCGACGACGGCGGGATCGTATAGATCACGTCCGGCACCGAGGTCGCGACCGTCCACGGCCCGGTCAGGCTGGACGCGGTGAACCAGATGCCCGATTGCACCGCGTAGTACGAGGTGCCGGTGACCTGGATGATCGGCGCGTTCGCATTCACGACATACGCGAGCGGCGTGCCCTCGACCTGCGAATACTGCGGCGCGCCGTCGAAGCTCGGCGTGAACTTCGGGCCGTTGACGCGCTTGACGGTCGCCGTCTGCGGAATCGAATTTGCGATCGCCGCCGCCTTCGCCTGCGGCGTGCCGGCCACCGTCGGCAGCACCGCCGAGGCGAGCGATCCGGTCGGGATGCGCGCGAAATCGGCCGGCAGCGCGTTGTTGGCGACGAAGGTCCACGGCCCGTTCATCCCCGGCCCGGTAAACCAGCGGCCGGAAAGCAGGATGAAATACTGGCTGCTCGTGGTATCGACGAAGACGTCGCTCGTCGTATTCGATGCCCACAGCAGTTGCGTGCCGTTGATCGGCACGAAATCGGGCTGGCCGCGAAAGACGACCAGCTCGGCCGGCACCTGGCTCGTCACGATCGTCGGCACGCCGTTCGCGAGCGACGGCGTCGGGTTGGCCTTCGGTGGACCGGCGAGCATGTCGACGACGCCGGTCTTGGCGACCGCCTGCGCGGCATCGGCCATGCCGACCGGCAGCGCGCCGGCTTTCGTCCACGGGCCGGCGATGCCGCTCGACGAAAGCCAGCCGTCGTAGACGTGGATGTAGTAGTTGTCGCCCAGTCCGCCCTGCAGGATCAGCGCGTGCGTATTGATGACGCGCTGGAAGCGGCTGTGCCCCGGCACCGCCTTCAGCACCGGCGTGCCGTCGATCGGCACCAGGATCGCGGGCGCTTCGCTGACGATGACCTTGGGCGGCGCATTCTGAACCTGCACCGTCGGCGGCTTGATGCCGTCGAGGTCGAGCGAAGCGGTAAGCCGGTCGAGCGAAATCGTCCGCGCGTCGCGCGCGACCGCCTCCTGCAGCGTCGCGCTGTAGGCCGCGCCGCGGTCGGGCAGGGTCGGGAAGTCGCTCTTCGTGATCTGCATATCCTCGAAGACGACGCTGCGCGCGACCTTGTCGACCAGCGTGGTCGCGGTGGCGAACATCACGCCGAAGCTCTCCTCCTTCGCCCCCTTCGGGTGGATCGCGAGCGCGGAGCGGAACTCGATGCGGTTGCCGACCCAGCTGCTCACCTGCGGCTGGTACATCAGCGCCGTCGCATTGCTCAGGTTCACCTGGCGCGGCCAGGGGTCGGCGGGCAGCGGCGCTGCCTTGGCCGCCGGGGCCGGCGCCTGGGCTGCGACAAGCCCCGGCAGCGATTGCATGCAGGCGCCGATCAGCAGGGCGCACAAAGAGGTGGTCGGGATTCTCATGTCAGTGCCGCCGCCAGGGCGTTGGAACGCGAGGGGAAGATTCTGGCACCGGTGGCCGGCGCTTGCATGAAGCCGGCGTGAGGATGCGGGCTGCAAGCCCGCGCGCCGGGAGATCAGTCCAGGCGCGCCTTCAGCAGCGCGCTCGCCTGCGCCGGATTGGCCTTGCCCTTGCTCGCCTTCATGACCTGGCCGACGAGCGCGTTGAAGGCCTTGTCCTTGCCGGCGCGGTATTCGGCGACCGACTTCGGGTTGGCCGCGATCACCGCATCGATGATCGCCTCGAGCGCGCCGGCGTCGGACATCTGCTTCAGACCGGCCGACTCGATCACGGCATCGACGTCGGCCGCGCCGCCCCACAGCGCATCGAATACCTGGCGCGCACCGGCATTCGAGATCGTGCCGTCGGCGATGCGCTTGATCATCGCGCCGAGCGTGGATGCGGCGACCGGGCAGGCTTCGATCGTGCGCGCCTCGAGGTTGAGGCGGCGCGAGACTTCGCCCATCAGCCAGTTCGCCGCGAGCTTGGGTTCGCCGCACGCCGCGGCGACGGCCTCGAAGTAGGCGGCGAGCACCTTGCTCTGCGTCATCAGCGACGCGTCGTACGCCGGCAGGCCGTAGCTCGCGACGAAGCGCTCGGCCATCGCCCGCGGCAGCTCGGGCATCGCGGCGCGCACCGCCTCGATCCATTGCGGCGCGATGACGAGCGGCGGCAGGTCGGGGTCGGGGAAATAGCGGTAGTCGTGCGCGTCTTCCTTGGTGCGCATCGTGCGCGTCTCGCCGATTGCTGGGTCGAACAGCACCGTCGCCTGCTTCACGCTGCGGCCGTCCTCGATCAGCGCGATCTGCCACTGCACCTCGAAGTCGATCGCCTGCTGCAGGAACTTGAAGCTGTTGAGGTTCTTCACCTCGCGCCGGGTGCCGAACGGCGCGCCGGGCTTGCGCACCGAGACGTTGGCGTCGCAGCGAAACGACCCCTCCTGCATGTTGCCGTCGCAGATGTCGAGCCAGACGACGAGGGCGTGCAGCGCGCGCGCGTAGGCGACCGCCTCGGCGCTCGATCGCATGTCGGGCTCGGTGACGATCTCGAGCAGCGGCGTGCCGGCGCGATTGAGGTCGATGCCGGTCTGGCCGGCATAGTCCTCGTGCAGCGACTTGCCGGCGTCCTCCTCGAGGTGGGCGCGCGTCAGGTTGACCTTGTGCAGCGCGTCGCCGACATAGAACTCGACCGCGCCGCCCTGCACCACCGGCGTCTCGTACTGGCTGATCTGGTAGCCCTTGGGCAGGTCGGGGTAAAAATAATTCTTGCGCGCGAAGATCGACTGCGGTGCGACCGTCGCGCCGATTGCCAGGCCGAAGCGGATCGCGCGCTCGACGGCGCCGCGGTTCAACACCGGCAGCGTTCCCGGCAGCGCGAGGTCGACCGCCGACGCCTGCGTATTCGGCGCCGCGCCGAAGCGCGTCGACGAGCCGCTGAAGATCTTGCTCGCGGTCGACAGCTGGGCGTGCGTCTCGAGGCCGATGACGACCTCGTAGCCGTGGATCAGGGCCGGCCTCGGGTTCATGCGTCGAAGCCCTTCGGCGCCTGCCTGTGCCAATCGGTCGCCTGCTGGAACGCATGCGCCGCATGCAGCAGCGTGCCTTCGTCGAAATAGTTGCCGATCAACTGCAGGCCGACCGGCAGGCCTGCATCGCCGAAGCCGGCCGGCACGCTCATGCCGGGCAGGCCTGCGAGGCTTGCCGGCAGCGTGAAGATGTCGGCCAGGTAGGCGGCGACCGGGTCGGCGCTTTGCGTGCCGGCCGGCCACGCGACGCTCGGCGCGACCGGGCCGGCGATCACGTCGCACTGCGTAAAGCAGGCCTGGAAGTCGTCGGCGATCATGCGGCGCAACTTCTGCGCCTGCAGGTAGTAGGCGTCGTAGTAGCCGTGCGAGAGGACGTAGGTGCCGATCATGATGCGGCGCTTGACTTCCGCGCCGAAACCCTCGGCGCGCGTCTTCCTGTACATGTCCTGCAGGTCGGCGAAATGCGCCGCGCGATGGCCGAATTTGACGCCGTCGAAGCGCGACAGGTTCGAGCTCGCCTCGGCCGGCGCGATGATGTAGTAGACCGGGATCGACAGCTCGGTGCGCGGCAGGCTGACGTCGACCAAGGTCGCGCCGAGCGCCTCGAATTCGCGCAGCGCGGCGCGCAACGCGGCGTCCACGTCGGGCGCGAGCGCAGCGGGGAAGAATTCGGCCGGCAGCCCGATGCGCAGCCCGGCGAGCGGCCGTGCCGCGCTGCTTGCACCCTCACGGACGCGCGACAGCGCGGCGTGGAAATCCTGCGGCGGGCGCTCGGCGCTCGTCGAATCGCGGGCGTCGAAGCCGCTCATCGCCGACAGCAGCAGCGCGCAGTCCTCGGCGCTGCGCGCGAAGGGCCCGGCCTGGTCGAGGCTGGACGCGAAGGCGATCATGCCGTGGCGCGAGCACACGCCGTAGGTCGGCTTGATGCCGGTGACGCCGGTAAAGCTCGCCGGCTGGCGGATCGACCCGCCGGTGTCGGTGCCGGTCGCCGCCGGCAGCAGCCGGGCGGCGACCGCCGCTGCCGAACCGCCCGACGAGCCGCCCGGAACGCGCGTCGCATCCCACGGATTGGCGACTCGGCCGAAGGCGGAGTTCTCGTTCGTCGAGCCCATTGCGAATTCGTCGCAGTTGAGCTTGCCCAGCGTCACCATGCCGGCCCCGGGCGTGCCGCCCGGTTCGCCGGGCCCGAGGCGCTCGACGACGGTCGCATCGAACGGGCTCGCATAGCCGGCGAGCATCCGCGAGCCCGCAGTCGTCGGCAGCGCCGCGGTGACGAAGACATCCTTGTGCGCGAGCGGCACGCCCAGCAGCAGGCCGCGCTCGCCGGCCGCCCGGCGCGCATCGGCGGCGCGCGCCGCGGCGAGCGCGCCTTCCGCGTCGACGCACAGGAAGGCGCCGAGTTGTTCGTGTTTCGCAACGCGTGCGAGCAGATGTGACGTGATCTCGACGCTCGACGCCTCGCCGGCGTCGAGCAGGCGGCCGAGTTCGGCGACACCCAGGGTGTGCAAGTTGGTGGCCATTGCGGCGCTACTCGATCACCTGCGGGACGAGGAAGAGGCCATCCTCGACCGCCGGCGCGCTGCGCTGGTTGGCTTCGCGGCAGTCGCCTTCGGTGACCACGTCGTCGCGCAGACGCAGCGGCACCGTGCCGACGGCGGCCAGCGGCGTATACAGCGGCTCGACCCCGCGCGTATCGACCGCGCTCATGCGCTCGACGATCGCGAAGAAGCCGTTGAGCTGCGCGAGCATCGCCGCGGCTTCCTGCGGGTCGAGTTCGAGCCGGGCCAGGTCGGCGATTCGGCTCACGTCTTCGGGGCGCAGGGGCATGGGCAATCGGTTGGCGAAAAACAGGGCTGGCGAAGGCGCTTCGAAGCGCCGGCTACGACCGTGAATGCAAGGCCTTGAGGTATTATCTCCGGTTATCCACAGCCCCCCGGCCGACACCGGCGAAACGCGTTGCGACGCGTCGACCCGGCGCCCGATCGGGCTGCGCCAGACACGTCCCCGGCGCCGGCCAGGCAGTAGCCGACGCGGGTCAAGAGCCCCTGCGATGCGCGTTCCGCGGCGCCCGACGCCCGCGCGCCGACTGCGTCCGACGCCACCCGCACACCGACTTCCGATTCATGTTTGCTTCCCTGCGCCGCTATTTCTCCACTGACCTCGCTATCGACCTCGGCACCGCCAACACGCTGATCTACGTGCGCGGCAAGGGCATCGTGCTGGACGAACCGTCGGTCGTCGCCATCCGCCACGAGGGTGGCCCGCACGGCAAGAAGACGATCCAGGCGGTCGGCGCCGAAGCGAAGGCGATGCTCGGCAAGGTGCCCGGCAATATCGAGGCGATCCGCCCGATGAAGGACGGCGTGATCGCCGACTTCACCGTCACCGAGCAGATGTTGAAGCAGTTCATCAAGATGGTGCATCCTAGATCGGTGCTGCGGCCGAGCCCGAGGATCATCATCTGCGTGCCCTGCGGCTCGACCCAGGTCGAGCGCCGCGCGATCCGCGAATCGGCGCTCGGCGCCGGGGCGAGCGAGGTCTACCTGATCGAGGAGCCGATGGCGGCCGCGATCGGCGCCGGGCTGCCGGTGTCGGAGGCGTCGGGCTCGATGGTCGTCGATATCGGCGGCGGCACGACCGAGGTCGGCGTCATCAGCCTGGGTGGCATGGTCTACAAGGGCAGCGTGCGCGTCGGCGGCGACAAGTTCGACGAGGCGATCATCAACTACATCCGGCGCAACTACGGCATGCTGATCGGCGAGCCGACCGCCGAGCTGATCAAGAAGAATATCGGCAGCGCCTTTCCCGGCTCCGAGGTGAAGGAGATCGAGGTCAAGGGCCGCAACCTCTCCGAGGGCGTGCCGCGCAGCTTCACGATCAGCAGCAACGAAATCCTCGAGGCGCTGACCGATCCGTTGAACCAGATCGTCTCGTCGGTGAAGAACGCGCTCGAGCAGACGCCGCCCGAACTCGGCGCCGACATCGCCGAGCGCGGCATGATGCTCACCGGCGGCGGCGCCCTGCTGCGCGACCTCGACCGGCTGCTCGCCGAGGAGACCGGCCTGCCGGTGCTCGTCGCCGAGGATCCGCTGACCTGCGTCGTGCGCGGCTGCGGCATGGCGCTCGAGCGCATGGAGCGGCTGGGAAGCATCTTCACGTCGGAGTGAGATGACGCCGGGCGCGAGCACGCCGCGACCGCCTGCTGCGCGCGGTTGTCTGCACGGTCCGACGCCCCACTGAACCGCCCGATCCGCGAGAGACTTCGCGCCGCCGATGGTCACCGAAAGTTTCGACCGCACGCCGCCGCCCTTCTTTCGCCAGGGCCCGTCGGCCTTCAGCATGATGCTGTTCTGCTCGGCGCTCGCCGTCTTCCTGATGGTCGCCGACGCCCGCTTCAAGGTGACGCAGCCGCTGCGCGCCGCGCTGGCGACGGCGCTGCTGCCGGTCGAGCGCGTGCTGCTCGTTCCGGTCACCGCGTGGCAGCAGGCGCATGCCTATCTGTCCGGCCTGCAGACCGCGATCGACCGCGAGCAGGCGGCGCGCAGCGAGCTCGCGCAGCAGGCCGAACACAGCGCCCGCGTCCTGCAGCTCGAACGCGAGAATGCGAACCTGCGCGGCCTGCTCGAGCTGCGCCCGGCGCTCGGCGTGCGCTCGATCGCCGCCGAGGTGCTGTACGACGCACCGGACATCTACTCGCGCAAGGTCATCATCGATCGCGGCGGCCGCAGCGGCGTGCTGCCCAGCGCGCCGGTGATCGACGCCAAGGGCGTGCTCGGCCAGGTCACGCGCGTCTATCCGCTCAATGCCGAGGTCACGCTGCTGACCGACAAGGATGCCGCGATCCCGGTCCTGAACGAGCGCACCCAGGTCCGCGGCGCGGCCTACGGGCGGCCCGGCGGCGGCGGCATGGAGCTGCGCTTCATGGCCGGCAACGCCGATGTGCAGGTCGGCGACCTGCTGACGACCTCGGGGGTCGATGGCGTCTACCCGCCGGGCCTTCCGGTGGCGCGTGTGAGCGAGGTCGACCGCCGCGTCGAGACCAGCTTCGCGCGCATCGTGCTGCAGCCGATCGCCTCGCCCGACGGCGTGCGCCAGGTGCTCGTCCTCGAGCCGATCGGCGTGCAGCTTCCGCCGCGCCCGGAACCGGTGGCCGAAGCGGCGTCCGAACCGGGGCGCAAGGCCGCACGCCGCTGAGCCGCGCACGACCATGGCCATGCCGCGCAACCCCGACCAGCTGCTGCTGCCGGTCAATCCGCTCTTCATCTGGGCCACGCTGCTGGGCGCCTTCGCGTTCGACCTGGTGCCGCTCGGACGCCAGCCGGCGATGCCCGACCTGCTCGCGCTGGCGCTCGTGTTCTGGAACGTGCACCAGCCGCGGCGCGTGGGCGTCGGCGTCGCGTTCGCGTTCGGGCTGCTGATGGACGTGCACGACGGCGCGCTGCTCGGCCAGCATGCGCTCGCCTATACGCTGCTCAGCTTCTTCGCGGTCACGATCCACCGCCGGCTGCTGTGGTTCACGGTGCCGTCGCAGGCGGTCCAGATCTTCCCGCTGTTCGTCGCCGCGCATGCCGTTTCGATGCTCGTGCGCCTCTTGGCCGGCGGAATGTTCCCGGGCTGGCAACTTTTGCTCGCGCCGGTGTTCGAATCCCTGCTCTGGCCGGTCGCCGTGTGGGCGCTGCTCGCGCCGCAGCGCCGGCCGCCCGACCCGGATCAGAACCGCCCCCTGTAGCGCATGACCGAACTGAAGGATATCGAACGCGAGCTGAGCGGCTTTCGAATGCGGCTCGTTGCGGCCGCCGCGTTCGTGCTGCTGTGCTTCGGCCTGCTCGGCGCGCGCCTCGTCTATCTGCAGATCTACAAGTACGAGGAGCTCTCGACGCAGGCCGAGAACAACCGCATCTCCGTCGTGCCCATCGTTCCCAACCGGGGCCTGATCCTCGACCGCAACGGCGTCGTGCTGGCCGACAACTATTCGGCCTACACGCTCGAGATCGCGCCGACCAAGGTCGCCGATCTGGACGCGACGATCGACGCGCTGGCCGAGGTGGTGCCCATCGAGACGCGCGACCGCAAGCGCTTCAAGCGGCTGATGGAGGAAAGCAAGAGCGTCGATTCGCTGCCGATCCGCACCAAGCTCAGCGACGAGGAAGTGGCGCGCTTCACCGCGCAGCGCTTTCGCTTCCCGGGCGTCGAGATCAAGGCGCGGCTGTTTCGCAACTACCCGCTGGGCGAGACCGCGAGCCACCTGATCGGCTACATCGGCCGCATCAACCAGACCGAGAAGGCGGCGATCGAAGATACCGACGACGCCGCGAACTATCGCGGCACCGACTACATCGGCAAGCTCGGCGTCGAGCAGAGCTACGAGGCCGAGCTGCACGGCACGACCGGCTTCGAGGAGGTCGAGACGACGGCCGGCGGCCGCGCCGTACGCCGGCTGCAGAGCAACCCGGCGATTCCGGGCAACACCGTGCAGCTTTCGATCGACATCCGGCTGCAGGCGCTGGTCGAGGAGCTGTTCGGCGACCGCCGCGGCGCGCTGGTCGCGATCGACCCGCGCAACGGCGAGATTCTCGCCTTCGTCAGCAAGCCCAACTTCGACCCCAACCTGTTCGTCGACGGCATCGACGTCGAGAACTGGAAGGCGCTCAACGAATCGCCCGACAAGCCGCTCTTGAACCGCGCGCTGCGCGGCGCCTATCCGCCCGGCTCGACCTACAAGCCCTTCATGGCGCTGGCCGCGCTGACGCTGGGCAAGCGCACGCCGCAGCAGGCGATCTCCGACCCCGGCTACTTCTGGTTCGGCAACCACAAGTTCCGCGACGACAAGGAAGGCGGCCACGGCTCGGTGGACATGTACAAGTCGATCGTCAAGTCGTGCGACACGTACTATTACATGCTCGCCAACGACCTCGGCGTCGACGCGATGCACGACTTCATGGCGCCGTTCGGCCTCGGCCAGCTCACCGGCATCGACATCCACGGCGAGGTGCGCGGCGTGCTGCCGTCGACTGCCTGGAAGAAGGCCGCCTACCGGCGCAAGGAGCAGCAGAAGTGGTATGCCGGCGAGACGATCTCGCTGGGCATCGGCCAGGGCTACAACACCTTCACGATGCTGCAGCTCGCGCAGGCGACGGCCGCGCTCGCCGCGGGCGGCACGCACTACCGGCCGCGCCTGGTGCGCGAGATCGAGGACTTCGAGACGCGCGGCACGCGCCGCGTCTCGGGCAAGCCGCTCGAGCCGATCGCGCTGAAACCGGAACACGTCGCCTTCATCCACGAGGCGATGTACGGCGTGACGCAGGAAGGCACGTCGGCGCGCATCTTCGCCGGCGCGCCGTACAAGACCGGCGGCAAGACCGGCACCGCACAGGTCATCGCGATCGGCAAGGACGAGAAGTACGACGCCAAGAAGCTCGACGAGCGGCATCGCGACCATGCGCTCTACGTCGCCTTCGCGCCGCTCGACGAGCCGCATATCGCGATCGCGATGATCGTCGAGAACGCCGGTTTCGGCGCCGCGGCGGCAGCGCCGATCGCGCGCCGCGTCTTCGACTATGTGCTGCTGGGCAAGCTGCCGAGCGAGGAAGATATCGCCGCCACCCGGCTCGGCCAGTCGACGGTGCCGATCGGTGTGCAGCGCGACGCGGCGAGCGTGCCGCTGCCCGGCGCGCTGTCGGCGCAGGCCGCGGCGGCGGCCGAGATGGCCGAGGCCGGGCCGGCGCCGTCCGCCGCGCCGGGCCCCTCGCAGTCGACGCCCGTGCTGACGCCGACCGCCGCCTCGGCGGCCGCGGCGCAGGCCTCCCTGCCGCGCGCCGCGCCGCACGCGCCGGCGCCTGCGCGATGAGCGCCGTCTACGAGAAGCCGTCGCTTTGGGTGCGCATCGCACCGGTCTTCCTCGGCTTCGACGGGCCGCTGCTGCTCGCGATCGCGCTGCTCACCGCCGGCGGGCTGGTGACGATGTATTCGGCCGGCTTCGACAACGGCACCCGCTTCGGCGACCACGCGCGCAATGCGGCACTTGCCTTCGGCGTGATGTTCGTCGTCGCCCAGATCGCCCCGCGGCGCATGGCGCGGCTTGCGCCGCTGCTATATGCGATCGGCGTCACGCTGCTCGTCGCGACGATGCTGTTCGGCGTGACGAAGAAGGGCGCGACGCGCTGGCTGCACATCGGCGTCGTCGATATCCAGCCGTCCGAGGTGATGAAGATCGCGATGCCGCTGATGCTGGCCTGGTGGTTCCAGCGCCGCGAGGGGCAGTTGCGGCTGCTCGACTTCATCGTCGCGCTGCTGCTCCTCGTCGTGCCCGTCGGGCTGATCGTCAAGCAGCCCGATCTCGGCACCGCGCTGCTCGTGCTGTCGGCCGGCATGTACGTGATCTTCTTCGCCGGCCTTTCATGGCGGCTGATCCTGCCGGTGCTGCTGCTGGCGAGCGCCGCGGTCACCGCGATCGTGGTGTCCGAGGATCGCATCTGCCAGCCCGGCGTCAGCTGGCCGCTGCTGCACGACTACCAGAAGAACCGCGTCTGCACCCTGCTCGACCCGACCAAGGATCCGCTCGGCAAGGGCTTTCACATCATCCAGGGCGGCATCGCGATCGGCTCCGGCGGCATCACAGGCAAGGGCTTCATGAAGGGCACGCAGACGCACCTCGAATTCATCCCCGAGCGCACGACCGATTTCGTCTTTGCCGCGCTCGCCGAGGAATTCGGCCTCGCCGGCGCGCTTTCGCTGCTCGCCGGCTTCCTGTTCCTGATCTTTCGCGGCCTGATGATCGCCGCCGAGGCGCCGACGCTCTTCGCGCGCCTGCTCGCGGGCGCGGTGACGCTCTCCTTCTTCACCTACGTCTTCGTCAACATGGGCATGGTCAGCGGCATCCTGCCGGTCGTCGGCGTGCCGCTGCCCTTCATCAGCTACGGCGGCACGGCGATGGTCACGCTCGGCCTCGGCCTCGGCATCCTGATGTCGATCTCGAAGAGCCGGCGGCTCGTGCAAACGTGAGCCCCCAAGCTTCCTTCGGTCGCTACCCCCCGAGGGGGCCGAGCCCGGACACGAAAGGTCCAGTGGACCTTTCGTGCCTGGCGAGGGGCCGGGCCACTGGCCCGGCGCGGCCTGCAAGGCTGCTCGGCGACGGGCCGGCAGGGCCGGACCCTTGCCTCTGGCTTGATCGGTAAGCCCATGGCGAACGATCACTCATCTGCGCCGGCGACGGCTGCCGCGGTGCGCGTCGGCATCGTCGGCATCGGCAACATGGGCTTCGCCCTTGCCGAGCGGCTGCGCGGCCTCGGCTGGCCGCTTGCGGTACGCGACATCGACCCGCGCCGCACGCGCGATGCGGCGGCGATCGGCGCGTCGGTGTGCGCCAGCGCGCTCGAGCTCGCCGCGCGCTGCGACTGCATCATCGTCTGCGTCGTCGACGCAAGGCAGACGAAGACCGTGCTGTTCGGCGAACGCGGCGTGATGGCGTCGCTCGCGCCCGGCTCGACCGTCATGCTGTGCCCGACGATGGCGCCGGACGAGGTCGAGCGCTTCACGCGCCAGCTCCGGCGGCGCGGCACCGATTGCATCGACGCGCCGATGTCGGGCGGCCCGGCGCGGGCGCGCGACGGCACGATGAGCCTGATGATCGCCTGCGCACACGCCGTCTTCGAGCGCCATCGCGCGCTGATCGAGGCGCTTTCGAACAAGGTGTTCAGGATCGGCGAACGCCCGGGCGACGCCGCACGCACGAAGCTCGTCAACAACCTCGCCGCCGCGATCAACCTCGCCGGCGCCTGCGAGGCGACCGCGCTCGCCGAACGCCTCGGGCTCGACGCCGCGCGCACGCTCGACGTGATCGAGCAATCGAGCGGCCAGAGCTGGATCGGAAGCGACCGCCTGCGGCGCGCCGTCGCGGGCGACCTTGCGCCGCGCGCACACACGACGTTCCTCGCGAAGGACTCGCGGCTCGCGATCGAAGCTGCCCGCGCCGCCGGCTTCGACACCCCGCTCGGCAGCCTCGCCGCCGCGATCTTCGCCCGCGCCTGCGACGACGGCTGCGCGGCGCTCGACGACGCGAGCCTGCTTGCGTGGATCAGATCGCGAGACGCCACGCGCACGAGTTGAGCGCCGCACGCCTTCGCCGGCGCATCAACGGTTCGTGCCGTTCTTCCTCGCGTACATTGCAGCATCGCTTCGGTGCAGCACAGATGCGAGTGTCTCGCCCGCTTCCGATTGCACAACGCCGACGCTGATCGACACATCCAGCCCGGGCGACAGCTCATCCCAATCCTGTTTCCGGACTTCGTCCTGAATGCGCAGACAGGCACGCGTGGCCTGAGCCAGCGGGGCACTTCTGAAAAGGACGACAAACTCATCGCCCGCCAATCGGGCCGCCATATCCTGCTCGCGGACCTGCGAGGAAAGGATGGCTGCGATCCGCATCAAGACCTGGTCGCCGACCTGGTGGGAGTGTCCGTCGTTGACCTGCTTGAATCGATCCACGTCGACAAGAGCGATGCAGACCGGCTCCTTGCCCGTCAGCGCCGCGGTAGCCGCGATATCGAACCCACGACGGTTCGCGATGTCCGTAAGCGGATCCTTCAAGGATAGTTGCTCGAGATGGTGCGCCCGCCTCGTCCAATCGAAGACCTCCTGCTCTCGTTCGCGCGCGGTGAGATGCCACTGAACCGCTCGTGCTCGGCTCGCCAGGCTCTCGATTCGAATGCTTTGTTCGCGCCGCTGCAGCTGACGCACCGCGGCGAGAGAAGCAGCCAAGTCGCCTTGTAGTTCATGCAACTGGGCAGCAACAAGTAGCCCAAGCTGCGCAATCTGCTCGTGTCCGGTCTCGTCTGAGATCCGGATCATCTCGATGGCAGACGACAAGGCCTTCGGCAGATCGCCCTGTGCCCAGGCCAGCTCGGTGCTGGCACAAAGATGAAGAGCGTCGAGCCAAGTCTTGTTCTTGTACCGGCACAACCATGTCTCTGCCGTCGAGAGGTAGGAAGCTGCTTCAGCCCAAAGGCCTCGCCACGCGGCGTTCGCTCCGGCCGAGAGTAGCCACAGGGTTTGCACCGTGACTTGCATTCCCGTGCCTCGGGGCAGCGGACTCTTCTCGACAAGCTGCCTCAACCGGTCCACGTGCCGACTATGCCGGCTGGCCTCGGGCGGGCGACCTGTGTGATATCGCTCGACCACCAGCCGAAGTGCCTCGCACCAAGCCAGGTTGATCGACGGCGACAATAGGCTTGCAGGGCTGCCCAGTCGTTCGCCCAAGTCGATGGATTGAAGAAACGCAGCTTCCGCTGAATCGAAGCTGCGCGCCCACAGGCTTGCGACGCCGAGGTCGTTCAACGCCAAAGCGAGCTGAGGCCCTGGCGGTTGCCTCTCGGCCAACCTGACGCCAAGCATGGCCGCTTCGATGGCCTCATCGTTGCGGCCGAGGCACGACGCGCAATAGGCAAGCATCGACAGCGCGTGCGCCTCATTGGCGAGGTCGCGGTGCTTCTGAAAGAGCACGATTGCATGTTCGCTGTGATCTCGCGCCTCCCGAAAGCGAGTCAACAGCCGCCCCACATGGGCGAGCAGCAGGTGCGCTTGGGCCTCGATCGCATCGTTGCCCTGTCGTGCCGCTCGCTCGAGGACACTCTGCCCTTTTTGTGTCGCGCCAGCTGCATCACCTGTGTCGAGCAGCTCTCTGGCCAGCGCGATGTCGGCCATCAACTCTGTGGCCGATCCCGGCTCTATGCAGTCAACTTCTGTCATGTGCGCAATGTCGGATGCTGTTGGGGTTGACCGATAGCAGATAGAGACGTGAATGTCGTTTCCCGGCTTGCGAACTTTGGCAACCGGTCGTCCAGCGTGCCGCAGTGCAAGCGCTTGCCCCGCACTTCCGTTCCGGAGCGATACATGGTCTCGTAAGGCGCCTCGCGCAGCCCGTGTACCGACACGGCTGCCTTGTTGTCAACAAGGTCATCGAGTGCCACTGACGTTGTTGCCCAACTCGTCACGGCCGGTCGCAGATTGATCCTCCTGGTGACGCGAATTCGCGACGCTGCTCGAATGATTCTGTTCGAGGTGTGCGATGACCCGCGTCGAGTAGGTCGAGCCCGTCTCGAATCGTGCGAGTCCTCGGGCTACAGACAGGAGGGGGCGTGAGCCGACTTTGCAATGTGCAATGCATGGCGGCGCGGCTTCCGGGAAGAGATCAAGGACGAGCCGCGCGATCGCCGGTGCCCTTGCGCTGCGTGAGGCTCGAGGATGCGCGTCTGCTCGTTTGGATCAGGTCCCGTCGCGGCGGCGGGTGACGCGTCGCTACGATTCGAGCCGGAAGAGCCGCACCCACAGGTCCGGCTCGCCGATGTCGGGCTTGTGCACGTTGAAGCGCTCGCCGCCGCCGGGCGGCGCGATCGGCACCGTGCGCCACAGCGAAGGCCGCTGCAGGAACTGTTCGCGAAACTGTTCGGTCACCCACACCTGGCCCGGCGCGACGAACGGCTCCACTCGCGCGGCGCACAGCACCGCTTCACCGCCGACGATGTCGCTGCCCGGTGCCCGATCGCGCTGGCGCGTATTGACCTCGCCGTGGTGCAGCGCGATGCGCAGCAGCGGCTGGCCGGGCGCGGTGTAGACCTCGTCCATCAGATGGCGCGCGGTCTGTGCCAATGCCACCGCGTCGTCGTCGGCGATCAGTACCGAGTCGCCGGCGCCGGTCTCGCAGAGGGCGGTGGGCGAGGCCCAGCGTGCGACCGCTTCGGCGAGCGTCCGGCGCACGGGGCCGTCGGCGCCGGCGAGCATCAGGCTGCCGAAGGCATGCACGTCGGCCTTGAGCACGCACAGCCGGCGCACGCAGGTTTCACGCCCCTCGCCGGCCGCGCCGCCATCGCGCCAGGGCCGGTCATAGCCGATGATGTTGACGCGGTCCACGCGCTGCGCGAACGCGGGGTTGGCGCGCACGATCAGGTCCGACAGCACCGGGTGCAGCAGATAGTGCGAGGCGCGCGGCAGCGTGTCTTCGTTGGCCTGCAGCGGCGCTTCGCCGGGGCGCAGGAAGCGCTGGCGCCATTCGCCGCTGACCAGGTCGTGCTGCACGGTGCCGAGCAGGCCGACGCGGTACAGCGCGCTGAACACGTGCCGCGGCTGCGCCGCATCGGCGCTGTGTCGCTCGAAGATGGCCTCGGCCTCCACGTGGGTCAGCACCGGGCCGGGCAGGACACGAAACAGCTGCTCCAGCTCCATGTCGCCGACGTAGGGCGCGATCTCGGCCAGATATTCCTGCGCGATCTCGGTCGCGGCCTGGCTCACCGCCCGCTTGAGCCGGTGCTCGTGCCGGCGCTCGTCGGGCCGCAGCACGGCCAGCCGCTCGCCGATCGTCATCAGGTCACGCGGGCGCAGCAGCGTGTGGCGGCAGAGATATTCGAACGCGTCCTCCTCCTCGCGGGTGAAAGTGTCGGTGATGCCGGCGCGACCGAGGAAGGCCTCGAGCGGGTGCGCCTTCACGCGCGCCGGCTGCACCAGGCGGTCGGCCTCGAGCAGGCGCACGTTGTTGACGAAGATCTCGCGCAGGCTCTCGGGCGGGTAGACGATGTCGACCGCGCTGCCGCGGTACTGCTGCGACATCGCGGTGCGCCGCGGCAGGCGCGCATACGCCTCCTTGCGGATCGCGGCGAAGATCTTCAAACGATGATTGATCCGCCGCAGCTGGTACGCGACTTCGACCAGACCGAGCTGCGCGAAGTACCAGACCTCGGGCGACAGCTCGCCGGTGACGCTGGGGCTGAACGGCAGCTCCTCGACATGCTTGTTGAAATACTCGTCGATGCCATCGATGAAGATCGCCAGCGGCGTCGTCATCGCGCGCAGCCTGGGCACCAGATGGCCGTCGGTTTCGGTCGCACAGCGCTGCAGTTCGCTCGGCGTGAAGTCCAGCAGGCGCACGAAGTGATCGATCACGCTGTGCAGCTGGGTATCGCCGATCAAACCGGCGAGGCGCGGGCCGAGCGCGAGCCCGTCGAGCGCGCCGACCTGCTTGAGCGCCGTGGCGGCGATCGCCGCCAGCCAGACCTTCGCCCACGGCAGAGGCGACGCCGAGAAAAAGGCGATCGCTTCACGGCCGAAGATCTTGTCGCCTATCGGCTTGTCGAGCAGGTTGCCGCTGGGCAGGCAGCTGGCCTGGCCCTCGCGCTGGTAGAGGATGCGCTTGGCCTTGAGCAGCAAGGTCTTGCCGAAGCCCTTGGTGCCGATGACGATGAACTTGTCATCGCGGCCAGGCGTGAGGAAGGCCTCGATCTCGGCCGTGCGGTGCAGCAAGGCCTCGTCGAAGTCCTCGGCGACACGGATGTCGTCGGCGTCCACGGTCCAGGCGCGCATCAGCCAGCTCACTTTCGAGATTCGGCGGCAAGCATAGCCGTTCGCCGGATCGGGGCGCAGGCCGCTTCGCCGGGATGCCTGCACGCCTTGCGGCAGCGGCCGGGCCACCGACGGCCAAGGCCGCGGCCTGCACGCGGTTCACGATGTCGGCCGGGCGCTCGGCCCCGCCGCAATGCTGGCTTTGCGCGCGCCTCAGCGGCCGTATTTCGCCGTGAACGTCGCCGAGCCGAGCTTGTTGGCGTGGATCATGAAGCCGATCAGCGCGGTGCTTGCGTCGGCCGGAACGTCCAGCTTGTCGATCTTCAGCGCATAGACGGTGAAGATGTAGCGGTGCGGCTTGTCGCCCTGGGGCGGGCAGGCGCCGCCGAAGGCGTTGGCGCCGAAGTCGCTGCGGCCCTGCACCGCGCCCGGCGGCAGGCCCTTGCCGCCGGCCGCGCCCGCGCCTTCGGCAAGGCCGGTGCTGTCGGCCGGCAGGTTGTAGACGACCCAGTGCCACCAGCCGGAGCCGGTCGGCGCGTCGGGGTCGTAGACGGTGACGGCAAAGCTCTTCGTGCCGGCCGGCGCACCGCTCCACTTCAGTTCGGGCGAGACGTTCCTGCCGCTGCAGCCGAAGCCGTCGAAGACCTGGGCGTCGGCAAGCGTCGCGCCGGGCTTGATGGTCGGGCTCGTCAGCGTGAAGCCGGCGGCGTGGGCGAGCGCCGCGGCGCACAGCAGCGCGGCGGCCGGAAGCGTCGAGCGCCAAGCGAATCGCATCGGATTTCCTCGGGTGTCTTTCGCGGGCCGCCATCATGCGCGCGCCCGCGGCGCGCTTGCAAGCCGTTCAGCCAACCCAGCCGACGACTGCCAACCACAGCGGCGCGCTGGCGACGAAGCCGAAGGTCGAGATGACGATCGCCGCCGTCGCCTCGTGCTCGAGCGTCGCGTAGCGCTGCGCAAAGAGCAGCGAGTTCGAGCCGACCGGCAGCGCCGCGCACAGCACGATCACCGCGAGCGGCATGCCGTCGAGCCCCGCGACCCAATGCCCGGCGACGAGCACGAGCGCCGGCAGCAACAGCAACTTGGCGGCCGACAGCCAGACCGCGCCGCGCAGCGCGCCGCGCACGCCGTAGTGCGCGAGCGACATGCCGATCACGACCAGGCACACCGGCACGACCGCCTGCGCGAGCAGCAGCAGCGTCTCGTCGGCCAGCGCCGGCAGCACGAAGCCGGCGAGGTTGAAGAGCAGGCCCGCGAGCACCGGCAGCACGACCGGATGGATCACCGTGTTGCGCACCGTCGTCGCGAGCGTCCTGGCGAGCGAATGCCCGGCACCATGCTGCGCCGCATGGGCGCGCGCGAGATCGAGCTCGACGAGCGTCGTCGCCACCGTCAGCAGCACGAGCGCGTGCAGGCTGACGATCGCAAGGTGGATCGCGAGCCCCTCGGCGCCGTACAGCGCCGTGACCATCGGAATGCCGAGCTGCACGGTGTTGCCGAAGCTCAGCGACAGCGCGCGCACGCTCGGCGCCGCGGGCTGTCCGGCGGCCTTCGGCGCGCGGCGCGCGACGCGGTAGACGACGAGCAGGCAGGCGACCACCGGCACGAAGAACGCGGCCAGCGTGCGCCACGGCAGCGTGTACAGGTCGATGCGCGCGGTGGTGCGAAACAGCAGCGCCGGAACGAACAGATAGAACGCCGCGTTCGCGAGCACGCGCGCTGCGTCGCCCTCGCCGAGCCAGCGCGCGCGGTCGGCGATATAGCCGATGGCGACGATCGAGAAGATCGCGACCAGCTTCAGGAAGATGACGAGCGACATCGGCGCGCAGTATCGGCGCGAATCAGGACCGGTGCGCGAGCAGCAGTTCGCGCAGCAGCGCCGTCGAGCGCTCGAGCAGCGGGCCGCGCGCGCGCTGCGCCGAGGTGGCGATCCAAAGCGTCGTCTTCAACGCCGGCGCGACGATCGGGCGGGCGCGAAACGCGTCCTCGGCGCCGCTGGACTGCAGCGCGTTCAGCGCCAGCACGGCGTGCAGCGCATCGTTGCGCACGAGTTCGAGCATCGCGGGCACGCTCTCGATCTCGAGCGCGACCGACGCCCTTCGCCCCTGGCCGGCGAGCGCCGCCTCGAGCAGCATGCGCACCGAATGCGGCCGGCTCGGGATGACGAGCGGGCGCTGCGCGACCTCGGCGAGCGTGATCGGCGCGCCGATCAGCCGGCCGCCCGCCTTGCGCCGCGCCGAGACGAGATAGAGCGGCTCGTCGAGCACCGGCAGCAGATCGACCGCGGCGGACGGCGCGACGTTGTAGACGACGGCGCAATCGACGCGCCCGATCGCCAGCCACTCCATCGTGTAGTGCGACAGGCCCTCGACGACGCTCAAGGTCGCCGCCGGGAAGCGCTCGCGAAACGCGCGCACCAGCACGCTGCTCAGGGTGCGGCCGACGCTCGGCGGCAGGCCGATCACGAGCCGGCCGCTCGCGGCGTCGCGCTGGTGTTCGATATCGAGCCGCGCGCGCTCGACCTGGGCCAGGATGCCGCGGCCGTGGTCGAGCAGGCGGCGGCCGGCCTCGGTCAACGTCACGCCGCGGCCGGTGCGCTCGAAGAGCGGCTGGCGCAGCTCGACTTCGAGCGCACGCACCTGGCGGCTGAGCGCGGACTGCGCGACCGCGAGCAGGTTCGCCGCGCGGCTGAAACTGCCGAGTTCGGCGACCTGGACGAAGTACGCGAGCTGTTTCAGATCCATGCCGATTCGAGATAGCTGCTATGCGGCCATGCCTGTTGCCAGATGGTTGATGCTACCCAACAATCCAGCGCATCCCCTTCACAGAACAGCGGCAATGGCGCAAGTCATCCAGGGCATTTCGTCGATGGCGACACGGCTCGTGCTGGCCGAGCTGGCCGACGCCTACCGCGCGCGCAGCGGCGTCGCCGTCGCGTTCGAGTCGGTCGGCGGCGTCGATGCGGCCAGGCGGGTGCAGGCGGGCGAGGCGTTCGACCTCGTCGTGCTCGCCGCCGACGCGATCGACAAGCTTGTCGCGAGCGGCCACGT
>CALMIL010000094.1 GCA_937864005.1 uncultured Burkholderiales bacterium
ACGCAACGCGGCACGCCGGATCCTCGGACAAGCGCGCGGCGATCACCGCGCCCGCGGAGCCGCCGCCCACCACGATGTAGTCGAAGCTGTTCGTAGACATACTGGTCCTTTCGCTGTCGGAAGACTCGAATGTGCAATGCTTCGGGCGGACCGGCAAGCCGCATGTTGTGCGCCGACGAGCGGACGGCAACCGCCCCGGCGCGCGACCAGATGGCAATCGTGATCGCCCGCCGGCGGACGGGTTGCTCGGCTACTTCACCGGCTCGAACTCGCCCGGCCGCCACTCCTTCGTGAAGAACGGCTCCAGCGGCCCGTACAGCCGCAGGATCGCGAACCAGCCCTTGTCGGGCATGGTCTGGATCCAGTTGCCGCGCTTCACGCCGTCGGGCTGCCGCGGGCCGATATACACAGTCGTCGAGCCGTCGGCGTTGGCTTCGGCCGCGGGCGACGGATAGCTCTGGCTGCCGGCGCGCGGGTAGCGCTGCGGTGTCGACAGCATCGAGCGCGTCTGGTTGTCGTACAGCGTCAGCGACCAGAAGTTGTGGTACGGGATGCCCTTGGGCAGCACGAGGCGGTAGGTCTTGCCGCCGTCGAAGTACTGCTTGTTCGCATCCTGCATCGCGAACAGGTATTGCGAGCCGACGCCGGGCAGGCGCATCGCCATCGCCGGCGTGATGCCGGTGACGCCGTAGAAGAAGGCGCTGCGCGCATCGAGCTGGCGGTAGCCGGTGGCGGGGTAGGGCTTCGCGCCTTCGCGCGTGATTTGCGGAATCGGTGTTTCGAACTCGTAGCCGCTTTGGAACAGGAAGTTGCTCCACGCCGAGTTCGGGTAGTAGTACCAGGATGGATCGCGCGGCGCCATCAGCAGCGTGCGCGACGCCGCATTGCCCACCGCGACCGCCTCGCCGAGGATCTTCTTCATCCGCGCATCGGGCGCGAACGGCTTGCCCTTGACGATGCCGATCGCCGCCAGCGGCCCCATCAGCTCGGGGTCGAGCGCGGTCGCCGGCTCGCGCTGGACGAGGTCGTTCAGCATCGTGTAGAAGCTCGCGTCGTTCGGCGGAACGGTATTCATCACCTTGCCGCTGCCTTCGTGGAACACGGTGGCCGGCGGCGGCTCGATGCGCGACAGCTTTGCCTTGCCGTCGAGGAACTGCGCGATGCTCGTGCCCTGGCCGCCGGCGTCGTAGGGATAGATCTTCGTGTACTTGCGGATCAGGTCGACCGCCGGCTTCGGGTCGTTGTTGTCGAGGAACATCCGGCCGAGGATCAGCACCTTGTTCGTTCGCGCGTGGGCGACGTAGAAGCCGCCCTCGGGCAGCGGGCCGTCGTAGCCGGGCGGCACGATCAGGTACTTGCCGCCTTCGCCGCGGTCCGGCCCCGGAACGCCGAAGTCGATGACCCAGCGCCACCAGGCGTCGTCCAGCGTGCCGAGCGCCTTCGGCGGCGTCTCGAGCACCATCGGCCCCTTGCTCAGGTCGAGCGTGCCGACGAAGTAGACGGTGTCGGCATTCGCGGTGAGAAAGAGCGACTTGTCGTCCATCAGGTGCGAGAAGACGAGGATCTCGTTGTCCTTGACGCCGGCCGCATGAAAGCCCTGGCGGATCGCCTCGAAGTTCACGCCCTGCATCGTGTTGACGAAGGCGTCGTAGGCGTGCGTGAAGTCGATCTGGTCGTAGACCTTGGCGGCGGTCGCAGCAGCCGGCATGCCGTCCTTGAAGTCGAGCGTCCCGAGGCGCGTGGAGACGCTGTCGGGCGTCGTGATCGAGGGCGGCACCGGCTGCGCCGTCGCCGGTTGCGGGATGGTCAGAAGTGCGGCGCAGGCACCGAGAACCAGCGTCGCGATGGCGCGCTGGGCAAAGACGGGAGACTTCTTGGTTCGTGACATGGATTCCCCTTGGGGTTGACTAGGGTTGACTTGGGTTGACTAGCGGATTGCTTCGATATCGCCCGGACGCCAGGTCTTGTCGAACCATGGCTCGAGCGGGCTGTACAGCCGCAGCATCGCGAACCAGCCCTTGCCCGGTACCGTCTGGATCCAGTTGCCTTCCTTGCCAGCCGGTGGTTCTGGGCCGAAATAAAGATCGACAGAGCCATCCGCGTTGAATGCGACCTTCTGCTGGCCGCCTTCCATGGCGGGATAACCCGTGCCAGCGCCTATGGCCGGATAGCGCTGGTCGGTCTGCAACAGGGAACGGGTCTGTGAATCGTAGACGGTGACCGACCAGAAATTCTTCTGGGGAATGTCCTTCGGCAGCGTGAGTCTGTAGGTCTTGCCACCATCGAGCCACTGCCCGGTCGAATCCTTGGCGGCCACTGCGTACTGCGAACCGGCGCCGACCATCTTCGCGGCCATCGCCGGCGTAATGCCGGTCGCCTGATAGAAGAAGAGAACACGGCTGTCGAGTTGGCGCGCCCCGTCCACGAGGAAGTCGTAGCCGCCCAGGAAACCGGTGTGCCACCCCGAGCCTGCCTTGCCGTAGTAGTAGATGCCCTCCTCGCGCGGCGAAAAGGCAATCGCTCGGGCCGTGGCATTGCCGACGGCCACCGCCTCGGTGAGGATCGCCTTCATGCGCGCATCGGGCTGGAAGGGCTTGCCCTTGACGATGCCTATCGAAGCCATCTGGCCGGTGATCTCCGGTCCGATCACACCGGCAGGCTCCGCCTGAACGAGATCGTTCAGGAACTCCCAGTACTGATAGGTGTTCGGCGCGATGGTGTTGATCTGCACCATCGACCCGTTCTTGTTCGGGACGGGGCCATGCGCCTTGCCGGCTTCGCTCAAGGGGTAGATGCGCGTATGCTCGCGCAGGCTCTCGAGCGCGGGCTTCACATCGCCGTCGACCGCGAAGTTGCGCATCGGCGCCCACAGCTTGTAGGTCGGCGAACGCACGACGAAATAGCCGTCGGGAACCTCGCCCTTGTAGCCAGGAGGCAGGAACAGGTATTTGCCGCCCCTGCCCTTGTCAGGGCCGACAAATCCGAGGTCGGTGACATAGCGGAACCAGGCGTCATCCACCAGGCCGAGAACGCGCGGCGGCACCTCGAACACCAACGGGCCGCCGGTCAGATCGAGGTTCAGCCAGGTCGTCGCCGTGACCGTATTCGGCGTCAGGTACATGCCGGTGGAGTCCATCATCTGCTCCATCGTCAGCAGCGTGTTGTCCGGCACGCCGATGTCCCGCGGCCCTTTCATGGCGGCCCACATGCTGACGCCGCGCAGCGTGTTCAGATAGGTTTGCACCGCACGGGCGAAATCGAGGTTGTCGTAGACCTTGTCGATCGTCGCCGCGTCGGGCATGCCGTTCGAGAAGCGAAGCGTGCCCAATCGCGAATCGACCACGTCCGGCGTGGTGATCTGCGGCGGAATCGGCGTGGTCATCTTCATCTTCGGCGACTCCGCCCAGGCAGCGGGCGACAGGCAGATCAGCGCTCCGCACAGCAAGCCCGACACGAGTGCGTGCTTGTGCATGTCCATCATGGTTTCCTTCATTGCACTTGCGTCAGCGCGGGCGGGCTCCAGGTTCCTTCGCCAGGGGGCAGGATCGACGGCGGCTCGGTCTTCGGCCAGTACAGGCGCATCACCAGATAGATGGGCGCGTCGGGTGCCGGCAGCCAGTTCGACTCCTTGTCCTTGCCGGGCGAATCCTTCTGGATATACAGCGTGAGCGAGCCGTCCGCGTTCTTCTTCATCCCCGGCAGCATCGGCGAGTTGACCAGGTAGCGGTTGATCGGGTTCTCGATCAGCAGCTGGGTCTTGCCGTCGTACATGGTGATCGACCAGAAGGCGTTGACCGGCGGCAACTGACCCTTGGCGAAGGTCAATGTGTAGCTGTGCTTGCTGCCGTCGAGAAGTTCGCCGTTCGCCAGGTTCCTGGCGAAGGGATACATGGCCTCGACGCCATCGTTGCCAAGGATGCCGGCGGCGCCAGCGGCCGCGCGCTTCAGCCAGTCACCGTTGTAGAAGGCGCGGTCCCCGAACGGCGAGAACACGCCCCAGCCGTTGATACGCTTCACCCCGGACTCGAGGTACTGCTTGATCTTCGCGTCGCCTTCCTTCATCCCGGCGACGACCGCGGCTTGTTGCGCGGCGGGGAGGGACTCGAGGTCGAACTTCTTGCCGGGTCCGATGCCGACGCCGGCGAGCCTGGCGCGGATCGCTTCCTCTTCGGGACCGGGCGGCGCGAACTGCAGCGCAAAGCCCAGGCAATCGAAGAAGTCGGACCGCATCGACGCCTTGTCGATCTTCGGGAAGTCGATCGCCAGGGCCGTCGGCGGAGTTGGCTGCCCGAGGTACGCCGACAGCGGCCGGACCTTGTAGCCCGCCTGCACCTTCTCGACGTTGGGCATGTCGTCCGGGTTGAAGAGCTGGGTGCGATAGACCCCCAGCGCGAACTGGCTGCTGGACCGGAATACCTCCTTGATGCCGGCCGGCTTTTCGCCCATCCAGTCCGGACCGACGACCATGTAGTCGCCGGCGTCGCTGCCGGTGGCGCGGCTGCCGATGTAGCCGAAGTTGAACGAGTTGAGGTCGGTGAGTTGCACGGCGTAGTAGCGGTCCCTCGGCACCGCCGGCACCGAAAGCACCATCGGCTCGGTGCGCAGGTCCATCCACAGCCACGAGTACGGCGTGTCGCTGTTGGGCGTGACGATCGCGGTGTCCTTGTAGGTGTACACCTGCGTTTCGTTCTTGATCTGGTTGAACGGCGCCTTGAACTGGCCGGAGTTCCGGTCCACGGCGTAGTCGTACATGATCTGGTAGATCATCACGACCGGCAGGGCGTAGAGGAAGCCTTCCTCGGCGACCGTCTCGAGCTTCGCGGCATCGCGCGCCACCTCGCCGGCGGACGTATCCGCCTTCGCCGCTTGCGTGGCGGCGTCCGCGGGCGTGTTGCAGCCTGCGATTGCCGCCATGGCGATCATCCCGCACAGGAGTCTCGACAGCAGCCGGTGTCCAGAGTTGTTCATCGGTCTCTCCCTCATGTTGTCAATGTTCATGGGATGGTTTCGAGGCGTGGCCGATGCCCGCGGAGGCGCCGGTGACCAGCACCCACTTCCCATCAGCCTTGTTGATCATGCGTCGTGCAATGCTTCAATTGGCGGCACGAGCGTTCAAGCGGCGCCGCCGTGCAGCCATGCGATCCGGGTCGGTGTCGCACAGGAGCGCGATGCCCCGCGGCTACTTCGGGAACATGAACTGCACCTGCACGCGCAGCTGCCAGTTCGCCGCGTCGTCGGGCCGCACGACGTTGTAGTAGGCCGAAAGCTGCGTGTTCACCGGCAGCTTGCCGAGGTGGAAGATCTTGCCCACGCCGCCGCCGATCGGCACCGTCCACTTCTCGCCGTCGGCCTGCCAGTTGACGGTGGCGATTGGCGCGCTCGTCAGGTAGAAGCCTTGTGGAAAGTTGTAGTTCAGGAACGGCTGCACGAG
The DNA here is from genome assembly GCA_937864005.1 of uncultured Burkholderiales bacterium. Taxonomy (GTDB): domain Bacteria; phylum Pseudomonadota; class Gammaproteobacteria; order Burkholderiales; family Burkholderiaceae_C; genus CAIKUF01. Next base: position 5,432 of record CALMIL010000094.1, read on the forward strand.
GCCGTTGTTGTAGTTGCCGCCCTGGCCGCTGCCCGACAGCGACCAGATGTTGTTGACGAGCACGCCGTAGACCCAGGGGCTGCCGTGGTCGAGATGCAGCACGACGAAGGACGGGCCCAGCCCCCAGTTCTTGTTGCCGAGCTCATCGTCGGTGTTGGTCGGCAGTTGCGCCACCGCGCCCGCGCCCCAGATCCATTTGCCCGGCTGCGCCGGCGACAGGAACGCGGTGAACTGGATGTCGCCCAGGCCGTTGACGCGCTCGGTGCTCGGGCTGAAGGCCGGCATCGAGATGATCGGGATGATCGTGCGGGTGATGATGTTCCACTCGCTGTTCACCGAGATCGGGATCACCGGCTGGATGTTCAGGATGTTCTGCGTGCCATCGAGCGGTCCGACGTTGAAGTTGGTGTTGTTCTGGAACGGCACGCTGATGAGGTTGCCGACCGGGTTCTGCGCGAGCTTGGCGAGTTCCTCGGCCGACATCGCGGCGTGCACCGGCAGCGCGGAGGCAAGCGCGAGGCCGGCCGTGGCCGCGACGCGGGATATGCACATGTTGGTTCTCGTCATGGCGCGACTCCGATGAGTGGATGGCGCGTCAGTCTGCTTTCTGCACCTTCGGAGGCGTCCAGCTGCCGTCGAGGATCGAAGGCGCCTTGTCCTTCGGCCAGTACATGCGCAGCATCGGGATGAACTCGCCCTCGGGCGCGGGCAGCCAGTTCGACTCCTTGTCCTTGCCCGGCGAGTCCTTCTGGAAGTACAGCGTGATCGAGCCGTCGGCGTTGGCCTTCAGGTGGTTGCGCGGGCTGACGGTGAACTTGTTCAGCTTGTTCGGCACGAACCACCAGCCCTGGTCGATCATGTACATCGTGATCGACCAGAAGGCGTTGACCGGCGGCGCCTTCGGCGTGAACGGCTTGCCCCACGACGCGAGCGGCGTGATCTTGTACTGCGCCTGCAGCGCGTTGGCCGCCTTGTAATCGGCGTCGGTGCCGTCGGCATAGGTGCGGCCGAGGATCACCATGTAGCGCGTGGCCACCGGAATGTGCGTCATGCCCTTGGGCACCGTGCCCTCCCAGCCCGGGCCGGTGAGCAGGAAGTTGCCGGCCTTCTGGCCGGTGGTGCGCGAGCCGGGGCTGTTGAAGATCGTCATCCACAGGTCGACCATCGGGAAGAGGAAGTAGCGCTTGCCCATGTCCGTATGGCTGAAGACCTGCGGCTCCTTCAGGTCGAGCCAGGCGACCGAATACAGCGTGTCGGCGTTCGGCGCCGAGACGCCGCGGTAGTCGGCTGGCGGATAGCGCTTGCCGTTGACGAATTGGTTGGGCGGCGCTTTCAGTGCCTCGACCGAGGGCACGTTCGACATCTGGATGCGCGTCACGTCGGTCGTCAGCAGCGAACAGCCGTGGATGCAGGCGCCGGTCGCGGTGTCGAGCCACCTTCGGGCCGGCGCTCCGGGCCCGCGCCGGCGCAGCGGCAAGACTCATCAGTGCGGCGACGGCGGTCAGCTTGCGGGAGGTGTTCATCACGGCCCTTGCGTTGTTTGGGTGGCGGCGATGTGCGGGCGGCCGGTGCCGGCGTCGCCTCGTACGACTATGGGGCGGCCAGTCACAGCGGCGCGAATGCGGACACCCGCTCGATGAACCAGAACGCGGCCAGCGTGCCGATCGCGTAGTTGGCGACGGGCAGCGCATGCTGCACGATCGGTTTGGGCAGCCGCGCCCGCCGGGCCAGCGCGAGGAGCGTCAGGACCGCGGCAATGAACATCAGCTGACCGATCTCGACCCCGACGTTGAACGCAAAGAGCGCGAGCGGTACTTCACCCTGAGGCAGCCCAATCGCCGTCAGCGCGCCGGCGAAGCCGAAGCCGTGCAGCAGGCCGAACGAGAAAGCGACGAGCCACGGCCATCTCGCCGTCAGGCTCGGCCTGCCGCGGCGCACATGGGCGATCTCCACCGCGAGCAGCAGGATGCTGAGCGCGATCGTCGCCTCGACCGGCGGGCCCGGCACGTGGACCACGCCGAGTGTGGCCAGCGCCAGGGTGATCGAATGCGCAATCGTGAATGCCGTGATCGTCTGGATGAGCACACGCGTGCTGCGCACGATCAGCATCAGGGCGAGCACGAAAAGCAGATGGTCGTAGCCGCCCAGGATGTGTTCGATGCCTTGCCTGACGAATGCGCCGGCGATGGCGACCCTTCCGGCCGGCGCGGCAATATCGACCCACGGCTGCGACGGATGCACGAGTGTGACCGTGCGCGTGCCGTCGAGCAGTTCCACACGCACCAGCACATCGGTGATGGTGGCTTGCAGGCCGGGGAATTCGATGCGCTTGCCGGCGAGACCGCCGGGACCGGCGTCGATGACCTGCCGTTCGACCCGCGAACCGGGCAGCTCGGCAACGACCGGTGCCGCGACTTCGCGCACGCCGTCGGGCAGCTTCAGCACGATCGGCAGCCGCATCCCCGAGAACACCGGCGTGCGCCACAACACGCTGTATTGCCCGGCCGCGCGCTCCTGGAGCTGCAGGTACGCGGGGCGCACTTCGTGTGCGCGCGCCGCATGGGCCAGCCCCAGCAGCAACAGCAGCAGCGCCGCGGCGATCCGCATCATGGTTTGGCCCGCGCGTCCACGCTGCCGCCTTCGACCGACGCATTCGCGGGAACGGGCAGCACGACCTCGTACTTGGCACGCATCTCGTCATAGGCCTTCTGCATGGCCTCGGCGCGCTGCTCTTCCTTCCAGGCGGCCTTGACCTGCGGCTCCACCTCTTCGTAGGCGGGCACGCGCCCGGGACTCGATGCACTGACGAAGACGACGTGCCAGCCGTAGCCCGATTCGATCGGCCCCTGCCAGGAGCCTGGCGGCAGCGCGAACAGAGCCTGCGCGAACCCCGGACCGAAGTGCTTGGCGACCTGATCGGCCGACTGATCCGCGAACGCACGCTGGAACATGAACGTGTCGCCGCGCCGTGCCGCCGGTGCATCCTCGGGGCTGGCGGCAAGCTGCTTCTGCGCCGCCGCCGCGTCGTCGCGGGTATGCGCGCCGCGCCGGTCGGGCGAGAAGTACAGGTGCTCGAAGCTGACGCGTGGCGACACGGCAAAGCGCCCGGCGTTCTTCGCGAACCAGGCTTGCAGCACTTCGCGCGTGGGCTCGCTCGCCGCCGAAACGTCCTCGGCGACGAACTCCATCTTCTGCGCCATGCGGCGCTTCACGATGGTGTCGCCCTTGTCCAGGCCGAGCGCCAGCGCCTCGCGGTACAGGACCTCCTCGCGGATCCGCGCCTGCAC
>CALMIL010000095.1 GCA_937864005.1 uncultured Burkholderiales bacterium
TCGCTGTAGACGCCGTTCACGCCGGAGATCGCCGACAGCTTCATGCCGTGCTTGAGGCCGAGCTTGTAGATCTCCTTGACCTTCTCCCACTCGGTATCGCGGCCGATCGTGAAGACCTCGAAGCGGCCTTCGAGCGCGAGCACGATCGTCTCCGCGAGGCAGGCATAGATCACATTCGGCGGCAGGGCGATACTTTTCAGGCCCCTGACCTTGGTCGGCAGCTCGATCTCGCCCGATTCGATGACCAGCACGTCGGGTCGCTTGGCGACCTCCTCGGGCGGCAGGTCCAGCGGGCGGGCGACATCGGTGATGACGCAACCGGGCTTGACCTTCGTGATATCGAGAATCTTCTTGCCCGCGCCCGAGGTGCTCGTGACGATCATGTCCATATCGGCGAGCAGCGCGTCGTAGTCGGTCGAGCAGATCACGTTGGCGTCGGGCGTATCCAGCAGGATCGACGCCTTCAACTGCTCGAGCTTGCCCATGTCGCGCCCGGCGATCACGACCTCGTCGAACGCCATCGCGAGCAGCCGCGCGCTGACCGAGCCGATCGAGCCCGACGCGCCGATCACCATTGTCTTGGCGCGCACCTTCTTCGTCTTCGGGTCGAGCTCGACGAGGCCCATGCGGCGCATCGCGTCGGCGGCGGCCCACAGCGCGCCGGACGCCGAATAGCTGTTGCCGGTCGTCACCGGGAGCGGCGCGCGCCGCGCGACGGTGATGCCGGCGTCGCCGACGACCTTGGTGAATGCGCCCAGGCCCATGATCTGCGCGCCCATCTTCTCGGCCATGTCGGCCGCCGCGAGCAGCCGGCGGTAGGTGAACTCGGGGCTGCGGGCGAGCATTTCCTTGGGCGTGCCGCCGACCAGGATGAGCCAGCCCTCGGCCTCGGAGCCGGTCGGCGAGACGATATTCTCCATCTTGCAGTACACCACCGGCGGCATGTGCGCGGCCAGCGTCTCGACCTGGTCCATGACGAACTTGGGCGTGCCCTTGGGCAGCGCCGCATTCTTGCGGATCAGCTCCTGGCTGAGCGGGTGGATGACGAAGGCGAAGCGGCGGATATTGCGGAACTTGCCGGTCGGGTGCAGCAGGCGCGGCTGCAGGCCCAGTTCGGCGATGATCTCGGCGAAGTCCTCGTCGGCGATCGCCTCCGCCGGCCGGCCGAGCTTGGCGAGGATCATCGCCTCCAGCGTTTCGACGCCGACGACGTGATCGAACAGCTTGGGCGATACGTCGATCACGAGGTTGACCCGGCACTTCTTGTAGAAGGCGAGCTGCTCGTCGTCGACCGCCGAGGTGATGAGCGTCTTGCCGTCGAGGTTGGCCGGCGTCCCCACTGCCTTGATCTCGTCGAAGCTGCCGACGACGACATGCGCGTTGCGCACCGCGCGTGCGACGCGCATATTCTTCAGCCCGGCGAAGGACTTCTCGAGCATTCGCCAGGGCTTGATGCCGGCCACATATTCGTTGCCCTTGGCGTACAGCTCGAGCTGCGCCAGCGAGGACAGCAAGAGCGGCGAGCCAGCCTGGAAGACCGGGTCGGCGAAGCTCAGGTTCTTCGTATAGTCCGACAGCGCGACGGCGATCTCGTAGTTGCGCATCCCGCTCAGGAACAGCACCAGGTTGTTGTCGAAATAGTGGCCGAGCTCGCGCTGCACGTGGCGCACCGCATGCACCTGCAGCAGCCGGCGCAAGGTGGCGCCGGTCGTCACCGGCACGCGCGTGACGACGTTGAGCAGGCTCTTGGTCGCGCGGTTGATGATCGTCGTCGTGCCGACGTGGCAGTGATCGGCGACCTCGCCCAGGCCGATCGCATCGGCGCTCGCCTGCTGGCGGCGCAGCAGTTCCCACGCCTTCTTCGAGTTGCCGTCGGCGCCGAGGCGCTGGACCTCGAAGTGCTCGCCGAGAAAGTCGGCTTCGAAGGCGAAATCGGACCTGGACGAGCCCATCGTCACGCTGACGACTCTTTTCATATTGGCGATCCTCGGGAAGGGGTGGTGAGCGGGACGGGTATCAGGCCGCAGGCCGGGTCTTGCGGGCGCGCGGCGCGCTGGCCTTTGCGGCGGCTTTGCGGGGCGCCTTCGCGGCGGTCTTGCGCGGCGTGGCCTTGCGCCTGGGCGCTGCCGCGCCCGCATCCTCGGACCTGGGCGCGGGCAATACCTTTCGGATGATCGCCTCGCACGTCGCCTGGTCCATATAGCGCGGCACCGGGTAGCCGAGCAGCGCTTCCTCGCACGCGGCCCGCGCGAGGGCCGGAATATCCTCTTCGCGCAGCGCGTCGAGCGTGGCCGGAATGCCGAGCCGCCGGTTCAGGTCGCGCACGCCGGCAATGAAGCGATCGGCGAGGTCGTCCTCGCTCGCGTCTTCACTGCCGAGCCCGGCGCGCAGCGCGAGCTGCGCGAGCCGTTCGGTCGTGACCGGCGCCGAATAGTCGAGCACGTGCGGCAGCATGATCGCGTTGGCCAGGCCGTGCGGCGTGTGATAGAGGCCGCCGAACTGGTGCGCGATCGCATGCACGTAGCCGACATTGGCGCGCGTGAAGGCGAGCCCGGCGTAGGTCGAGGCGAGCGCCATCTTCTCGCGCGCCGCGAGGTTCTTGCCGTCGGCGTACGCGACGGGCAGGTTCTCGAAGATCATGCCGACCGCCGACAGCGCCATGCTGTCGGTATAGTCGGTCGCCCATTTGCCGAGGTAGGACTCGACCGCATGGGTCAGCGCGTCGATGCCGGTCGCGGCGGTGATCGCCGGCGGCAGGCCGGTCATCAGTTCGGGATCGAGCGCCGCCATGCGCGGCACGACGCGCAGATCCATCACGACGAGCTTCTTGTGCCGCTCGGGGTCGGAGACGACGGCGGCGACCGTGACCTCGCTGCCGGTGCCGGCGGTCGTCGGCACGGCATAGATCGGCACCGGGCTGTTGCGACCCTTGAAATAGCCGGCCAGCGCGCGCAGCGGCTTGGGGTTGTTGGCGGCGATCGCGATCAGTTTGGCCGCGTCCATCGCCGAGCCGCCGCCGAAGGCGACGATCGCGTCGCACCCGTTCTCCTTGAAGAACGCGAGGCCTTCCTCGATGAGCGGAATCGGCGCATCGGGCGTGATGCGGTCGAAGATCGCGAAGTCGACGCCGCCGGCAGCGAGCGCATCGGTCAGTGCGCGCGTCAGTCCGAGCTTGACGATGATGGCGTCGGTGACGATCAGAATCTTTTCGTAGCCCATGCCGGCGATGGCATCGCCCAGCCGCGCGCTCGAGCCCGGGCCGACCATCAGCGTCGGTTGCGGAAACGGCAGCAGCCGGGTGACGAAGCTGGCGCCGTTCATCACCGCGCCCATGCCGGTGTGGCGCATCGCCGGGCTGATCAGTTCGGAGAGCTTCAAATCCTCGACTCCCTGTGGGTGGATCCAGACGGCAAGCGTAGCATCGGATTGGCAATGGGCGACGCGCGCCGCGATTCGCCGACGCCGGTCCGGCCGCGGACGTCAACCGTTCTGCCAGATCACCTTCTTGCCCGATGCCTCCCAGGGCTCGTAGTTTTTGGCGTACAGCTCTTCGATCCGGTTGCGCTTGACCTTGAAGGTCGGCGTGATGATGTCGTTCTCGACCGTCCAGGGCGTGACCGCGACGACCAGGCACTTCAGCTGCTCGTGGGGGTCGAGCGTTGCGTTGACGGATGCGAGATGCGCGGTCAGCGACTGGTCGAGTTCGGCGCGCGCGCCCGGATCGGCGGCGCGGGCGACGAATTCGGCGCCGAGCATCAGGATGCCCAGCGGTTGCCCCAGGTTGGCGCCGGCCACGACGCAGGCCTCGATGGCTTCGTGCATCACGAGCTTGTCCTCGATCGGCGCCGGCGCGACATATTTGCCCTTGCCGGTCTTGAACAGGTCCTTCACGCGGCCGGTGATGCGCAGCACGCCTTCGCCGTCGATGCTGCCCTTGTCGCCGGTGCGCAGCCAGCCGTCCTCGGTCATCGCCTCGCGCGTCTTTTCGGGCTCCTTGTAGTAGCCCAGCATCAGCGCCTGGCTGCGCATCTGGATTTCGCCGGTCTCGGGGTCGATCCGCTGCTCGACGCCTTCGTAGGCCGGCCCGACGCTGCCCTGCTGGTTCCTGCCCGGCACGGTGATGTGCGAGACGGCGAGGTTCTCGGTCATGCCGTAGCCCTCGTTGATATCCAGGCCGAGCCGGCTGTACCACTGCAGCAGGGCGAGCGGCATCGGCGCCGCGCCGCCGGCCGCGATGCGGCAGGCGTCCAGGCCGAGCGCCTTCATCACCTTGCGCCGCACGATGCCGCGGACGATCGGAATCGACAGCAGCCGCTCGAGCTTGGCCGGCGGCATCTTGTGGTGCACCCCCTGCTGGAACTTGACCCACAGGCGCGGCACCGAGAAGAAGATCGTCGGCCGCGCGCGCTGCATGTCGGCGGCAAAGGTATCGAGCGAGTCGGCGAAATAGATCCGCATCCCGGTGCGCAGCCAGCCGTGCTCGACGAGCACCCGCTCGACGACGTGGGCGAGCGGCAGGTAGGACAGCATGCGGTCCTCGGCGCCCATCGGCAGGCGCTTGATGCCGGCGTCCAGCGCCCAGGCGAAGTTGCCGAAGCTGTGCATCACGCCCTTGGGCATGCCGGTCGTGCCCGAGGTATAGATCAGCGTCGCGAGCTCGTCCGCGCCGCGCACCGGGCTGTCCTTCAGCGGCGTGCTGTCCTTGCAGATCGCGTCCCAGCCGGGGTACGCCGCGCGCGCGTCGGGAGGCGAGAGCGGATAGCTCAGGCACGGCATGCCGTCCGGCACCCCCGGCTTCATATGTTCCCAGCCGTCGAGCTTGCCGATGAAGCAGGCCTTCGATTCGCTGTGGGTGAGGATCTGGCGCACTGTCTGCGCCGCGAGCGTCGGATACAGCGGCACCGAGACGTGGCCGGCCATCCAGATCGCGAGATCGCTCATGATCCACCAGGCGCAGTTCTTGGACAGGATCGCGACCCGCGAGCCCGGCTCCCAGCCCTGCGCCCGCAGGTGGTTCGCCATCTTGCGCACCTCGCCCGCGACCTCGCCCCAGGTCATGTCGCGGACCGTGCCGTCGCCCATCGGCTGGGTCAATGCGATGCGGTTCGGGGACGTCTTCTCCCAGTGGTACAGGCGCTGCAAGGCCAGCATCTCGGGTGGCGTCACGCTCATCTGTTTCTCCCCCTTGGTCAGTGAATCTGGCTCGAATGCGCGACCCGGCACGCTATGCCGAGTCGCATGGTTTGCGCTGCGCGCGAGCGCCGTGGCGCGGGTGCGGGTCGCGGCGACGAGGCGGTTGCCTCTCAGCCGATCGTCATCAAGCTCGCGTTGCCGCCCGCCGCAGCGGTATTGATGCTAAGCGATCGCTCGATCAGCAACCGCTCCAGCGGCACATTCGTTGCGCCCGGCGCAAGCGAGGTGATGCCGACGATCGGCCCCGGACGCTGCGCGAGCGCTTCCTGCAGCGCGAGCAGCGCGTCGTCCTTGCCGTGGTGCAGCACGGCATCGAAATGGACCGCCTCGGCGCGCCAGTCCTGCGCGAGCGAGACACGCTCGCGGGCCGCGTGCGGCAGTTGCTCCCAGAGAGGGCGCGCGTCGGCCGGCCAGATGGCCAGCGCGCCGACCGCGAGTACGGCGGCGAGCTGCGTGAGCCGATCGGCGTCGCCCGGCGTGCCCGTGTGCGCCAGGCACAGCACCGCCTCGCGCGGCCGCGCGGCATACAGATTCGCCTCGCCGGTCGGCCCGGCAAGGCTGCGCCAGCCGGTCTCGGGCGCGAGGCCGGCGAGCGTTTCGCAGGTCTGCGCGAGACGGACGTCGCCGCGTGATCCTGCCCAATCGCGCAGCGCGTCGCGCGCGATTCGCGCTTCGTCATCGGCGGCCCCTGGCGTCCAGCCGCGCAGCGGCGGCTGGCCGGCGCTGCCCGCGCCATCGATCGCACGCCGCGCTGCATCGGCCGGGCGCTTCGCGAGCAAGCGCAGCAGGTACAGCGGGCCGCCCGCCTTCGGGCCGGTGCCTGACAGCCCCTCGCCGCCGAACGGCTGCACGCCGACGACGGCGCCGACGACGTTGCGATTGGCATAGAGATTGCCCGCGCGCGCCGCGTGCACGGCCTGGGCGAGCGTCTCGTCGATCCGCGTGTGCACGCCGAAGGTCAGGCCGTAGCCGGTCGCGTTGATCCGCTCCAGCAGTTGCGCAAGCTCGTCGCGCTCGTAGCGCAGCACGTGCAGCACCGGGCCGAAGACCTCGCGCTGCAGCTCGTCGATGCGGTCGATCTCGATCACTGCCGGCGGCACGAAGCTGCCGCGGGCGGTCGCTTCGCCGTCGATCGCCGCCGGGCGCGATACCGCATGGCCCTTGGCGCGCATCGCCGCGATGTGGCGTTCGATCGTGCCCTGCGCCTCGCTGTCGATCACGGGGCCGACATCGACCGCGAGCCGGCGCGGGTCGCCGACGCGCAGTTCGCTGACCGCACCCTTGAGCATCTCGATCAGCCGCTCGGCGCCGTCCTTTTGCACGCACAGCACGCGCAACGCCGAGCAGCGCTGGCCGGCACTGTCGAAGGCGGAGGCGACGGCGTCGGCGACGACCTGCTCGGCGAGCGCCGACGAGTCGACGATCATCGCGTTCTGGCCGCCGGTCTCGGCGACAAGCGGCACGCTCTGGCCGTGCGCGCCCAGGCGGCTGCCGAGCGACCGCTGCAGCAGGCGCGCGACCTCGGTCGACCCGGTGAAGAGCACGCCCTGCACGCGCGGGTCGGCGACCAGCGCGGCGCCGACGCTCTCGCCCGGCCCGGGCAGCAGCTGCAGCACATCGCGCGGCACGCCGGCCGCCCACAGCGCGCGCACCGCGGCGGCGGCAACGAGCGGCGTCTGCTCGGCCGGCTTGGCGAGCGCCGTATTGCCGGCGGCGAGTGCGGCGGCGACCTGGCCGGTGAAGATCGCGAGCGGGAAGTTCCACGGGCTGATGCAGACCACCGCGCCGAGCGGCGCGTGCGTCGCGTTGTCGAAATCGCGCCGCACCTGCTGCGCGTAGTAGCGCAGGAAGTCGACCGCCTCGCGCACCTCGGCGATGCCGTTCGCGCAGGTCTTGCCGGCCTCGCGCACGAGCAGCGCGATCAGCGCCCGGGCGTCGGCCTCGAGATGCTCGGCCGCGGCTTCGAGCCGGGCGGCGCGTTCGCCGGGTGCGGTCGCTGCCCAGCCCGGCGCGGCGCGCACCGCGCAGCCGATTGCCGCGTCGACCTCCGCGGGCGTCGCCACGCGGACCGAACCGACTTCGTCGCCGCGATCGGACGGGTTGTGCACGCCGAGGCTCGTGCCGGGTGCGCCGGACAGCGCCTCGGCGCCGAGCAGCGGTTCGGCCTGCCAGCGCCGGTCGCCGGACGCCGCGAGCGCCTGCGCCAGCGATTGCAGTGTCGCCTCGTCGGCGAGGTCGAGGCCGCGCGAATTCGTGCGCGCCGCGCCGAACAGCGCGCGCGGCAGGGCGATCGCCGGATGCGGCAGGCCGACAGCGCCGCCTTCGATCGCCGCGAGTTTCATCACGCTGCGCACCGGGTCTTCGACCAGCTCGGCGAGCGCGATCCCGCCATCCGCGATGCGATTGACGAACGAGGTGTTGGCGCCGTTTTCGAGCAGCCGGCGCACGAGATAGGCGAGCAGCGTCTCGTGGGTGCCGACCGGCGCATAGATGCGGCAGGCGCGGCCGAGCCTGCCGTCCGCCACCGAACCGACGACCTGCTCGTACAGCGGCTCGCCCATGCCGTGCAGGCACTGGAATTCGTAGGCATCGTCGGCCGCCCGGCCGAGATCGAGCGCGATCCGGTGCACGCTCGCCAGGGTCTGCGCGTTGTGCGTCGCGAATTGCGGGTAGACCGCGTCCGGCGCCGCCAGCAGCTTGCGCGCACAGGCGATGTAGGCGATATCGGTATAGGCCTTGCGGGTGTAGACCGGGTAGCCGTCCAGGCCGTCCTGCTGCGCGCGCTTGATCTCGGAGTCCCAGTACGCGCCCTTCACGAGGCGCACCATCAGCCGGTGGCCGCTTCTGCGGCCGAGATCGACGAGCCAGTCGACGACCGCGGGGCAGCGCTTCTGGTAGGCCTGGATGACGAAGCCGATGCCGTTCCAGCCGGCGAGCGCCGGCTCGAAGGCGAGCCGCTCGAGCAGGTCGAGCGAGAGCTCGAGGCGGTCGGCTTCCTCGGCGTCGATATTCAGGCCGATATCGACCTGGCGGGCGAGCTGGGCGAGCTGGAACAGGCGCGGGTAGAGCTCGGCCATCACGCGCCCGACCTTGGCGCGGCTGTAGCGTGGGTGCAGCGCCGACAGCTTGATCGAGATGCCCGGCCCTGCGATCACCCCCTTGCCGGCGGCCGCGCGGCCGATCGCGTGGATCGCCCGCTCGTAGGCGGCGAGGTAGGCCTGCGCGTCGCGCGCCGTCATCGCCGCCTCGCCGAGCATGTCGTACGAATAGCGAAAGCCCTCGGCTTCGCGCGCACGGGCGTTGGCGAGCGCTTCGTCGATCGTTTCGCCGGTCACGAACTGTTCGCCCATCAGGCGCATCGCCATGTCGACGCCCTTGCGGATGAGCGGCTCGCCGCCGCGCGAGACGACGCGGCGCAGCGCGGTCGAGAGCCCCGTATCGCTGTGCGTCGCGACGAGCTTGCCGGTGACGAGCAGGCCCCAGGTCGCGGCATTGACGAACAGCGACGGGCTGTG
>CALMIL010000096.1 GCA_937864005.1 uncultured Burkholderiales bacterium
TCCTGGGCTGCGTCTGAGGAGAACTCTAGGCGCTGCAGGCGTGCCCGGGAGCGATGACTTTGGGCTCAAAAGTGTCGCGACGCCTCGCCATCTCGTTGTACTTACATCGCAGTGGATCCGAGGGCCGACGCTAGCTGGTACCCACCGAAGTTTGCCTCTGTGACGGCCTCAACTCCATAGCGCAACGCGCGAACGGCAAGTCCGTCCCATTGCTTTCGGCCCCTGCCGATATGAACCGCACCGGGATTCGAGGAGGCCTGTTGGCTTGAGTCAGACCGGCATGGTCTGACGGTTCTTGGGTTCAGGCATTCTCTCTTCCAGCCCCCCGCAGGGGCCGCCGGAGGCCCCCCGGTTGGAGCCATGTATTCATGGTTCAACCCTCCTGCGGCGCTGGCGACGGAGCAGGCATGCTGGCGACTGCCTCGGCCTGCTCACGCCAGTAGTTTGCCTCGGCTTCGGCCGGCGGGATGTAGCCGATGGGTTCGAGCAGGCGATGGTGGTTGAACCACGAGACCCACTCCAGCGTCGCCAACTCCACCCCCTCGCGCGTCTTCCACGGCCCGCGCCGGTGGATGATCTCGGCCTTGAAGAGGCCGTTGATCGTCTCGGCCAGCGCGTTGTCGTAGCTGTCGCCGGTTGAGCCCACCGAGGGTTCGATACCGGCCTCGGCCAGGCGTTCGCTGTAGCGGATCGAGACGTACTGCGAGCCGCGGTCGCTGTGGTGCACCAGATCACCTTCGCGCTCGGCGCGCCGCGCGTACAGCGCCTGCTCCAGCGCATCGAGCACGAAGTCGGTCTGCATGGAACTGCTGACGCGCCAGCCCACGATGCGCCGCGCGAAGACATCGACGACGAAGGCGACGTACACGAACCCCTGCCAGGTCGAGACGTAGGTGAAGTCCGCCACCCACAGTTGATTCGGCCGCTGGGCCTTGAAGTGCCGATTGACTCGGTCCAGTGGACACGCTGCCTTCGGGTCAGACACTGTCGTGCGTACGCCCTTGCCGCGGCGCACGCCTTGCAGCCCGAGTCGGCGCATCAGCCGCTCGACCGTACAGCGCGCCACCGTCACGCCTTCGCGCAGCAGTTGCCGCCACACCTTGTCGGCGCCGTAGACCCGCAGGTTCGCGTCGTACACGCGCTGCACTTGCGGCATCAAGCTCGCATCACGCTGTGCCCGCGCTGGCAGCAGTGCCGGGGTGCGCTGGCGGGCAGCGTGGCGTCTGTACGCCGACGGGGCAACCTGCAGCGCGCTGCAGATAGGCTCGACCCCAAGGCGAGCACGATGCTCGTCAATGAAGGCGTTCACTTCTTGTGATGGCGGTCGAGCTCCGCCTGGGCGAAATAGGCGCTTGCCAGCTTCAGAATCTCGTTGGTCCGGCGCAGCTCGCGCACCTCGCGTTCGAGTTCCTTGATGCGCTGCTGCTCGGTCGTCGTCGGGCCTGGCCGTACGCCGCTGTCGCGCTCGCCCTGGCGCACCCACTTGCGCAGGGTCTCGCCCGTGCAGCCGATCTTGCCGGCGATCGACTCGATCGCCGCCCACTGCGACGGGTACTGGTCCTTCGCGTCGAACACCATGCGCACCGCGCGCTCGATCACCTCGGGGGAAAACTTCGGGGACTTCCGCATCTTGGCTCCATTCTCAATCGAAGGAGCCTCCTCAAAAGCCGGGGCGGTTCAATATGGACCTAAAGTTGCTGCCCGGTCTCACTCATTGAGGACCGAGCCCCATGTACGGTGAATGGATATGCACGACATCAAGCAAGTTCGCTTTGAAGCGTTGGCCGCTTACTGCCGACAGCCAGGCGCCCTATTGGCAGCCGAAGAGGTCCGGTGGTTGCAGGCGCACGACGAGGCGATTCTGATCGTCGTCATTCGGGACATCATCGACGGTGACTACTCAGCGATGCTGCTTGCACGTGATCTGAAGGAGCGGTACCGCTGGGTCGAAATGACCAAGTTCTTCGGCACGGTTGACGAGGCCGTCGCCGCTGCTCCTGAGGTGGTTGAGCGGATCTACGCTGACTTCGGCAAGCAGCGGTCACAGGGGGACGAGAAGGGGAAGCCGATCGACTTCTTCAGCCCGGTCGTACCAGCCAACAAGCTCAATCGCGACTTCGCGGTGATCAGTTCTCTTGAGGGCTACTCGCCCGCAGTCGAGTTGATGAAACCCATGATGCGGTGGTACGAGGACGCCGACGGGAACTTCGTTGAGCAGTTTCAAACCACCGGCTTCGACGCGCGCTTGTGGGAACTCTATCTATTTGCCGTGCTCGTCGAAGCCGGCTACATCTTCGACAAGTCCATGGCGATGCCGGACTTCTGTGCACGAAGCGCGCTTGGCGAACTGTTTGTCGAGGCTACGACCGTCAACCCCAGTCGCAACGCCTCAGGTGAACTTGTGCCGCCACCACCACAGGACACGAAGGAGCAGATTGATGCCTTTCAGAAGCAGTACATGCCCATCAGGTACGCAGGTCCACTGACCGCAAAGCTTGGCAAGAAGTACTGGGAGCGCGAGCACGTGAAGGGTCGTCCTCTCTTGCTTGCGATCCAAGACTTCCACGCCCCAATGTCGATGCTTTCAAGCCGAACGGCGCTCCCGATCTACTTGTACGGACGCGTGTGGGACTGGGAAAAGCTTGCGGACGGCAAGCTTGTGATCACGCCCAAGCAAGTCGAGCAGCATGTTTGGGGCGCCAAGTCAGTTGCATCTGGCTTCTTCAACTTGCCTGGCAGCGAGAACATCAGCGCTGTGGTTGCCAACGCGAGTGCGACGATTTCCAAGTTCAATCGGATGGGTGTGCTCGCGGGCTTTGGGTCGAAGAGGGTACGTCTGGTACGCAAAGGCACGGCCGCAAATCCAGACCCGAACTCTGAACTGCCCGAGGTGTTCGTCCACGATGTGAACGCACCCGACTACAGCGAGACCTGGATAGAGGGGATGGACGTGTTCCACAACCCGAACGCCGCCGTCCCGCTCCACCCCGCAGCACTACCGGGTGCCGCGCACCACTGGCTGCGCGGAGATGGACAACTGGAGTCGAGGGTGCCGCGTTGGCAGCCGTTCGCTTCCACAACGCAGATCTTCGTGCCGGAGTAAAAGTGGCGGCGGTCCGATTCGGTTCGCGCAGTGGTGTCTATGCGGTCCCTGCGAGGCAGGCCCGTGTGGCGCTCGATGTTCGGGCCTGTGCGACAGGTGCATCGCACGCGATGGTTGCGCTCCGAAGGCACTCGCACGGTCTCTCTACGAGACCCCCAGTCGGGTGAGTTGAGGCCTTGGGCACTGCAGCGCCGCTGCAACGATCGCGGTGACAACACTGCAGGAGGCGCATCGGCCCCAAAACTGGCACCAGACTGGCACCAGCCAAGCCCAGAAAGCAAAAAAGTCAGCAGGCGCTAACCTGCTGACCCTTGCATTTCTTGGCTCCCCGACCTGGGCTCGAACCAGGGACCTACGGATTAACAGTCCGGCGCTCTACCGACTGAGCTATCGAGGAATAGCCGCGCATTATAGCCAAGCGCGGCGCGCTTTTTGCGGCGCGCGTTCGCCATGCGTTCGGGTTCTACCAGTTGATCTGCAGCGACACCCGCGCGGTGCGGCCGGGCAGGGGGAAAAGGTAGACGTGGGCGAACTGGTAGGGGGACTCCTTCCACGCCTGCTTGTCGAACAGGTTGTCGATGCCGGCGCGCCAGGTGAGGGTGGTTGCGCCGGCAGTGCGTTGCACCCATTGCGCGGTGAGGCCGGCGACGGCGTAGCCAGGGATGGTCGTCTCCTCGTCGTCGGGGAGCACGCTGCGGTCGCCGACGGCGGATAGCGTCGCGCCGAGGGTCAGGCCGGGCAGCTGCGGAACGCTGTAGCCGGCCTGCATCCTGAAGCTCAAAGCGGGGACGTTGACCGGCCGCAGGCCGTTGACGCTCGCGTCCCGGCTGCCCTGGCGGCGTGCGTGCAGCCATTGCAGGCCGGCGCCGAGCGACCACGCACCGCTGCGCCACGTGGCGCCGGCTTCGACGCCGGTGTGGCGTGCGCTGCCATCGGCCTGACGGGTGCAAGTGTCCTGCGCGTCGCAGCTGCCGAAGTCGGCCCACACCGGGCGGTCGATGTCGAAGACGGCGATCGTCCACGTGAACTGCCCGGTCGCGCCTTTGAGACCGATCTCGAACTGCTGGCTCATCAGCGCGGGCAGCGGCTGGCCGGCGTTGGTGTAGATGTCGAGGTTGGGCGCGACGTCGGATTCGGCGCCGCGGCCCCAGCTCGCGTAGAGCATCTGCGCCGGCGCGAACTCGTAGCTCGCGGCGATCCACGGCGAGGTGAGCGACTGGCGGTAGTCGGTGCCCTGCATGCCGTCGGTGCTGACCGCCTCGCGCTCGAGCGACGTGTAGCGCAGACCGAGCCAGAACCGCAGCCGCTCGCCGAACTGCATCGCGTCGTGCACGAAGAGTTCGGTGCTGCGCTCGTCGCGGTTCGTGTTCTCGTAGTTCAGCGTCGGGTCGGGCGGCAGAACCACGCTGCCGTCGATATTGCCGACGCCGACCCAGTTGTACGCATTGCGCTGGAAGCGGCTCTTGAAGCGCGTCGCGAGGACGCCGAAGCCGAGTGTGTGCTGCACGTTGCCGGTGGCGACGCTGCCGTTGACGGCGAGTTCGGCGGCGCTGCTGTCGCGCCGCTCGTCGTCGCTGCGGTAGTCGTACATGTCGAAGCTGCCGTCGCTGCAGAAGCGGTCGTAGTTGCCTTCGGCGCTGCAGCCGAACGGGAACGCGGTGCGGTCGTCGGTACGCAGTTGCTGGCCCATCAGGCGCGCGCTCCAGCGCCAGTCGGCGGCGATCGCCTGCGTATAGCGGATCGAGCCCGTATTCGCGCCGAAGACGACCGGCTCCGACCACGGCTGATTGTTCAGGTTGATCGACGGGTCGGTCGGCGGCGGGATGCGGTTGCCGAGCATGCTGAAGCCGGGCACGCTCGGCTGGCTCTGGCGGCTGCTTTCGAACTCGGCTTCGAGCAGGCTGCCGGGCGCGATGCGCCAGTCGCCCGCCGCGGCAACGAGCCAGCGGTTGCCGTTGGCATCCTCGATGTCGGGGTGCAGCGTCTCGACCGCCGCATTGACGCGCAGGCCGACGGCGCCCGTCTCGCCGAAGCGCCGCGAGAGGTCGACCGATGCGAGCACCGACGACTCGGACTGCCACTGCAGGAAGGCGCTATTCAGCGGCGCGTCGAGCGGGCGCTTGACGGTGTAGTTGACGAGCCCGCCCGGCGAGCTGACGCCGGCCTGCATGCCGCTGATGCCCTTGAGCACCTCGACGTTGGCCTTGTTGTCGAGCGGGATCGGCGTTTCGGCGTTGATCGGCAGGCCGTCGCGGCGGTAGTTGAAGCGGTTGTCGATGACGAAGCCGCGCAGCGTCAGCGTGTCCCAGTAGCCGGCGGCGTTGTACGAGTCGCCGATCGCGGCGTCGAGCTGGATGAGGCCGCGTACCGACTGGATGCCCTGATCGCGCAGCGTCTCTGCATCGTAGACACTCGCCTGCAGCGGCGTTTGCGACAGCGGCAGATCGCCCCAGCCGCTGACCGAGACGGCGGGCGATTTGCGGCCGCTGATCGTCACCGCCGGCAGCTGGGTCGATTCGGTGGACGCGTCGGCGGTCTGGGCCGAGGCGAGGGTCGGGGCGCCCGCACCGAGCATCAGTGCGGCAGCCGCCGTGCGTCGCAGGGCGGCGCGGCGGCATGAAAGGGCGGGCAACGGCATCGTGCTTCCTACTGCGGCGGCAGGTCGGCGAACACGTGGCCGGTGCGACCGGCAACTGGTGCATGCTTCCCTGCGCGAGGATTACCTCAATCAGGTTCAAAGGGACTTTCTCAGTCGATCCGCGGTGGCGGATCAACACCCCTAGCGAGAGCGGCGCGCATGGCGCCGCGGACGAATTATCTCTCAGCGTGCGCGCCGTCCGGCGGCGCGGCGATTGTGCTCAATCAAAGTCCGGCGTCTCGACGCCGAGCACCTTGTGCAGCTTCGGGCTCGTCGTCGTGTACTGCAGCATCACGCGCTTGTCCGGGAAGATGTAGGGCGAGGCGCCGAACGCGGCGAGCGCTGCCTCGTGAAAGCCGGACAGGATCAGCTTTTTCTTGCCCGGGTAGGTATTCACGTCGCCGACCGCGAAGATGCCGGGGACGCTCGTCTCGAAGGTCGCCGTATTGACCGCGACCTGCTTGCGCTCGAGGGCGAGACCCCATTGCGCGATCGGGCCGAGCTTGGGCGTGAGGCCGAAGAAGACGAGCAGCACGTCCAGCGGCACGACCCGCGTCACGCCGTCGCTGGCGGTCACCTTCAAGCCGGTGAGCTTGCCGGCTGCCTCGTCGAAGCCGCTCGCCTGGCCGACCATGAACTGCATCTCGTAGGCGCTGCACAGCTCGCGCATCCGCGCGACCGACGCCGGTGCGGCGCGAAAGCCGTCGCGCCGATGCACGAGGATCACGCTTTGCGGCCGGTTCGGGCTTTCGCCCTTGATCGCGCCGACGAAATTGAGCGTCCAGTCGAGCGCCGAATCGCCGCCGCCGAGGATGACGAGATCCTTGCCGGCAAAGAGCGCCGGGTTCGTCACCCGATAGAAGAGCTGCGAGCCGAGATATTTGTCGATGCCCTCGACGCGCAGCGGGCGCGGCTGGAACGATCCCGCGCCGCCGGCGATGAAGATCGTCTTCGCGAGGAAGCGCGTTCCCTTCGCCGTCGCGACGTGAAAGCGGCCGTCGGCCTGGCGCTCGACCTCGCAGACCTCCTGCCCGAAATGAAACGTCGCGCCGAACGGGTCGATCTGGCGCAGCAGGTTCTCGGTCAGTTCGCGGCCGGTGCAGACCGGCACGGCGGGGATATCGTAGATCGGCTTGTCGGGATAGAGCTCGACGCATTGCCCGCCCGCATAGCCCAGCGAATCGACGACGTGCGCCTTGACCTCCAGCAGCCCGAGCTCGAAGACCTGGAACAGGCCGACCGGGCCGGCGCCGATGATCAGCGCGTCGGTTTCGATGCGGCCGTGTGAATCGCCGCCGCCGGTTCGCGCGTGGCCGGGCGATGCGGTTGCGGCGCGCGACGGCGCGAGAGCCAATTCATCTTCCATCGTCAGCGCTCGAGTTGCGGCAGCTTGCCGCTGCGGTCCTTCCAGTCGTCGGCATCCGGCAGCGACCCCTTGCTCTTCGAGATGGTCGGCCATTTGGGCGCCAGTTCGGCGTTCAGCGCGATCATGTGCTGCTGGTCGCCCGGCACGTCCTCTTCCGGGACGATCGCCGCGACCGGGCACTCCGGGATGCAGACCGCACAGTCGATGCACTCATCGGGCTCGATGGTGAGGAAATTGGGCCCCTCGCGGAAGGCATCGACGGGGCAGACGTCGACGCAGTCGGTGTACTTGCAGCGGATGCACGATTCGAGAACGACGTGGGTCATGGGTTGTGGCCGCGGCGCGCTTCGCATGCCCAGGGCATGCGCCGATCGCGACCCGCCGCGCGTTGATGCGTTGATGCCGATTTTAGGGTCTCGGGGTTTGCACCTAGGGGCCAAGGGTGTCGATCGAATGGGGTCTCTCGGCGTCGAACAGCAGCCCCGTTGCCCGAGGGCGCGCGGTCATGCCGGAGCTTCGACTTCCTCGGGCGCCGATGTCTTCGCCGCACCGGCCCGCGTCCTGACGTGCAGCCCGCATTCCTTCGCCGCTTCGCCTTGGCTTCGGTCGGGCGCTTGCGCGCCCTTGACTTCGGCGTTGCCGAAGTCAGCCTGCGCCGAAGCGAACCTGCCCCCGCCTTCGCGCTGCGAAGGCGCTGCTGCCTTCGCAGCGCGGGAGTGCACGCTGACGTGCAGCCCGCACTCCTTGGCGGATTCGCTTTCCCACCACCAGCGGCCGGAGCGGAAGTCGGCGCCGACCGCGATCGCGCGGGTGCACGGCGCGCAGCCGATGCTCGGCATGAACTCGTCGTGCAGCGGGTTGTAGGGCACGTCGTGTTGCGCGGCGTAATGCCAGACGTCGGCCCAGCTCCAGTCGGCGAGTGGATTGAACTTGACGCGCCCGGCATCGTCGCGCTCGTTGAACGAGACGACCGCGCGCGCGTGCGACTGTTCGCGGCGCAGCCCGGTGACCCACGCGCTGCGGCCGGCGAGCAGGCGCGACAGCGGCTCGATCTTGCGCAGCTCGCAGCAGGTCTTGCGCAGCGCGAGGCTTTCGCGCATCGCATCTTCGCCGTGCGCCGCGACGAACCGGGCGACGGCCTGCGGCTGCGGGCGATGGACTTCGACGGCGATGCCGTAGCGCGCCTCGATCTCGGGCACGAGGGCGCTCGTCTGCGGGTGCAGGCGGCCGGTATCGATCGTTGCCACCGCGATGCCGAGCTGGTTGCGCACGATGAGGTCGGTCAGCACCATGCCCTCGACGCCGAGACTCGTCACCTGCGCGATGCGGCCCGCGTGCTCGAGCGCGGCCGACTGCAGCACCGCCGTCGCATGCGCGACGCGGCCGTCGAAGCCGTGCGTCGCACGGGCATAGAGAGCGATCGCACCCGCTGCCGGGGCGCGCTGCCTGCGGTCGTTCGTCATGCCGTCTGCTCCGCGTTCTCGAAGGTGTGTGCCGCGATGCGCGGCGCTGCATCGGCCCACTGCGGCGGCCGGGCGAAGAGCGGCCGCGGATCGATCGTGTCGCCCTGGTAGTGGGCGCCGAAATGGCGCAGTGCGCGGTCGGCGACGTCCTGGCGCTGGTCGGCGCGCAGCTCCACGGCGTCGAAGCCGGTGCGCGCGAGCAGCGGCAGCATGTCGGCGAGCACCTCGCCGGTCGCCCGCAGCTCGCCGCCGTAGCGCAGGCGCGTGCGCAGCAGTCGCGCCTGGCTGTAGGCGCGGCCGTCGGTCCACTTCGGGAAGGCGAGCGCGACGAGTCCAAAGCGGGGCAGGTCGTCGGCAAGGTCCTCGACCTCGGCGTCGTTGCCAAGCCTGACGCCGACCGGCATGCCCTGCGGCCAGCGTTCGCGCACGGCGCGCCATTCGTCCTGCGTGAGCAGCAGATGCGGCTGCGGCGTGACGTCGGCCAGCGCGCCGTCGTTGCCGGCCACCGTGCGCCACGGCCCGCGGCGGGAATCGATGTACTTCATGCTGCAAACTCCGGTGTGCCCGCCCGGCGCACGGCCTGGGCGGCGGTCTTGAAGGGATCGGCGCCGATGCGCCGCACGGTATCGATGAAGCGTTCGCTGCCGCGCCTGTGGCGGCGGTAGGTGTCGATCAGCGCTTCCACCACATCGGCCACCTCGTCGGCGGCGAACGACGGGCCGATCACCTTTCCGGGCAGCGCGGGGCCGCTCGCTATCGAGCCGTCCGATCCGCCGAGCGTGACCTGGTACCACTCCTGGCCGTCCTTGTCGACGCCGAGGATGCCGATGTGCCCGCTGTGGTGATGGCCGCACGAGTTGATGCAGCCGCTGATGTGCAGGTCGATCTCGCCGATATCGTGGAGCTCGTCGAGGTCGGCGAAGCGCTCGGTGATCGCCGCCGCGACCGGAATCGAGCGCGCATTCGCGAGGCCGCAGAAATCGCCGCCCGGACAGGCGATCATGTCGGTCAGGAGCCCGATATTGGGCGTCGCAAATCGGGCCGCGCGCGCGTCCTCCCACAGCGCGTGCAGATCGCTCGCCAGCACCCACGGCAGGACCAGATTCTGGTCGTGCGTGACGCGCAGCTCGGCGTGCGAATAGCGCTCGGCAAGCGTCGCCGCGCGCTCCATCTGCTCGGCCGTGGCGTCGCCCGGCGCCTGGCCGGTGCGCTTGAGCGAGAGCGTCACCGCGCGATAGCCGTGCAGTCTGTGCGCCTGCACGTTGCGATCGAGCCAGCGCCGGAAGGCGGCGGGTGCGGCGTCCGCGCCGGCGATCGATGCGTCGTTCGCGGCGACCGGGGCGGCGACGCCGGCCGGAAGCACGAACGAGAGAGAAACGCGGTCCAACTCGGCCTGCGTGAGCAGATGTGCGGCTCCGGCCTGGTCGCGCTCGAGGATGGCGCGAAATTCGGCCTCGACCGCATCGAAGAAGCGGCGCCCCTCGGCCTTGACGAGGATCTTGATGCGCGCCTTGAAGGCGTTGTCGCGCCGCCCGTAGCGGTTGTAGACGCGCACGATGGCCTCGATGTAGACGAGGATCTGTTGCCAGGGCAGGAACTCGCGCGCGACGCTCGCGATGATCGGCGTACGCCCCATGCCGCCGCCGACGCTGACCTGAAAGCCCACCACGCCGGCGTCGTTCTTCAAGAGCCGCAGGCCGATATCGTGCCAGCCGGTCGCGGCGCGGTCCTCGCCGGCGCCGGTCACGGCGATCTTGAATTTGCGCGGCAGGAAGGCGAACTCCGGATGCAGCGTGCTCCACTGGCGC
This sequence comes from uncultured Burkholderiales bacterium, assembly GCA_937864005.1. GTDB lineage: Bacteria > Pseudomonadota > Gammaproteobacteria > Burkholderiales > Burkholderiaceae_C > CAIKUF01. The sequence goes on from CALMIL010000096.1 coordinate 10,379, forward strand.
AGGATTTCGCAGTAGGGCCGCGGGTCGACGACCTCGTCTGGGGCGATGCCGGCGAGGGCATCGGTCGTGATATTGCGGATGCAGTTGCCGCTGGTCTGGATGCCGTGCAGGTCGGCCGCGGCGAGCGCATCCATCGCGTCGGCCGCGCGGGCGAGCGGGATCCAGTTGAACTGCAGGTTCTGGCGCGTCGTGAAATGGCCGAAGCCGCGGTCGAATTTGCGTGCGATCCCCGCCAGCGCGCGCAACTGCGTCGCGTGCAGCTCGCCGTACGGGATCGCGACGCGCAGCATCGGCGCGTGACGCTGGATATACCAGCCGTTTTGCAGCCGCAGCGCGCGGAACTCGTCCTCGCCGAGCTGGCCGCCGAGATGACGCTCGAGCTGGTCGCGAAACTGTGCCGCGCGCTGGTGCACGATGTGGCGGTCGAATGCGGTATAGGTGTACATGGCCTTGACTTGCGTGAATCAGAGAATGACCTTGACGCCGGCGCCGACCAGCGACGCGCACAGAAGAATGCGCACCAAAGCCTCGGGCAGCCTGCGCGAGAGCTGCGCGCCGATCCAGATGCCGGGCAGCGAGCCGACGAGCAGCATCGCGAGCAGCGTCCAGTCCACGTGGCCGAGCGTCGCGTGCCCGATGCCGGCGACGAGCGTGAGCGGAACGGCGTGCGCGATGTCGGTGCCGACAATGACGCGCGTATCGAGCCGCGGGTACAGCAGCAGGATCAGCGTGGCGCCGATCGCGCCGGCGCCGATCGAACTGAGCGACACCAGCACGCCGAGCAGGGTGCCGCACAGCGCCGTCAGCGCCGGCTTGATCTGGGGCGGCATGCGCCGCTCGAGGCGCAGCCCGAGGGCGTTCCAGGCCGGACGGTAGGCGACGGTCAGCGCCGTCACGAAAAGGGCGACGGCGAGCGTCGTCGTGATCGCCCGCGACCAGCCCGCGTTCACGCCGGTCGCGTGCATCAGCGCGATCGTCGCCAGCGATGCCGGCAGGCTGCCGGCAAGCAGCAGCCACGTGATGCGCCAGTCGACCTGCCGGTGCCGATGGTGGGCGAGGGCGCCCGAGGTCTTCGTGATCCCGGCAAACCACAGATCGGTGCCGATCGCCATTGCCGGCTCGAGCCTGAAGACCGAGATCAGCAGCGGCGTCATCAGCGAACCGCCGCCGACGCCGGTCAGGCCGACGATGGCGCCGATGCCGAAACCGCTGACGACTGCAATTGGATCCATTCCCCCGCCCCGTTCTCCGTTCTTGCCGCGCGCCCGGATCGGGTGGCGCGGCTGCGAATACGAACTCTATGGAGGCTTCTGGATTTCAGGAACTACAGTTTCCTTGTTTGCTTAGCAGCGATCGGAATAAGGGCCGGGCTCGCAGCGGGTGGGCCGGCGGCGCGTGGCGGCGCTACTTCGCGAGCAGCCGGTCCGCAACGGCGACGTCCGCCGGGCCGAGCGAACCCGACACCTGACGCAGCCGGACCTCGGCGAGGATCAGGTCGTAGCGCGCCTTGGCCAGGTCGCGCTGGGTGGTGAAGAGCTGGGTCTGGGCGTTGAGCACGTCCAGCGTCACCCGCAGGCCGACCTTGTAGCCGAGCTCCGTCGCTTCGAGCGCGAGCGTGCTCGAGCTCTCCGCAGCTTCCAGCGCCTTCACGAGCGCACTTCCCGAACTCACGGCCAGGTAGGCCGTGCGGGTTCCGAGGTCGACGTTGCGCTGCACGCCCGCCAGGTCCTCGCGCGCCTTTTCGGTCAGGCTCAGTGTCTCCTTCACGCGGTTTTGCACCGCATAGCCGGAGAACACCGGAATGTTCAGCTGCAGGCCGACCGAGGCATTGCGGTAGGTGCCGGGCAGCTGTGCATTGCCCGTGCCGCCGCCGCTCAGGCCGGTATTGTTGTTGGCGCCGACCGCGCCGACGAGGTCGAGCGTCGGCAGATGGCCGGCACGCGCCTTCTCGGTCTCGATCTGCGCGATATCGTAGGCCAGGCGCGCCCGGCGCACGTCGGGGCTGTCGCTGTTGGCGGTGGCGAGCCAGTCCTGCAGGGTGGTCGACAACGGCGGGATCACGACCGGCACCGCGAGCGGGCGGGGCGCGACATCGGTCTTGCCGACGAGGGTATCGAGCGCGGCACGCCGGGTGCGAAGGTCGTTGTCGGCGGCGATCGCCTGCGCCTGCGTCAGGTCGTAGCGCGCCTGCGCCTCGCGCGTATCGGTGATTGTCGCCGTGCCGACCTCGAAATTGCGCTTCGCCGAGGCGAGCTGCTCGGTGATGGCCTTCAGGTTGGTCTGCGTCGTCGCCAAATTGTCTTGCGACGAAAGGACGTCGAAATAGGCCTGCGCGAGGCGCACGATCAGATCCTGCTCGGCGGCCTGCAGATCGAAGCTCGCGACCTCGAAGGCCTTTTCGGCGCTCGCAATGGTCTCGGTATTCGCCTTGTTGAAGATCGGCTGTCTGGCGTTGAGCGTCGCCTGGTTGACGGTGCCGTAGAAGTTGTCGTCGATCTTGGGCACGTCGGTGCCGCTGCGCGTGGTGCTCGCGTAGATCGATGCCGATGGCAGCCGCAGCGCCTTGGATTGTTCGTATCGGTACTGCGCGGCCTGCGCCGTCGCGCGCGCGGCGAGATAGGTCGCATCGTAACCGCGCGCGGCGTCGTAGAGCTCCTGCAGGCTCTGTGCCTGCGCGAGCGTCGAAGCGAACGCGAGCGCCAGCCCGGCGGCGAGCGGTCCGAGCGGGGCGCCGGTCGCGGTTGCGCCCGAGCGGGGCGATCGATGGGTGCGCACTGCGGACATGGGCGTTCCTTGGCTCTTCGTTCTCTTCGTGGGTGGGTCGCGACGGGGCGGCGCGTCAATAGCGCGCCACCTGTGGCGCAACCTCGATCGACCAGGCGTCGATGCCGCCGGCGAGGTTATAGACGCTCTCGTAGCCCCGTTGCGACAGGAATGCGACGACCTGCAGACTTCGCACCCCGTGATGACATAAACAGACGATGAGCCGCGAGCGATCGAGTTCGGCCAGCCGCTGCGGGATCTCGCGCATCGGAATGCACAGCGTCGGCACGCCTTCGATCTCGAGCCGCGCCTTCGCGGTCTCCCACGGCTCGCGCACGTCCAGCAGCAAGACCCGCGGCGCGTGCGCGGCGCAAAGCGCCGGCAGCTCATCGACCGCGAGCTGGCGCATCAGAAGCAAAAGCCGCTCGGCTCGTCGAAACCGTGCAGCCGGGGCGCCACCGTATCGAACAGATCGACGCTCGCGAAACTGTGCTCGCCGGTGCGGGTGACGCGCACCGCGCGCATCATCGGTTGCTGGCCGACGATCGCGACCAGCCGGCCGCCGATCTTCAGGCCGTCGAGCAGCGCGGGAGGAACCGCCGCGACCGAGCCCGACATCATGATGGCGTCGAACGGCGCTTCGCCCGGCAGGCCGCCGCTGCCGTCGAGCTCGCGCACGGTCGCGTTGTGCACGCCGCTGCGCTCGAGGTTGCCGGCGGCCAGCCGCGCAAGCGCGGGATCGGTCTCGAGCGTCAGCACATGGCGCGCGCGACGCGCGAGCAGCGCCGCCACGAAGCCCGAGCCGGCGCCGATCTCGAGCGCGCTTTCGTGCGGCGCGAGCAGCAGCTCCTGCAGCATGCGCGCCTCGACCTTCGGCGCGAGCATGGTCTCGCTGCGCCCTTGCGACGCCGGCAGCGGGATCTCGGTATCCATGAAGGCGAGGGATCGATAGGCGCTCGGCACGAAATCCTCGCGGCGCACGACCGTCAGCAGCGAGAGCACGGCCGGATCGAGCACCTCCCAGGGGCGGATCTGCTGCTCGATCATGTTGAAGCGGGCGCGCTCGACGTTCCAGTGAAAGCTCATGGTTCGGATTCCGTTGCCAGGTTCAGCCGCGCATTTTATGGGGCCGATGTGACGCCGGCCGGCGCCTTGCGGGACCGTGCCGGTCCGAACCTGCGTCGCCCCCATTGCGCCAGGTCGTCCAGATAGCAGTAGATGACCGGCACGACGACCAGCGTGAGCAGCGACGAGGTGATCACGCCGCCGATCACCGCCTGCCCCATCGGTGCGCGCTGCTCGGAGCCCTCGCTCATCGCGAAGGCGAGCGGCACCATGCCGAAGATCATCGCCAGCGTCGTCATCAGGATCGGCCGCAGCCGCACCCGCGCGGCGTGCAGCAGCGCTTCCTCGCGGCTCATTGGCGCGGTGTCGTGATCCAGGCCGTGTTCGCCGGCGTGCTCGCCGGCACGCGAGCGGATCGCGAAGTCGATCAGCAGGATCGCATTCTTCGTCACCAGGCCCATCAGCATCACGATGCCGATGATCGAGAACATGTTGAGCGTCGAGCCGAACAGCAGCAGCGCGAGCACGACGCCGATCAGCGTCAGCGGCAGCGACGACATCAGCGCCAGCGGCTGCAGGAAGCTCCTGAACTGGCTCGCGAGGATCATGTAGATGAAGATCACGGCCAGCCCGAGCGCGCCAACCGCGTAGGCGAACGACTCGTTCATGTTCTTCGTCGAGCCGCCGAACACGTAGCGGTAGCCGGGCGGCCAGGCGATCGAATCGAGGACGCGCTTGATGTCGGCCGAGATATCGCCCGCGCTGCGGCCGAGCGCGTTGGCGTCGATCGTGATCTCGCGATTGAGGTCGCGCCGGTTGATCTGGTTCGGGCCGGTCGAGGGCGTGATATCGGCCACCTGCGACAGGCGCACCACATGCACGCTGCCGTCGGCGGCGGGGGCGACGGTGAGCGGCAGGCCCTTGAGGTGCGAGATCGACTCGCGCTGCCCCGGCGCGAGGCGCACGTTGACGTCGTAGTTCTCGCCGTCCGGCGCGCGCCAGTTGCCTATCGTCTGGCCGGCGATCAGCGTGCGCAGCGCGCCGGCGAGTGCATTCACGTTGAAGCCGAGATCGGCGGCGATATCGCGCCGCACCTCGACCGAGACGGTCGGCTTGTCGGGCTTGAGCGTCGTATCGAGATCGACGAGGCCCGGAATCTCGCGCAGCTTGCCGGTGATCAGCTTGGACAGCCGCGCCAGTTCATCCAGGTCCTTGCCCTGCACCGAGAACTGCAGGCTCTTGCCGCCGCCGAGGTCGACGACGCCGATATTGGTGATCGTGATGCCGGGGATGCGGGCGAGCTTCTCGCGCATCGGCACCGCGAGCTGCTCGACGCTGCGCGTGCGCGCCGCGCGATCGATCAGGCGGACGTAGACGCTCGCGTAGTTGCGGCCATTGGCCGCGCCGCTGTTGATCGTCGCGACCGTGTATTGCACCTCGGGCATCTCGCGCAGCGCGGCGTCGACCTGCCTGGCGCGTGCCTCGGTCGTTTCGATCGACGAGCCGACAGGGGTGTAGAAATTGACCTGCGTCTCCGAGAAGTCGGCCTTCGGAACGAATTCGGCACCGAGCAGCGGAATGACGAAAAAGCTCGCGATGAAGCTCGCGAGCGCGATCGCGAGCGTCGCGAGCTTGTGCTTTAGCGACCAGCCAAGAATGCCCTGGTAGGTGTCGGACAGGCGCTGCGTCAGGCGGTCGAACAGACCCGTGACGCGGCCTATCGTGCGGTCGTAGAGGGTGACGGGCGGCCCATGGTGCACGCCGTGCGCGTCGGGGTCGTGCCAGACGCTCGACAGCATCGGATCGAGCGTGAAGCTGACGAACATCGAGATCAGCACCGCGGTGACGATCGTGATGCCGAACTCGTGGAAGAACTTGCCGACGATGCCGCCCATGAAACCGATCGGCATGAAGACGGCGACGATCGACAGCGTCGTCGCGAGCACCGCAAGCCCGATCTCGTTCGTGCCGTCGAGCGCCGCGTCGTGCGCGTTCTTGCCCATCCGGATGTGGCGCACGATATTCTCGCGCACGACGATCGCATCGTCGATCAGGAGGCCCACGCTCAGCGACAGCGCCATCATCGTGATGCCGTTGATCGTGAAGCCGAACATGTACATGAAGAGAAACGTGCCGATCAGCGCGATCGGCAGCGTCAGGCCGGTGATGACGGTCGAGCGCCACGAATTGAGGAACAGGAAGACGATCAGGATCGTAAGCATCGCGCCTTCGAGCAGCGTCGCCTGCACATTGGCGACCGAGACCCGGATCGAGCGCGAGTTGTCGCGGTTCACCTCGGTCGTCACGCCCGGCGGCGTCACGTCCTTCGCCTCGGCGAGCGCCTTCCTCAGACCGTCGACGACGGCGATCGTGTTCTCACCCTGCGACTTCTGCACCGACAGCAGCACCGTGCGCTTGCCGTTGTAGAGCGCGAGCGAGTCGACCTCCTGCGGCCCGTCGGTCACGTTGGCGACCTGCCACAGCCGCACCGGGGCACCGGCCGCGCCCTTCTTGGCGACGATGATGTCGCGAAAGTCCTCGGGGCGTTTCAGGCGGGCGTCGATCTGCACCACGCGCTCCTGCTCGCGCGAGCGGATCGCGCCCAGCGGCAGTTCCTGGTTCTCGCTGCGCACGGCGGCGACGACCTGATCGACACCGACCCCCATCGCCTCGAGCGCGCCGGGATCGAGGTAGATGTTGATCTGGCGTGCAACGCCGCCGACCAGCGTGACCGCGCCAACGCCGCGCACGTTCTCGAGGCGCTTTTGCAGCACCTGCGTTGCCCAGGTCGTGAGCTGCTGGGCGTCGTAGCGCCCGTCGGGGGAGAGGATCGCGACGTTGAAGATCGGCTGGCTCGCCGGGTCGAAGCGCGTGATGCGCGGCTCCTTGACTTCGTCGCGCAGCAGCGGCCGGATCGATGCCACCTTCTCGCGCACGTCGTCGGCCGCCTTGCGGCCGTCGACGTCGAGATTGAACTCGACGACGATGACCGCGCTGCCTTCGTACGAGCGCGACCACAGCGCATTGATCCCGGCGACCGTATTGACGGCCTCCTCGATCCGTTTCGTCACCTCGGATTCGACGATCTCGGGCGAGGCGCCGGGATAGTCGATCTGGATGACGACGGTCGGAAAGTCGACATTCGGAAACTGATCGACCGCGAGCCGCTGGTAGCTGAAGAGCCCGAGCACGACGAAGGCGAACATCACCATCGTCGCCAGGACGGGGTTGTTGATCGCGACGCGGGTGAACCACATGGGCGCGGCCCTTCAGCGCCTGTCCGACGCCGCGACCAAGGCCGGCGCGGACGCCGCGGCCGGTGCCGCCGCCGGCGCCAGCCGGACCGGCGTGCCGCCGGGCAGGTTGCCGACGTTGCCGCGCAACAGCAGTTCGCCCGCCGCGAGGCCGCTCTTGACCTCGACAGCCTCCATCCGCTGGGCGCCGAAATCGGCGACGCCGCGCGCGCCGAGCGTCACGTCGCGCTGTGCGATCCGGCCGTCGGCGACGACGAAGACATACGGCCGCGGCTGATCGATGCGCACCGCGAACTGCGGCACGGCGAGCGTACCGCGGCGTTCGAGCTCGATCGCGCCGCGCGCGAAGAGGCCCTGGCGCAGCGCCGGATGCGGCTCGAGCTCGAGATAGACGAGCACCGCGCGCGTCCCGGGCTGGGTGCTCGGGTTGATGCGGGCGACGTGCGCCGCGACCGGCTCGGCCATGCCGTCCACCTGCAGTCTGGCGCTGCTGCCGATGCGTACGGCGCCGATATCGTCGGCGCTGACCGCGGCTTCGAGTTCGATGCGCGAGAGGTCGACGATCTCGAGCAGCCTGGCGTCCAGCGCGACACGCTCGCCCGGCTGCACGAGGCGCTGCGAGACGATGCCGTCGAGCGGGGCGCGAATCTGGGCGTCGTCGAGCGACTTGCGCGCGAGCCCGGCCGCGGCCTGCGCCGCCTGCAGCGAAGCGCGCGCACCGGCGGCGTTCATGACCGAGGTGTCGAGCGCGTTCTGCGAGATGAATCCCTGCGCGACGAGCGCCCGGTTGTTGGCAAGCGTGCGCTCGGCAAGATCGAGCTGCGACTGGGCGGCCGCGGCCTGCTCGTCGGCCTGGCGCAGGCGCAGGCCGACTTCGGACGTATCGAGCCGGCCGAGCAACTGACCGCGCTTGACGATGTCGCCTTCGCGCACCGTGATCTCCTGCACGACGGCGGCGACGCGCGCCTTGACGACCGCGCTGTCGACCGCCTTGAGGCCGCCCGAAACCTGCACCGTGCGGACGAGTTCGACCGGCGCGAGCGTGAGCACGTCGGCGCGCGTCAGCTCGAACGCCTGCGCGGCCGGCGCCGTCGCGAGCCTGGCCTGCTGCGCCTTGCGCGCGGCGAGCGAGCGCGCGACGAGCGCGCCGAAGACCGCGAGCGCGACCACGGCCACGCCCCATTTGAGCCATCGCTTCATGCGTTCTTCTTTCTGGCCGCTGCGGCCGGCGCCTTCCTGTCCTGCGGCGCGGTGAGCGCGAGGAGCAGCAGTTCGACGTGGCGGTGCACGAAATCGTGCGGATCGAGGCGCGCCGCGAAAGGTTCGCAGGCGCCGACCGAATGCTTGTGCACGCAAAGCATCACCATCGGCAGGATGAGCGAGTGCACCGCGGCCTCGACATCGATGCGCCGGAACTCGCCGCTCGCGATGCCGCGCGCGAGGACGGCGCCGATCAGCCGCGTGCCCGGTTCGACCACTTCGCGGTGGTAGTAGGCGGCGATGTCCGGAAAACTGCGCACCTCGGTGATGATGAGCTTGAAGACGCCCGACGCCGGGCTGTCGTAGACGCGCAGCCACCAATGCTCGATCAAGGTGCGAAGCAGTTCGGCGCACGACCCGACGTGGCCGGCCACGGCGGCCGCACCCATCTCGATTTCGCTCGACAGCCGCTCGCGGATCACCGCCTTGAGCAGATCTTCCTTGCTCGAGTAGTAGAGGTAGGGCGTGCCCTTGGAGACGCCCGCCAGGGTCGCGACGTCCTCCATCTTGGTGGCCGCGAAACCGCGCTCGACGAACAGTTCGAGCGCGGCGTCGAGCAACTCCTGCGGGCGCGCCTGCTTGCGCCGTTGACGGGTGTGGGTTTCGGGCCGGGTCGCGGGCATCGAATCATACTGACTGACTGGTCAGTAATGTACCGTGGCGGGGCCCAGCCGTCAATCGAGAGGCATGAAAAGCGGCAACGCCCGACCGCACGGCTGTGGGCATCGAGTTCGGGACGCTTCGCTGCGCGGCACGTCAAACCAGAGTGGCATCGACGCCTGCCGACGGACTTTGCCGCTCGCCGGCAGGCCGCCGCGCGCGCACCATCCGCGCTGCCGGTGCAGGTATGCCCGGTTGGGCCGGTCGCCGTTCTCCGTCGGCACCGGCAGACCGAATGCGATCGAACATGACCGGAGTGTCCGCGCGGATGCGCGACGCGCCATCGGACCGGCGATCAGCACGAGCAGGCTGCGGCTCGGCCCGGCTTGGCGTCAGGCGGCGTGATTGCGCCGTACCTGCAGCGGCCCGTGGACTCTTCGGCGTCGAAGACCTGCTTCACGCGTGACCGAAGACGAGCGGATCGACGTCGCGAAGCAGACCCTCGCGCTGAAGCAAGACTCGTTTGCGCAGCAGTTCCTGCGGCCGCGCGAGCCGGCCGGCACAGCGCTGCAGCTGCGCGCGCGATCGAGCTTGGAGAAGAGCAAGACCGCGCCGCTCTCGGAGAGCGACTGGCTCTACCGCGCCGTCGATTGAGCTCCACATGATCGCGGGCGCGAACTCGCAAGCGCATCCGGGCATGCATTCAGCGCAATGTGCCGATCGACACGCTACCGCTCAGACCGTCGCGACCGGAATGTTGCCGATTCTCTTCTGCCACTCGCGCGGGCCGGTGTCGTGCACGCTCGTGCCGGTCGAATCGACGGCGACCGTGACCGGCATGTCTTTCACGTCGAACTCGTAGATCGCCTCCATGCCGAGGTCTTCGAAGCCGACGACCTTCGCGTGCTTGATCGCCTTCGAGACGAGGTAGGCCGCGCCGCCGACGGCCATCAGGTAGGCACTTTTGTGCTTGCGGATCGCCTCGATCCCGGCCGGCCCGCGCTCGGCCTTGCCGATCATGCCGATCAGGCCGGTTGCGCTCAGCATCATCTCGGTGAACTTGTCCATCCTCGTTGCCGTCGTCGGGCCAGCGGGGCCGACGACCTCGCCCGGCACCGGATCGACCGGGCCGACGTAGTAGATGACGCGGTTCGTGAAGTCGACCGGAAGCTTCTCGCCCTTGGCGAGCATGTCCTGGATGCGCTTGTGCGCGGCGTCGCGGCCGGTCAGCATCCTGCCCGACAGCAGCAGCGTGTCGCCCGGCTTCCATGCCGCGACCTGCTCGCGCGTCAGCGTGTTCAGATCGACCTTCTTCGACTTGTTGTAGTCGGGCGCCCAGTGCACGTCGGGCCAGTCGTCGAGGCTAGGCGGGTCGATGTAGGCCGGGCCGGAGCCGTCGAGCACGAAGTGCGCGTGGCGCGTCGCGGCGCAGTTCGGGATCATCGCCACCGGCTTGCTCGCGGCGTGCGTCGGATACATCGCGATCTTCACGTCGAGCACCGTCGTCAGGCCCCCCAGGCCCTGCGCGCCGATGCCCAGCGCGTTGATCTTGTCGTACAGCTCGATGCGCAATTCTTCGGTCTTGTTGCGCGGGCCTCTTTGCTTCAGATCGAACATGTCGATCGGGTCCATCAGCGATTCCTTGGCCATCAGCATCGCCTTCTCTGCCGTGCCGCCGATGCCGATGCCCAGCATCCCCGGCGGGCACCAGCCGGCGCCCATCGTCGGCACCGTCTTCATGACCCAGTCGATGAGGCTGTCGCTCGGATTCAACATCACGAACTTGGTCTTGTTCTCGCTGCCGCCGCCCTTGGCGGCGACCTGCACATCGACCGTGTTGCCGGGAACGACTTCCATGTGGACGACGGCCGGCGTGTTGTCGCGCGTATTCTTGCGCTCGAACTGCGGGTCGGCGACGATGCTCGCGCGCAGCGTATTGCCGGGCTCGAGATAGCCCTTGCGCACGCCTTCGTTGACGGCGTCGACGAGGCTCGCCGGGAAGCCGTCGAAGCGCACGTCCATGCCGATTTTCAGGAACACGTTGACGATGCCGGTGTCCTGGCAGATCGGGCGATGGCCCTCGGCGCACATCCGCGAGTTGGTCAGGATCTGCGCGATCGCGTCCTTCGCTGCCGGGCTTTGCTCGCCCTCGTAGGCGCGCGCGAGGTGCGCGATGTAGTCGGCGGGGTGGTAGTAGCTGATGTACTGCAGCGCGGCGGCGATGCTTTCGACGAAGTCTGCGTGCTTGATGATCGTGGCCATGATGATTGACGCGGTGAGGGGCGATGGATGAAGAGGGGGACGGGTGCAAGTCTAGCGAGCCGGATCGTCGATAGGGCGAATTGCGTTTTCGCATCGGCCTCCCGCGCAGGGTTCGTATGATGCTGGCAGGGCCGGGCGCAGGTTGCCCGCGCGAATGGACGAATGGAGAAAGATGCATGAACCGGCGGGACCTGATTGCGCGCGGCGCGGCGCTGGCGTCGATCGCGGCCGGTGCGCAGGCTGCCGCCGCGCCCGATGCCCTGCCGGCGATCGGCAGCGCGCTCGCATTGTCGCCGGTCGAGCTCTTCGATGGCCGGCGCTTCGAGCCGGCGCAGGCGCAAGGCAGGCTGCTCGTCGTCTACTGGTGGGCAAGCTGGTGCCCGTTTTGCGCGCTGCAGAGCCCGCACATGGAAAAGCTCTGGCAGACGGGGCAGGGCCGTGGTCTGCAGATGCTGGCGCTGTCGATCGACAAGAAGCCCGAAGACGCGACCACGTACCTCGCACAGCGCGGCTATACCTTCCCTGCGGGCTGGTTCACGCCTGCCGTCGCGCGCGTCCTCTCCAAGCCGAAGGGCCTGCCGGTGACGGTCGTGCGCGGCCGCGACGGCCGGGTCGTGATGGCCGAGGCGGGGCAGCTCTTCCCCGAAGATATCGAGCAGATCGCGCAATGGCTGTAGCGCGCAGCCGTCCGAGGCAGACATGACCCGAAACCACGAAATCACCGTCATCGGCGCCGGCTTCGGCGGGCTGTCGACGATCCGCGAACTGCGCAAGCGCGACAAGGCGGCGCGCATCACGCTCATTGCGCCGCGCGCGGAGCTGCACTACCTGCCGGGCATCATCTGGATTCCGAGCGGATTGCGCACGCGCGAGCAGCTGATAGTCCCGCTCGACGCCTTCCTGAAGCGCAACGACGTGCGTTTTCACGCCGCCGAAGCGACCGGCCTTTCCGACGATGGGCGCACGCTGGCGACGAGCGCCGGCGAGGTGACGAACGATGCCCTCGTCATCGCCAGCGGCGGGCGCTTCATCAAGAAGCTGCCCGGCATCGAGCACGCGATCACGCCGTGCGAAGGCATCGCCGCCGCCGAGCGCATCCGCGACCGCCTGCGCGAGATGCAGGGCGGCACGATCGCGATCGGTTTTGCCGGCAACCCGAACGAGCCGCAGGCGATGCGCGGCGGGCCGATGTTCGAGTTCCTTTTCGGCATCGACCGCCAGTTGCGCCGCGAGGGTCGGCGCGAGCGCTTCGAGATCGTCTTCTTCAGCCCCGCCGCCGAGCCAGGCAAGCGCCTGGGCGCGAAGGCCGTCACGCACCTGCTCGCCGAGATGCAGCGGCGCGGCGTGCGCACCCACCTCGGGCACAAGATGAAGCGCTTCGACGCCGACAAGGTCGTGACCGAAGGCGGTGAATTCAACGCCGACCTGATCCTCTTCATGCCCGGCATGACGGGCAACCTCTGGTTTGACCAGACCAAGCTCGCGCGCTCGCCGGGCGGACTGCTGCAGGCCGATGCGCACTGCCGCGCCGCAGGCGCCGAGCGCGTCTTCGTCGCCGGCGATTCGGGCAGCTTCTCCGGCCCCGACTGGATGCCCAAGCAGGCGCACATGGCCGACCTGCAGGCCGGCGCGGCGGCGGCCAATGTGCTCGCCGACCTTGCGGGCGCACCGGCGATGGCGACCTTCAAGACCGAACTGGTCTGCATCGTCGATGCGGTCGACCAGGGCTCGCTCGTCTACCGGACGGCCGAGCGCAACATGCTGGTGCCCAACCTGCACGTGCTGCACCTCGCGAAGCGGGCGTTCGAGTGGAAATACCTGCGGGCGTATCGGTGATTCCGCGCCGGCTGGCGCGCTGCCTCAGCCGGCGCGCTGCGGCGGCGCCGACGGCAGCACGAGTTCGACGCGCAATCCGCCGGCCGGCGCCGTGCCGAGAATGACGCTGCCGCCGTAGAGTGCGACCAGTTCGTGCACGATCGCAAGGCCGAGGCCGCTGCCGGCCACCGACTCGTCGAGCCGTGCGCCGCGTGCCATCGCGGCGTCGCGCCGCGCTGCGGCTATCCCAGGGCCGTCGTCGTCGACGACGATGTGCAGCCGGCGCGATGCGTGATCGGCGCTGGCGGCGATGCGGACTTCGCTCTTCGCCCAAGCGCAGGCGTTGTCGAGCAAGTTGCCGACGATCTCCTGCAGGTCCTGCAGTTCGCCGGCGAAGCTGCACGCCGGCGCGATCGGATCGCTTGCGATCGCCAGGCCGCGCCCGGCGTGTACGCGGCCGACGACGCGCAGCAGCCCTTCGATCACCGGTGCGACCGCGGTGCGCGCGCCCGGCGTCGTCTGCGCCGCGGCGCGCGAGCGGGCGAGGTGCCAATCGACCTGGCGGCGCGCGGCGGCGACCTGCTCCTGGACGAGGGCGGCGAGGTCGGGGTCGCCTTCGGGGCGCCGCTCGGCGGCCGTGGCGGCCTGCGCCATCACCGCCAGCGGCGTCTTGACCGCATGCGCCAGGTTGCCGGCCTGGGTGCGTGCGCGCTCGACGACCTGCGCGTTGCGGTCGAGCACGCCGTTGAAGTCGTCGATCAGTGGTTGGACTTCGGGCGGGAAGTCGCCGGCGAGCCTTTGCGCATCGCCTTCGCGCACCAGCGCCAAGGCCTGCGCGAGCTTCTTCAACGGCGCGAGGCCGACCGCGACCTGGCCGACCGCGGCGACGCCGAGCAGCACGAGCAGCACGCCGAGCGACGCGGCGAGGACGCGGTTGAAGTGCGCCACGGCGGCATCCGTTTCGCGCAGGTCGGCGGCGACGACGAGCCGCCACTGCACGCCGCCGGTGTCGTCGCTGGAAAGCGTGCGTTCGACGAGCAGCAGGTGCGCGTCCTGCGGGCCGGCGATCTCGTGGACGTGGACGCTGCCGCCGGCGAGGGCGTCCTGCGGCGCCGCAAGCGTCGTATCCCACAGCGAGCGCGAGCGCAGCACGCCGCTTTGCAACTTGCCGCCCGCGAGGCGGTCGAGCTGCCAGTAGTTGCCCGAGTAAGGGCGCGCCCAGCGCGGGTCGATCTCGGTGCGGATGTCGATCTGCGGCTGGCCGGCGGCGTCGAAGTCGAGGCTCGCGGTGAGCTGGTCGAGCTGCGCCGTCAGCGCGGCGGTGAACTGGCGCTGCACGTGCTCGCGAAACTGGCTCGCGAGGAAGAAGCCGGCGAGCAGCAGGGCGGCGGCGAGCGCGACGACCGTCGCCGCGAGCAGCCGAAAGCGCAGCGACAGCGCCCGGCGCCGGATCGCGATCGTCACGGCGCCGCCGCGAGCCGGTAGCCCATGCCGCGCACGGTCTCGATCAGCCCCGGCGGCAGCTTCTTGCGCAGCCGGCCGACGAAGACCTCGATCGTATTCGAGTCGCGATCGAAGTCCTGCGCGTAGAGGTGCTCGGTGAGTTCGGTGCGCGAGACGATCGCGCCCGGCCGGTGCATCAGGTAGGCGAGCAACCGATGCTCGAGGCTCGTCAGCGAAAGCGTCTGGCCGTCGAGCGTGAAGCGGCCGCTGCGCGTGTCGAGCGACAGCGCTCCGCATTGCAGCAGCGGCGACGCGATGCCCTGGGCGCGCCGGATCAGCGCGCGCAGGCGCGCCAGCAGCTCTTCCATGTGGAAGGGCTTGGCGAGGTAGTCGTCGGCGCCGGCATCGATGCCGGCCACCTTCTCGTGCCAGCTGTCGCGCGCGGTGAGGATCAGCACCGGCATGCGGTGCCCGGCGTCGCGCCAGCGCTTCAGGACGCTCAGGCCGTCGATGACGGGCAGGCCGAGGTCGAGGACGACGGCGTCGAACGGCTCGGTCTCGCCCAGATGCTGCGCCTCGCGCCCGTTGTCGGCCGCGTCCACCGCGTAGCCGGCGTCTTCGAGCCCGGCCTGCAATTGCCTGCGCAGCGTCGGCTCGTCCTCGACGAGCAGCAGTCTCATGGCCGTTGCCGGTGGAACTCGGGCTTCATTGTCCGGGCGCGCTTGCGCTGCTGGCACCTGCGCCGCCCCTGCGGCCCTTGGTCTTGACCTGGAGGACCTGCGCGGTGCGGGCGTCGACATCGAGCTTGACGAGACGGCCGTCGGCACGCAGCAGCTTGATCTCGTAGATCCAGCGGCCATCGTCTTCCCGGTCGAGTTCGAGCGCGAGAACCTGGCCTGGATGGGTGCGCTGCAACTGTTCCAGCAGCGTGGGCAGCGGCAGGATCTCGCCGGCCTGGACCGCGGCGCGGGCGCGGTCGTGATCGTGATCGTGATCGTGATCGTGCCCGCCGCCGGCCCAGGCCGCGGTCAGTGCCAGGCCGAGCGCCACGGCGCCGATCAGCGCCGCGCGCTGCCAGGGCCGGCCGCGCGGTGCGCAGCGTGCCGTTGAGTCGAGGAGCGTCATGGTTCGATTTTCGGCCGTCGCGGATGAACGGTCGATGAACGAGCGCTTCGGCGGCGCAGCAACGAATATGCGCCCCGCAAAAGAAAGGGCCCGGTGGTGACACCGGGCCGAAGGTACCTTGAAGCCCTGCTTCAGGAGGCACCGAGGAGACTCACGTTCAGGAGGGCTGCGAGCTCTGCCCCGCAGCAAACGTATGAGTCAGCCTGCGGTCGGAAAGTTCAACGCCGCGGCAGATTTTCTTTGCCGCGGCGTGATCTTGCGCGTCCTGCCTCAGGCAGCGCGGCGCGACTTGGTCGTGCTCGCGGTCGCCTTTTCGGCGGTGGCGGCCATCGCCTGGAAGTTCGACTCGGCGACGTTGGCGGCCTGCTTGGCGGCCTTCTGCACGGATTCGAAGGCGTTGTTCGCGGCGGCGACGGCGCTGCGCACTAGCGCAACGGCGTTCTCGGAGCCGGCCGGGGCGTTCTTCGCGGCGGCGTCGACGACCGACATGTACTTCGCCTGGAGGTCGGCGGTCTGCGCTTCGACGAGCTTGCCGATGTCGGCGTTCGTGCTCGCGGCGATGTCGTACACGTGGCGGCTGTAGGCGGCGGCCTTCTCGGCAGCCGGTTGCAGCAGGCCGGCCTGCAGCGCGATCAGCTCTTGCGCGTCCTTCACCGACAGTGCGGCGTTCACGCCTTCGGCGGCTTCGCTGAGCGATGCCTTGGCGACTTGCAAGTTGAGTTCGACGAGCTTCTCGACGCCTTCGAAGGCCTTGTTGGTGAGGCCGAAGAGGGTTTCGACGTTGGCCTTCTGGGCGGCGACAATTTGTTCAGCGGTCAGCATGGTTGATCTCCAGTGGGTGGGTTCAGGGGCAATCGGTTGGAGTGCTTGATTGCTGCACTGCAACATGAAATGAAGTATAGCGCCGCAAAGAGGGAAAGCAAGATGTTTTTGCTGCACTGCCGCAATTTAGAGCCCGCGTTCTACTGGCGCGGTCGGCCGGACGGTGACGGCAGCTTGCCCGGCGTGCCTTCTCGTCGCCGCGAAGGGGCGGATTTCGAGCGCGGCTGACGCCAGGACCAGCGTTTGCGAGCCTATTCGTCCGCGCATTTCGTCCTGCCGCTGCCCGATGGGCACCGGTTTCCGATGCAGCGCTACCGCCTGCTGCACGAGTGTGTTCAGGCGCAGTTGCCGGCGATCCGCATCCTCGAGCCGCCGGCCGCGAGCGACGGCGAACTTGCGCTTGCCCATACGCCGGCCTATGTGCGGCGGGTCGTCGAGGGCCGCCTCGATCCGCTGCAGCAGCGCGAGATCGGATTTCCGTGGTCGCCGCAGATGGTCGAGCGTTCGCGCCGCTCGGTCGGCGCGACGATCGCCGCGGCGCGCGCCGCGCTCGCCGAGGGCGTTGCCGCGAATCTGGCCGGCGGCACCCACCATGCGAGCGCCGACCGCGGCGGCGGGTATTGCGTCTTCAACGATGCCGCCGTCGCGGCCCGTCTGATGCAGGCCGAATGGCGGCGAACGCACCGCGATGCGTTGCACGTCGCCATCGTCGATCTGGACGTGCATCAGGGCGATGGCAGCGCGGCGATCTTTCGCGACGACCCGACCGTCTTCACGCTGTCGATGCATGCCGAGCGCAACTTTCCGTTTCGCAAGGAGGCGAGCGATCTGGATGTCGCGCTGCCCGACGGTTGCGGCGATGCGCAGTATCTCGACGCGCTCGATCGTGCGCTCGGTGCGCTGTGGGCACGCACCGCCGATGCCGCCCCGCGCCTTGTCTTCTACCTCGCCGGCGCCGACCCGCACGAGGGCGACCGCCTCGGCCGCCTGAAGCTGAGCACAGCCGGCCTCGCCGAGCGCGACCGCCGCGTGCTGAGGGCAGCGCGCGAGCGCGGCATCGCGGTCGCGCTTTCGATGGCGGGCGGCTACGGCCGCGACATCTTGGATACGATCGCCGTTCAGCGCGCCACGCTCGGCCTTGCGCTCGAGAGCTGGCGCGAGTGGAACAATGCAGCGGCCTGAACTCGCCCCGACTCGATCTTCGGGCTTGCGATCCACGCTGCGCAATCTGCAGGAACCCGACGTGCCGCCCAGTCCCGAATCCATCGCCGCCGTCGATGCCGCGATCACGTCGCGCCGCGCGGTGCGCGCATTCCTGCCGACGCCCGTGCCGCGCGAGACGGTGGAGGACATCCTGCGCGTCGCATCGCGCGCGCCTTCGGGCACCAATACGCAGCCGTGGAAGGTCTACGTGCTGGCCGGGGCGGCCAAGTCGGCGCTGTCGGACCGGATCGCGCGCATCTTCGGCGACCCGGCGGCGCTCGCCGCGCACGGCGAGGAGTATGCGTACTATCCGGTCGAATGGGTCTCGCCCTTCATCGACCGGCGGCGCAAGATCGGCTGGGACATGTACGGGCTGCTTGGCATCGACAAGGGCGACAAGGCGCGGATGCACGCCCAGTTCGGCCGCAACTACGCATTCTTCGACGCTCCGGTGGGCCTAATGTTCACGATCGATCGCGTCATGCGCCAGGGCAGCTGGCTCGACTACGGCATGTTCGTGCAGAGCGTGATGATCGCGGCGCGCGCGCGCGGGCTGCACACCTGTCCGCAGGCCGCGTTCCTGCGCTTTCACCGAGTCGTCATGGAGCAGATCGGCGCGCCGCCCAACGAGATGCTGGTCTGCGGCATGTCGATGGGCTTCGAAGACCGGTCGGCGGTCGTCAATTCACTGGTCACCGAACGCACGCCGGTGGCCGATTTCGCGAAGTTCATCGAATGAAGCATTCCATCCTCGTGGCACGCGCCATCTTCCCCGCCGTCCTCGACCGCTTGCGCGAGCACTTCGAGGTCGAAAGCAACGACACCGACGCACTCTGGAGCGCCGCCGAACTGATACGCCGGCTGCAGGGCAAGCAGGGCCTGTTCGCGACCGGCGAGCGGATCGACGCCGCGCTGCTCGACGCCTGCCCGCAGCTGCGCGCGGTGTGCAACATGGCGGTCGGCTACAACAATGTCGATGTCGACGCCTGCAGCGCGCGCGGCGTCGTCGTCACCAATACGCCGGACGTGCTGACCGAGACGACGGCCGATTTCGGCCTCGCTCTCGTGCTCGCCGCCGCGCGCCGCATGACCGAGGGCGAACACCTCCTGCGCCGCGGCGCCTGGAAGATGTGGCGCTACGACATGCTGACCGGGTGCGATGTCCACGGCACGACGCTCGGCGTGCTCGGCATGGGGCGCATCGGCCAGGCGATCGCGCGCCGCGGCGCGCTCGGCTTCGGCATGAAGGTGATCTATCACAACCGCTCGCGGCTCGATGCGGCGATCGAGGCCGGCATCGGCGCGCGCTACGTGAGCAAGGAGACGCTGCTGCGCGAAGCGGATCACCTCGTCCTCGTGCTGCCGTATTCGTCGGCGTCGCACCACGCGATCGGCGGCGCCGAGCTCGCGCTGATGAAGCCCGGCGCGACGCTCACCAATATCGCGCGCGGCGGCATCGTCGACGATGCGGCGCTCGCCGCGGCGCTGCGCACCGGCCGCCTCGCCGCCGCCGGGCTCGACGTCTTCGAGGGCGAGCCGCAGGTGCATCCCGATCTGCTAGCGTTGTCGAATGTCGTGCTCACGCCGCATATCGCGAGCGCGACGGTCGCGACGCGCCAGGCGATGGCCGATCTGGCGGCCGACAATCTGATCGCCGCCCTCGGCTGCGGACCGGACGCGGGGCGGCCGCCAACGCCGGTCAATCCGGGAGTGCTCGGCAAGCGCTGAAGCCGCCGAACTGGCGGGCCCTTCGCACGCACTTCACGGCATCTGGCGCGTTCTCGCATCGCCACAATCCGCTGACGCGAGGCGCTGAGCGGCGGTCGCCGCCGGCTGCGTTGTCGATACGGGAGCGAATGTGAAATCGATGCTCGGGCGGGCTGGACCCGCGATTCTCTCCGCGTGGGCGGCGCTCGCGCTTGGCGGCTGTGCCGGGACGCAGGTGCGGGCGCTCGCGACCGATACCGGGCAGAGCGCCTACGACTTGAGCGGCACCGATCTGCGCACGCTGTCGGCCGAGGCGGCGCGGCTTTGCCCGCGCGGGCACGCCGTGCTGCGCGAGTGGCACTCGAGCGGCCAGCTCGCCGGCGTGAATGCCGATTCGGTCTCGGCGAACGAGATGGCCTGGGCCATCAGCTACGACGTCGCGCGGCCGCAGGCGCAGATGAGCATCGTCTGTCAGGGCTGACAAGCTATCGCCGACGCGCCGCCCGGCGCCGCGCTGCGACAATCGCCGCATGAGTCGCGAAAGAGGGGCACCGCGCAGCGGGGATCGAAGCGAGCGAATGCGGCGAGGCGGCGACGACAAGGCGTTCCGAATGGCACGATCGGGCGGAGGCGCCGGATGATCGAATGGCTCGTGGTTGCGCTGTGCGGCGCGACGCTCCTGCTCGTCGTCTGGCTGCTCGTGCGGCGCAACGACGACGCCGCGTTGCAGCGCGCGGTGGAGGCGATTTCGCAATCGGCGCGCGCGGATTCCGAACGGCTCGAGCGCGAGATGCGCGACGAGGTCGGCCGCAGCGGCAGCGGCACGCGCCAGGAGATCGGGCACACGCTCGCCGCCTTCCAGCAGACGCTGCTCGCGCAGGCGGGCGACGTGGCGCGGACCCAGAACGAGCAGATCGACAGTTTTCGCACCCAGCTCGCGGCGACGCAGCAGGCGGTCAGCAGCGCGCTGCAGGGCGTCGTGAATGCGCAATCGCAGCAGGCGCAGGCGTCGCGCGACGCGCAGGATGCGGCGTTCAAGCGCTTCGGCGATGCGATCGCCGAGCAACTGCGAGCGCTCTCCGACGCCAACGAGCGCCGCCTGCTCGAGGTGCGCAATTCCGTCGAGCAGCGCCTCGGTGCGCTGCAGGCGGACAACGAGAAGAAGCTCGAGCAGATGCGCGCGACGGTCGATGAGAAGCTGCAGGCGACGCTCGAGACGCGCCTGACTGCCAGCTTCCAGCAGGTCGCCGAGCGGCTCGAGCAGGTCCACAAGGGTCTTGGCGACATGCGCGATCTGGCGCGCGACGTCGGCTCGCTCAACCGCGTGCTGACGAACGTGAAGACGCGCGGCGTCTTCGGCGAGGTGCAGCTCGCCGGCCTCCTCGAGCAGGTCCTCACGCCCGAGCAGTACGCAACCAACGTCGAGACCTTGCCGCACACCGGCGCGCGGGTCGAATTCGCGATCCGGCTTCCGGGCCGGCGCGACGACGGCGCGCCGCTGTGGCTGCCGATCGACGCCAAGTTTCCGCGCGAGGACTACGAGCGCCTCGTCGAGGCGCAGGAGCGCGCCGACCCGGCGGCGGTCGAAGCGTCGGCGAAGGCGATCGAGTCGCGCCTGCGGGCGGAGGCGAAGACGCTGCGCGAGAAATACGTCGCGCCGCCGCATACGACCGATTTCGGCATCATGTTCGTGCCGACCGAGGGGCTGTACGCCGAGGCGCTGCGCCGCCCGGGCCTCGTCGAGGGCCTGCAGCGCGAGCACAAGGTGATGCTGGCCGGGCCGACGACGCTGCTGGCGACGCTCTCGAGCCTGCAGATGGGGTTTCGCAGCCTCGCGCTCGAGAAGCGCTCGGCCGAGGTCTGGGAGGTGCTCGGCGCGGTGAAGACCGAGTTCGCCAAGTTCGGCGAGGTGCTCGACAAGACGCAGCAAAAGCTGAAGGAGGCGTCCGATACGATCGACCGCGCCAAGACGCGCACGAACGTGATGACGCGCAAGCTGAAGAGCGTCGAGGCCCTGCCGCTCGCGCAGGCCAATGCGCTGCTGCCGGGTGCGGATTCGCCTGCTGCCGACGGCGATGCCGCCTGAGCTCGATCCGGCACCGCCGGTCGCCGCTGCCGCGCTCCACGCGCCGCCGCGGCCGTTGACGGCGAATCCGCGGCCGCTGGTCGCGATCATCCTCGGCCAGATCTGTCTGCACGCCGGGATGGCGGGGCTGCGCGTCGCGGCCCCGTTGCAGGCGCTGACGGCGGGCTACAGCGCATGGGCGGTCGGCGTGCTGCTCGCCTTGTTCGCCGCCGCGCCGGTGGTCTTCGCGATGAAGGCCGGACGGCTGAGCGACAAGTACGGCTATCACCGGCCGCTGCGCCTTGCCGTCGGGCTCTGCGCGGCGGGCGGTCTGCTGGCCTGCCTCTCGCAGGCCTATGCCGTGCTGTGCGTGGCGGCGGTGCTCTGCGGCACCGGCGCGAATACCGGGATGATCACGATCCAGCGCAGCGCGGGGCGCCTCGCCGGCACGGCGACCGAGCGCATCCAGGTCTTCAGCTGGCTCGGGCTCGCACCGGCGATCGCCAATATGACCGGCGCGATCCTGGCCGGCGTGCTGATCGACGGCGTCGGCTTTCGGGCCGCATTCGGCGCGCTCGGCGTGCTGCCGCTCGCGGCGCTCGTGATCGCGCGCCATGTGCCCAACGATGGGGCGCCGGCGCCCGTTGTGCCGGGGGCGCCGGAATCGCCACACTCGCCGCGCGCCCCGCGCCGCGCGGCGTGGGATCTGCTGCGCTCGGCGCCGCTGCGCCGGCTGATGCTCGTCAACTGGCTGCTCTCGGCGAGCTGGGACGTGCACAGCTTCGTCCTGCCGGTCCTCGGCCATGCGCGCGGCATGAGCGCATCGGCGATCGGCACCATCCTCGGCCTGTTCGCACTCGCGGTGGCCGCGGTGCGCCTCGCGCTGCCGATGATCGCGCACCGCCTGCAGGAACGCCGGGTGCTGGTCGGCGCGATGCTGTCCACCGCGGCGGTCTTCGCGGTCTACCCGCTGATGCCCAACGACTGGCTGATGGCGGTGTGCGCCGTGCTGCTGGGCCTATCGCTCGGTTCGGTGCAGCCGATGATCATGTCCACGCTGCACCACATCACGCCGCCCGAACGCCACGGCGAGGCGATCGCGCTGCGCTCGATGGCGATCAATGCATCCAGTGCCGCGATGCCGCTCCTGTTCGGCATGCTCGGCGCGGCGCTCGGCGCGGGCGCGCTGTTCTGGGCGATGGGGCTTGCCGTCGCCGGCGGCAGCTTCGCCGCGCGCCGGGTCTGAAGCGGTGTGCGGCGCCCGCGCCGCGTCAGAACCTGATTCCGGCCGCGTTGCGCAAGGGCTCGGCGGCGGGCAAGGGTTCGAGCGCATTCGGCGCGGCCGGCTGCGCGGCCTCGCGCCTGGGCTGCAGCGGCGTCGGCGCGGCAAACTGATAGCCCTGTGGCAGCATCGATTGCTGCGGATAGCCGGCCGCGTTGAGGTAGCCGTTCCAGGCCTGCGGATCGAACCCTGGCACCGATTGCGTGCCGAGCATCAGGGTCGGCACGTCACGCGTGCCCGTCAGGCGCTGCAGCGCATCGGCATCGTCGCCGGACTGGACGATCTTCTCGGCGTGCGGAACGCCGCGCTGGCGCAAGAGGGCGCGCGCGTTGTCGCACGGCGTGCAGTCCGCGGTGACGAAGAGGGTGACCGGGTAGCGCGCGACGACCTTCTGCAGTTCGGGCGGCAGCATCGCGGGGTCGGCCACCGCGTTGCCGGCGGCATTCAGCGGCGTCACCTTGCCGCCCGCGGCATCGGGCATGCGATCGGTATAGGTCACCTTGCCGTCGGGCCCGACGACCTTGTAGAGCGCATGCGCGGGCAGTGCGGTGAGCAGGCCGGCGATCAGGGCGCCGCAGGATGCGGCAAGCGCACGCCGCAGCGGCGGCGCCAGCCGGCGCCGGCCGGCTGCGAGGGTCGGTGAGTTGTGGCGGCTCATGCTCGCTCCTGAACGCGTCAAGCCACGTCTGCGGCGTGATCAGAGTTTATCGGCGCGCGGGCGGCGAACTCAAGCCATGCCTTGCTGGCGCAGCAGGGCGTCGATCGTCGGCTCGCGGCCGCGGAAGGCCTTGAAGCTCTCCAGCGCCGGGCGGCTGCCGCCCGCCTCGAGGATCGCCTGGCGAAAGCCGCGTCCGGTGGCGGCGTCGAATACGCCGTTCTCCTCGAAGGCGCTCCAGGCGTCGGCGCTCAGCACCTCGGCCCACTTGTAGCTGTAGTAGCCGGCCGCATAGCCGCCGGCAAAGATGTGCGAGAAGGCGTGCTGGAAGCGGTTGAACGGCGGCGCCTGGATGATATTGACCTCGTGGCGGACTTCGTCGATCAGCGCCTGGATGCGCGCCTCGCACCCCGGCTCGGCGTGTAGCCGCATGTCCAGCAGGGCGTACTCGACCTGGCGCACCGTCTGCAGGCCGCTCTGGAAGTTGCGCGCGGCGAGCATGCGATCGTAGAGCGCGCGCGGCAGCGGCTCGCCGGAATCGACGTGCGCCGTCAGGCGCTGCAGGACCTCCCATTCCCAGGCGAAGTTCTCCATGAACTGGCTCGGCAGTTCGACCGCGTCCCACTCGACCCCGGAAATCCCGGCGACGCCGATATCGTTCACCTGCGTCAGCATGTGGTGCAGGCCGTGGCCGAACTCGTGGAAGAGCGTCGTCACGTCGTCGTGCGTCAGCAGCGCCGGGCGCAGCGCGCCATCGACCTCGAGCGGCGGCGTGAAGTTGCACACCAGGTTCGCGACCGGCGTCTGCAGCGTGCCGTCGGGTCGCACCCAGCGGCCGCGCACTTCGTCCATCCAGGCCCCCGAACGCTTGCCGGGCCGGGCGTGCAGGTCGAGGTAGAACTGGCCGACGAGTTCATTGCCCGACCCGGCGGCGCCGGCACGCCGGCGCTCGATCCGAAAGAAATGCACGCTCGGATGCCAGACCTCGGCGCGGTCTTCGCGGATCTCGACTTCGAACAGCGTCTCGACGATGCGGAACAACCCGTCGAGCACCTTCGGCTCGGTGAAATACTGCTTCACCTCCTGGTTGTTGAAGGCATAGCGCTGCTGCTTCAGGTGCTCGGAAGCGAAGGCGAGGTCCCAGGCCTGGAGTTCGGGCAGGCCGAGTTCGGTGCGCGCGAAGTCGCGCAACTCGGCGAGGTCGCGCTCGGCGTAGGGCCGGGCGCGCGCCGCGAGATCGCGCAGGAAGGCCATGACCTGGGCCGGCGAATCGGCCATCTTCGGCACGACCGACAACTCGGCGAAGTTCGCGTAGCCGAGCAGCCGCGCCTCCTCCTGGCGCAAGGCGAGCAGATCGCGCATGACCTGCGTGTTGTCCAGCGCCGGCGGGCCGAGTTCGCTCGCCCGCGTGACGTTGGCGGTATAGAGCCGCTCGCGCAGGGCGCGGTTCTCGCCGTACTGGATGACGGGCAGGTAGCTCGGGTAGTGCAGCGTCAGCTTGTAGCCTTCGCGCCCGTCGGCGTTCGCCGCCGCGCGTGCCGCCTGCCTCGCATCGGGGGGCACGCCGGCGAGGTCTTGGTCCGAGACGTAGCAGGCGAAGCCGTCCGTCGCGTCGAGCACATGTTCGGAATACTGCTGCGAGAGCGCGGCGAGTTGCTCCTGGATCGCCGCGAAGCGCGCCTTCGCCTCGCCCTGCAGTTCGGCGCCCGAGAGCACGAAGTCGCGCATCGCGTGGGCCAGCACCTGGCGGCGCGGCGCCGAGAGCGCCGCCGCCTGCGGGCTCGCGAGCACGGCCTTGTATTTCGCATAGAGCCGCTCGTCGGCACCGAGCCGGGTGTGAAATGCGGTGACGCGCGGAAGATTCTCGTTGTAGGCGGCGCGCAGCTCGGGCGTGTCGGCGACCGCGTTCAGGTGGCTCACCGCCGACCAGGCGCGACCGAGACGTTCGGTTGCAACGTCGAGGATGGCGGAGAGGGCGTCGTACTCGGCAGGGACGGCGTCGCTCGTCACGCGCTCGAGCGCGGCCTGCGCGTCGCGCAAGAGGACGTCGATGGCGGGCGTGACGTCGGCCGGCGCGATATGGGCAAACGCCGGCAGATCGTGCGTCTGCAGTAGAGGATTGGTCATCGTGCTCGAGCCTTGTGGGCGTTGCGCGCCGCGTGTTCGGCGGCTTCCAGGGTATTGACGAGCAGCATGGCGCGCGTCATCGGGCCGACGCCGCCCGGCACCGGCGTCAGGAAACCCGCGACCTGGCTGACGCTTGCGAAATCGGCGTCGCCGCACAGCTTGCCGTCGGCGCCGCGATTCATGCCGACATCGATGACGACGGCGCCGGGCTTGACCATCGCGCCGCTGAGCATGCCGATCTTGCCGACCGCGGCGACGACGATGTCTGCATCGCGCGTATGGTGCGCAAGGTCGGGCGTCGCGCTGTGACAAATGGTGACCGTGGCGTTCGCCTGCAGCAGCAGCATCGCCATCGGCTTGCCGACGATGTTGCTGCGCCCGATCACGACCGCATGCTTGCCGCGCGGGTCGCAACCGATCGATTCGAGCATCTTCATGCAGCCGTAGGGCGTGCAGGCGCGAAAGCCGGGGCGGCCGATCATCAACGCGCCGGCGCTGGCGATGCTGAAGCCGTCGACATCCTTCTCCGGCGCGATCGCCTCGATCACCTTGCCGGCGTCGATATGCGGCGGCAGCGGCAGTTGCACGAGGATGCCGTCGATCGCCGGATCGGCGTTCAGCGCCGCGATGCGATCGAGCAGCGCGGCTTCGGGAATCGACGCGTCGTGCCGCTCGAGGACCGAGTGCAGGCCGCTTTCCTCGCAGTCCTTCACCTTGTGGCGCACATAGACCTTCGACGCCGGGTTCTCGCCGACGAGGATCACCGCAAGTCCCGGCTTGCGGCCGCGCGCGGCGAATGCCGCGGCGCGGCGCGCGACATCGGCGCGGATCGAAGCCGCGAGTGCGTTGCCGTCGATGAGGCGGGCGGTCATGGTGGGTGGGCTCCTCGATGCCTGAATGCAAAAAGGCCGCTCGTCGAGGCGGCCTTCCGGGGTCGGGCCGACGTCAGGCCTTGGCCGGGGTCTGCGCGCCGAGCGCGATCTTGAGCAGGTCGGCGACGGTGTTGGCGTTGAGCTTCTCCATGATGTTGGCGCGATGCGCCTCGACCGTCTTGATGCTGATGCCCAGATCGTCGGCGATCTGCTTGTTCAGGCGTCCGGCGACGATGCGCTCGAGCACCTGGCTCTCGCGCGTCGTCAGGCGCGACAGCAGCGCATCGCGGCTCGCCGCCTCCTGGTGCTGCGAAAACGCGCTGCGCGCGCGCTCGAGCATGCGTTCGACGAGGGCGACGAGCGCATCCTCCTTGAACGGCTTCTCGATGAAATCCTCGGCCCCCTTCTTCATCGTCGTCACCGCCATCGGCACGTCGCCGTGGCCGGTGATGAAGACGATCGGCAGCGGCGAGCGGCGCTCGACGAGGCGGTCCTGCAACTCGAGCCCGCTCATGCCGTCCATCCGGATATCGGCGATCAGGCAGGCGACCTCGCGCGGGTCGAAGCGGGTCAGAAAGGCCTCGGCGGAATCGAAGCACTTGACCCGGTAGTCCTTGCCTTCGAGCAGCCACTGCAGCGAATCCCGCACCGCCTCGTCGTCGTCGACCACATAGACGGTACCGCGCTTGGGAATCAGACTCATGGAGGCAGGCTCAGGGCAGGCGCAAGGCCTTCGGTTTGCGACAGATCGACAGGCAGCGTGAACGAGAACCGGCAGCCTTCGACGAGGTTTCCATTGTATAAGTTCTGCGCCTTGATCCTTCCCTGGTGCGATTCGACGATCGAGCGGCACAGCGACAGGCCGATGCCAAGGCCATCGGTCTTCGTCGAGTAGAAGGCCTCGTAGAGCCGGCCGATCGCTTCGTCCTTGATGCCGGGCCCGGTGTCGGTGACGCTGAATTCGACGACGCCGCCTTCTTCGTCGCTGTGCCGCGGCACGACGCGCAGTTCGATGCTGCGCCGCGCGGGCGGCAGGCGTGCCGAATCGATCGCCTCGGCGGCATTCTTCAGCAGGTTGAGGACGACCTGCTCGATCAGGATCGGGTCCACGTGCAGCGGCGGCAGGCGCTGCGCCACATGGGTCTGGATGGCGACGTTGCGCCGCCGCAGCTCGATGCCGGCGAGCTCGACCGCGTCGTCGATGATCGTGCGCGCCTGGGTCCACTGGCGCTGCGGTTCGCTGCGCTTCACGAACGAGCGGATGCGGTGGATGATCTGGCCGGCGCGCTGCGCCTGGCGCGAGGTCTTGGCGAGCGTCGCGATCAGATCCTCGGTCTTGATCGTGCCGCCCTCGACGCGCGTCATCATGCCGTTGCAGTAGTTGCTGATCGCCGTCAGCGGCTGGTTGAGCTCGTGCGCGACCGACGACGCCATCTCGCCCATCGTCACGAGCCGGCTCGTGACCTGCGCCTTCTCGGCCTGGCTGGCGGCCAGCGCTTCGGCGCTGCGCCGCGCGGTGATGTCGGTCGCGATCAGCATCTGCGCCAGACGGCCGTCGGTCCATTGCAGGTAGCGCGCGCGCACGTCGAACCACTTCTCGAGGCCCTCGACGAAGATTTCGCGCGGGTCGGAACCGGCACCGGTCAGTTCGTGGGTCGGCAGGCCGCCGAGGTTGTCGACCGAATCGTCCTCGTCGGAGGGCGACTTTGCCGACCTCGATTCACCGCCCGCGAGGAGCGCGTGCCCGCTGCCGTCGGCGCCGAACCACAGCCGGTACGAGCGGTTCGCGAACAGCAGTTCGCCCTGCTGGACCGACAGCACCGAGACCGCCGCTTCCAGGCCCTCGAGCACGGTCGTGAAGCGTTCGTGCGATGCCGAGAGCTGGTCGCGCACGCGCTTGCCCTCGGTGATATTCGTCATCGACGTCACCCAGCCCGTCTGGTGGCCTTTCGGATCGATCAGCGGCGAGACGTACATGCGGGCGTCGAAGACCGTGCCGTTCTTGCGCATCACCTTGACTTCGATGCCACCTGCCGGGCTGCGGCCCTGCAGCTCCTGCAGTAGCAGGCGGTTGTTCTCCTCGCGGCGGTCCGACGGCCAGTACGGGAACGGGGGCTGGTGGCCGACGAGTTCGCTTTCGGCAAAGCCGGTCATCGCGCAGAAGGCCGGGTTGACATAGGTGATGCGCGCTTCCATGTCCATCGCGCGCATGCCGGTCAGCATCGAGTTCTCCATCGCGCGGCGGAAATTGGTCTCGGTGACGAGGGCGGCCTGCATCTGCATCCGGCGCGACATGTGGCGCCACGTCCCGAGCAGCGTCCACAGGGTCAGGACGGAAAGTGCGACGACCATCCAGAACAGCGTATTGCTGACGAGGCCGATCGAGGTACGAAATCCCTGGCTGCGCAGCACGATGCCGTTGCCCGCCGGCGCGAGCGGCAGGTCATAGACGATCGCCGCCGGCCGCGCCTCGCGGCCCGGCATTGGTATCACGCTGCTGGCAAGGGCGCGGCCCTGCTCGTCGTACAAGGCGATCGAATGCCGGTTCGTGATCTCCACCGGAACGAAGTAGCGCAACAGCCGCTCGATCGAATATTCGGCCACCAGCGCGCCGGTGAAGGCGTTGCGGTCGATCAGCGGCACGACGACCTGAAAGACTTCGCCTCCATCCGCGCGGTGCAGCGGCCCCGAATACACCGGCTGGCGTTGCACGCGCGCCGCTTCGAAGGTGTCGGCGTCTGCTTTCAAGGCGGGATCCGGGTTGGTTTCCGGGTCGGCGCCGGCGATCGGATCGAAGTCGAATGCCCGCACGCTTCGAGCCGTGTAGTTGGCCCGCGGCTTGCGCTCGGTGCCGACCCAGGTCAGCGCATTGATCTCGGGCCGCTCCTGGGTGAAGGTCGCCGCCTGGGCGATGAACTGCTCCCGATCGATGGTGCGGGTCGCGACCTCGCGCGCGATGCGCACGAGTTGCTCCTTGTTCTCGATGAGACGCAGGCGGATCTGCTGCTGCGCGATCTCGGCATCGCGCTTGACGGCTTCCTGCTCGCGCTCGAATTCCTCGTTGCGCAGATACCAGAAGGCCGAGATGATGGCGGCGAGGAACAGTAGAACCGACACCAGGGGCCCGAGGGTCGCGAAGCGATCCTGACGGTCCGGCGTTTGCTTGCCCCACCAGCGGCCGAGCAATCGCTCGAGGCGTGTGCGCGGTGCGATTCGGCCGATCCTGACCTCAGGGGGATTGCGCATCGTGCGATTATCGAGGGGTGTGACGCGAGGACGGGCGGCCTGTTGCCTTCCTTCCCTCGTGAATTCCATTATGTGAGAGGCAGTCGCACGATTCGGAATGATTTTTCATCTGTGCGACACTCGACAGCCATTGCCAACAGGAGGTTTGCATGTCCGCTCTTCCCGAATCCTTTCTCGGCGCGCCGGCCAACGATGACGATGCACAGGAAACGCGTGAATGGCTCGAGGCGTTGTCGGCCGTCATCGCCTCCGAAGGCGGCGCACGCGCGCACTTTCTGCTCGAGCAGTTGATCGATCAGGCGCGCCAGGCCGGCATCGACCTGCCGTTCTCGGCCAATACGGCCTACATCAACACGATTCCCGCCGATCAAGAAGAGCGCACGCCGGGCAACATCGAGATCGAGGAGCGGCTGCGCGCCTACATGCGCTGGAACGCGATGGCGATGGTCGTGAAGGCGAATCGGCTGCATCCGGCCGATGGCGGCGACCTCGGCGGCCACATCGCAAGCTTCGCGTCGCTCGCGACGATGCTCGGCACCGGCTTCAACCACTTCTGGCACGCCGAGAGCGAAGGCCACGGCGGCGATCTGATCTATCACCAGGGCCACTCCTGTCCGGGCATCTACGCGCGTGCGTTCATGGAAGGGCGGATCAGCGAGGATCAGTTGATCCACTTCCGCCAGGAGGTCGACGGCAAGGGCATCTCGAGCTATCCGCACCCGAAGCTGATGCCCGAGTTCTGGCAGTTCTCGACCGTCTCGATGGGCCTCGGGCCGCTGATGTCGATCTACCAGGCGCGCTTCCTCAAATATTTGCACGCGCGCGGCATCGCCGACACCGCAAACCGCAAGGTCTGGGTCTTCTGCGGCGACGGCGAGATGGACGAACCCGAGGCGCTCGGCGCGGTCGGCCTCGCCTCGCGCGAACATCTGGACAACCTGATCTTCGTCATCAACTGCAACCTGCAGCGGCTGGACGGCCCGGTGCGCGGCAACGGCAAGATCATCCAGGAACTGGAAAGCGAGTTCCGCGGATCGGGCTGGAACGTGATCAAGCTGCTGTGGGGCAGCTACTGGGATCCGCTGCTCGCGCGCGACAAGGAAGGCATCCTGCGCAAGGTGATGATGGATACCGTCGATGGCGACTATCAGGCCTTCCGCGCGAACGACGGCGCGTTCGTGCGCAAGAACTTCTTCGGGCGCCATCCGAAGCTGCTCGAGATGGTCGCCAACCTGAGCGACGAGGACGTCTGGCGCCTGAACCGAGGCGGCCACGATCCGCAGAAGGTGTACGCCGCATTTCACCGCGCGGCGCATCACAAGGGCCAGCCGACGGTGATCCTCGTCAAGACCGTCAAGGGCTACGGCATGGGCCGCAGCGGCGAGGGCAAGAATACGGCGCACCAGACGAAGAAGCTGATCGACGAGGACGTGAAGGCGTTCCGCGACCGCTTCAATATCCCGATTCCCGACGACCAGCTCGGCGATATCCCGTTCATCAACCCCCCCGCGGACACGCCCGAGACGCAGTATCTGCACGCCCACCGCAAGGCGCTCGGCGGCTACCTGCCGCACCGGCGGGCGAAGGCCGACGAGAAGCTCGCCGTGCCGCCGCTCGAGACCTTCAAGGCGGTGCTGGAGCCGACCGCCGAGGGCCGCGAGATCTCGACGACCCAGGCCTTCGTGCGCTTTTTGACGCAGCTGCTGCGCGACAAGGAGTTGGGACCGCGCACGGTGCCGATCGTCGTCGACGAGGCGCGCACCTTCGGCATGGAAGGGCTGTTTCGCCAGATCGGCATCTACAACCCCGCGGGCCAGAACTACACGCCGGTCGACAAGGATCAGGTGATGTACTACCGCGAGGACAAGGCCGGCCAGGTGCTGCAGGAGGGCATCAACGAGCCGGGCGGCATGGGCAGCTGGATCGCGGCGGCGACCTCGTACTCGACGAGCAACCGCATCATGATCCCGTTCTACGTCTACTACTCGATGTTCGGCTTCCAGCGCTTCGGCGATCTGGCGTGGGCCGCCGGCGACATGCTCGCGCGCGGCTTCCTGCTCGGCGGCACGTCGGGACGCACGACGCTCAACGGCGAGGGCCTGCAGCACGAGGACGGCCACAGCCACGTTCTCGCGAGCACGATCCCGAACTGCATCAGCTACGACCCGACCTTCGCGCACGAGGTCGGCGTCATCCTGCACCACGGCCTCGAGCGCATGGTCGAGCAGCAGGACGACGTCTATTTCTACATCACGCTCTTGAACGAGAACTACGCCCAGCCCGGACTGCGCGAGGGAAGCGAGGAAGAGATCATCCAGGGCATGTACCTGCTGCGCGAGGGCGCGAAGAAGACGCCACGCGTAAACCTGCTCGGATCGGGCTCGATCCTGCGCGAGAGCATCCAGGCGCAGGAGCTGCTGGAGACCGATTGGGGCGTCGCCGCCAACGTCTGGAGCTGCCCGAGCTTCAACCAGCTCGCCCGCGACGGCCAGGACGTCGAACGCTGGAACCTGCTGCATCCGACGCAGACGCCGCGCGTGCCGTTCGTCACCCGCCAGCTCGACAAGCACGCCGGGCCGGTCGTCGCCTCGACCGACTACATCAAGAACTATGCCGAGCAGATCCGCGCCTACATGCCCAAGGGCCGCCACTACAAGGTTCTCGGCACCGACGGCTTCGGCCGCAGCGACTTCCGCTCCAAGCTGCGCGAGCACTTCGAGATCAACCGCCACTTCATCGTCGTCGCCGCCTTGAAGGCGCTCGCCGACGAAGGCACGCTGCCGGCGTCCAAGGTCGCCGAGGCGATCGCGAAATACGGCATCGATACCGAGAGAATCAACCCCCTGTACGCCTGAGCACACGCCGGTGCCGCAACTGCACAACTAGCATGGAGACGACAAGATGGCAGTGATCGAAGTGAAGGTACCGGATATCGGCGATTTCGAGGAGGTCGATGTCATCGAGATCCTCGTCAAGCCGGGCGATGCGGTGAAGGTCGAGCAAAGCCTGATCACCGTCGAATCGGACAAGGCGTCGATGGAGATCCCGTCGTCGCAGGCCGGCATCGTCAAGGAAATCAAGGTCCAGCTCGGCGACAAGGTCAGCGAGGGCTCGACGGTGCTGATGCTCGAAGCCGAAGCCGCACAGGCACCGGCCGCACCGGCGCCCGCCGCGCCGGCCGCGCCGGCCGCGCCGGCCGCCGTAAGCGTGCAGGCTGCAGCGGCGTCAGCCGCGCCCGCGGCGCCGCCCGCCGCCGCACCTGCCCCGGCCGGCGCAACGATCGAGGTGCGCGTGCCCGATATCGGCGACTTCGATCAGGTGGCGGTGATCGAAGTGATGATCAAGCCGGGCGACAGCATCAAGGCCGAGCAGTCGATGATCACCGTCGAATCGGACAAGGCGTCGATGGAGATTCCGTCCTCGCACGCCGGCGTGGTGCGCGAGGTGCGCGTCAAGCTTGGCGACAAGGTCGGCGAGGGCAGCGTCGTCGCGCTGCTCGAGACGAGCGCCGCCGCCACCCCGGCCGCGAGCCCGGTCGCGGCGCCAGCGCCGGCGGCCGCGTCGCCTGCCCCTGCGCCTGTGCCTGCGCCGGCCACGTTCTCCACCCCGGTCGAGCGCCAGTCGCCGACATCCGCCTTGCCGGCCGACGATTCCGCGGGATCGACCGCACCGCTGCCGCATGCATCGCCCAGCATCCGCAAGCTGGCGCGCGAACTCGGCGTGCCGCTTGCCGAGGTGCGCGGCAGCGGGCCGAAGGGGCGGATCACGCAGGGCGACGTGCAGGATTTCGTGAAGGGCGTGATGGCGGGCAGCGTGCAGACCGCGGCGCAGAAGGCGAAGGCACCGGCCGCCGCGGCAGGCGGTGGCCTGCCGGGGCTGCTCGCCTGGCCGCAGGTCGACTTCGCGAAATTCGGGGCCATCGAGCGCAAGGATCTGGCGCGCATCAAGCGAATCAGCGGCGCGAACCTGCACCGCAACTGGGTCATGATTCCGCACGTCACGAACCACGATGACGCCGATATCACCGAGCTCGAAGCATTCCGGGTGCAGACGAACAAGGAGAACGAAAAATCCGGCGTCAAGGTGACGATGCTCGCTTTCCTGATCAAGGCCTGCGTCGCGGCGCTCCAGAAGTTTCCCGAGTTCAACGCATCGCTCGACGGCGAGCAGCTCGTGCTGAAGAAGTATTTCCATATTGGCTTCGCCGCCGACACGCCCAACGGGTTGATGGTGCCGGTCATCAAGGACGCCGACCGCAAGGGCGTGATGCAGCTGTCGCGGGAGATGGCGGATCTTGCGAAGAAGGCGCGCGACGGCAAGCTGAGCCCGGGCGAGATGAGCGGCGCGTGCTTCACGATCTCGTCGCTCGGCGGCATCGGCGGGCGCTATTTCACGCCGATCATCAATG
>CALMIL010000097.1 GCA_937864005.1 uncultured Burkholderiales bacterium
AAGCGCAGCCATAGCTCGGGCTATGGCGAGCATTTGCAACGCCGAGCGGGCGCGTTCTGGCGTGTCGAGCGGGCATGACCGAAAGACTCTCAGCTTCTCAGCCGGCTGCATCGCGCGCCGGCACACCCAGCGTGCGCCGCGCGGCCGCGATGCGCCTGCGCAGCGACACCTCGGACAGGTCCAGTTCGGCTACCAGCGTGCGCAGCACCTCGTCGTTGATGCGTTGCGCCTGCCGCTCGGCATAGAGCGTGTCGCGCTCGATGTGCAAGGTCTGCAGGCGCAGTTCCATTTCCACCAGATAGCGCTCGCGGCGTTCGCGCACCGCCTCCGGGGCATCGGCCTGGGTCTCGGGCGTGCGCGCGTCCGCGGCTTCGTCCAGCAGGTCGATGCGCTTGCGATAGTCCTGCGTCAGCCGCCCGGCCGCTTCCTGTTGCTGCGTCAGCTGTTCGGGGTCGGTGGTCCGCGCGTTGCGCGGCGACTGCACGAGGTAGGCGATCGCGGCGCGGCACGCGGCGAGCCGCGCCTCGCGTTCCTCGCGCGTCGCGGCTTCCTCGCCCGCCGGCGGCAGCAGGCGCAGCACCAGCGGCAGGCCGATGCTGCCGATCACGAGCGTGCACAGGATCGTGCCGGTGGCCAGGAAGATCAGCTGCTCGCGCGCCGGAAAGGGCGTGCCGTCGTTCATCAGCAGCGGCACCGACAGCGCGCCGGCCAGTGTCACCGCGCCGCGGATGCCGGCCAGCGTCCTGCACAGCGTCAGCGCGGCGGGCGGCCGCTGGCCGCCCTGTTGCAGCCTGCCGAGGACCCCCAGCGACAGCCAGAGCCAGCGCAGCCCGAGCAGGCCCAGGCTGATCGCGAGGGCCTGCGCGAGCGGCAGCCACCAGCGATCGCCGGCGGCATGCAGCGCGCCGCCGATGATCGAAGGCAGCTGCAGCCCGAGGAGCAGGAATACCGCGCCGTTGAAGGCCGATTCCATCATCGTCCAGGCGCCCTCGCTTTGCATCCGCTCGGCGATGAAGGCGCTGCGCCGCAGGTCGGCAAAATTGGTCGTCACGCCGGCCGCCACCGCGGCCAGGATGCCCGAGGCGCCGAGCCGCTCGGCCAGGATGTAGGCGGCGAACGGCAGCAAGACGAGCAGCAGCACGAGCTGCGTCGCCGCCACGTCGCCGACGCGGCGCGTGACCGCGTCGCGCGCGATGGCGAAACCCCAGCCGAGCAGCGCGCCCAGGCCCAGGCCGCCGAGCGCCATCCACAGAAAGTCGCTCGCCGCGGCGGACCACGAGAACGCGCCGGTGAGCGTCGCCGCCACGGCGAACTTCAGCGCCACCAGGCCGGAGGCATCGTTCAGCAGCGACTCGCCCTGCAGCAGGTGCAGCGTGCGCGCCGGCATGCCGAGGTTGCGCGTGATCGCCGCGACGGCCACCGCATCAGTCGGCGAAACCACCGCCGCCAGCGCGAAGGCCACGCTCAGCGGGATGCCGGGAATCAGCCAGTGGATCAGCAGCCCGAGCCCGAGCACGGTGAACAGCACGAGGCCCAGCGCGAGCCGCAGGATCGGCATCAGCAGCGCGAAGAATTCCCGCTTCGGGATGCGCCAGCCGTCGGCGAACAGCAGCGGCGGGATGAACAGCGCGAGAAACAGGTCGGGATCGAAGGCGATGTGCAGGCCCTGGCGCGGCCACGACAGCAGCGCCCCCAGCGCGATCTGGATCAGCGGCAACGGAATGCCGCGCATATAGCGCGCCACGATGCCGGTCAGCGCGCCGAGCAGGACGACCAGCAGGACGATCTCGACGGTATGCATGCGTCAACGTTTCACCGTCGTCCGCGCCGACGGTTTGGCCTTCCCGACTCGGGCGTTGCGAGGCGCGTGCTGCACAGCTCAGAACTGCACCTTGGTGCCGCAGTATCGATAGGTCTGGCCCGCCAGGGTGAAGCTGCCCGTGTTGGCGATGGTGACGACCGTCGGGCCGCCGACGATCTCGCCGCCGCCCTGGATGTCGACGCATTTGTCGGTGATCGTGAAGACCTTGCCATTGCGCGTCATTTTGCTGATCGTGCATGTCGCGTGCGCACTGCCGAACGACGACTTGCCGCCCCAGTAGTTGACGATCTCGGCGTTGGACGCACCCTTGCAGGGCCGATTCGCCGGCACATAGAGGCCCTGCTTCAACGGCAGCATGTCTTCGGCAAAAGCGCTGGCGCTGGCCGCTGCGGCCAGCACGATCACGGCAAGCGTCGGCTTGTGCATCGCATCCCCCTTCGAGGCGTCGTCAACGTCAATATAGCGCCGCCCGCCCGGCACGAAGTTCTTCCGGCATGAACCGCACCGGTTTTCGACGAGCCTTGTTCGCCCGGGTCAGAGCGGCTTCGTCCGGCGGTTCCGGCTGTTCGCGCCTTGGACTGGCAAGCGTCTCCATGCCGCGCGAAGACCGTCACAGCCGCCATGTCCGGTCACACTTTGCCCGCATCGCACTCAGCCGCGGCGCTTCATCCTCGGCGCTGCGCCCGCCGCCGCGGCCAGCTCCTTCGCGCCGAGCACGTAGTCCGGCGCGTCCAGCAACCGCTCGATCGTCAGGTCGATGAAGGCGCGCACGCGCCGCGGCTGCGCGGCGCGGCTGCCGTAGTACAGGTGCACGCCGATGTGGCTCGTCATGTGCTGCAGCAAGAGCGGCACCAGCGCGCCGCTGCGGATGTGCGCCGCCGCCGACAGGTTGGCGACCTGTCCGATCACCTGCCCCGCCAGCACCGCCTGCAGCTCGAGCTCGGTGTCGTTGGTGGCAAAGGCCGGCGCCACGTGGCGGTGCACGATCTCGCCGTCGATATTCAGGTACCAGGCCAGCACCTGGCCGGTGGCCGGGTGGCGGAACGCGCTGCAGCGGTGCGCCGCCAGCTCGTCCAGCGACTTCGGCGCACCGTGGCGCCGCAGGTACGACGGCGCGGCGCAGATCATCAGCTGCACCGGGAACAGCCGCCGCGCGATCACGCCTTCGTCGGGTGACGTGCCGATCCTGAAACCGACGTCGACGCGGTCGAGCACCCAGTTGCTCTTGCCGTCGTCGAGCTGGATGTCGGGCTGCACGTCGGGATAGCGGCTGCAGAACGCGTCGAGCACCGGCATCAGCACCGGCGCGAACGACGACCTCGGGCCGACGATGCGCAGCGGTCCGGCGATCTCGTCCTTCGACTCGCGCGCCTGGGCGAGCGCCCGCTCCAGCGCCGCTAGCGCCGGCCGCGTCGTCTCCAGCAAGCGCTGGCCTTCCTCGGTCAGCGCCAGGCTGCGTGTCGTGCGGTGCAGCAGGCGCACGCCCAGATGCTCTTCCAGCTGCGCCAGCGCCTGGCTGGCCGCCTGCGGGGTCACGCCCTGGGCCAGCGCGGCGCGGCGGATGCTGCCCAGCTCGACCGCTTTGCCGAAGGTGGCAATCGTGCGCAGTTCGTTGATGGGCATCGGTGGGGTCCTTTCGCGGCGTTCGCGGTGTTTGCGCCTTCGCCTCAGTATCAATCACGCCTTGATAGTGGCGCAAGGCCGGGCGGCCTAGTGGATTAAAAGCCGCCGGGCTAGAGTGACCCTGTGCAACGGCAGGAGATGGCATGAGCACCATTCAGCGCAATGGCTCGCGACCCTCGGTGCAGGGTCCGAAGGAATATTTCATCGGCACGGTGCGCATCGACGTGCCGTTCCAGATGGATGCCCCGGCGCGTGCCGGCGGCGCGCTCGTCGCCTTCGAACCCGGCGCGCGCAGCAACTGGCACACGCATCCGCTCGGCCAGACCCTGATCGTCATCTCCGGCCTGGGTTGGCATCAATGCGAAGGCGAGGCTAAGGAAGAGATCCGTCCGGGTGACGTGATCACCTGCCCGCCCGGCAAGCGGCATTGGCACGGCGCCACGTCGACCACGGCGATGTCGCACATCGCCATCGCGGAGCGCGACGCGCACGGCAAGAGCGTCGAGTGGATGGAGCCGGTCAGCGACGCGCAGTATCTGGATTGACATCGGAGGTCACGAAATGTGGACACGCAAACTTGGAAGCAGCGGCCCCGAAGTCTGCGCCATCGGCTTGGGCTGCATGGGTATCAGCCAGAGCTATGGCACGCCGCTGACCAAGGCGGAAGGTATCGAGCTGATCCGCGCGGCGGTCGATCGCGGCGTGACGTTCTTCGACACCGCCGAGGTATACGGCCCCTTCGCGAACGAGGAAGTCGTCGGCGAGGCGCTGGCGCCGGTGCGCGACCGGGTCGTGATCGCCACCAAGTTCGGCTTCGACATCGACTTCGCGACGCGCGAGAACCGCGGCGTGTGCAGCCGGCCGGAACGCATCCGCCAGGCCGTCGACGGCTCGCTCGCGCGCCTGCGTATCGACGTGATCGACCTGCTGTACCAGCACCGCGTCGATCCGGACGTGCCGATCGAGGACGTGGCGGGCACGGTCAAGGACTTGATCGCCGAGGGCAAGGTGAAGCACTTCGGCATGTCCGAGCCCGGCGTCGCGACGCTGCGCCGCGCCCACGCAGTGCAGCCGGTTGCGACGCTGCAGAACGAATACAGCCTGTGGACGCGCGGCGTGGAAACGAACGGCATCCTGGCCGCCTGCGACGAACTCGGCATCGGCCTCGTGCCCTACAGCCCGCTCGGCAAGGGCTTCCTGACCGGTGCGATGAACAAGGACACCCCGCTGGGCGAAGACGATTTCCGCAATCAACTGCCGCGCTTTTCGCCCGACGCAATGGAAAAGAACCAGGCGCTGGTGGATCTGTTGCGACGCGTCGGCGAAGCCAAGGGCGCCACCCCCGCACAGATCGCGCTGGCCTGGCTGCTCGCGCAGCGGCCCTACATCGTGCCGATTCCCGGCACGACCAAGCTGCAGCGGCTGGAAGAAAACATCGGCGCGGCCGAGGTCGAACTTTCGGCTGCCGACCTGCGCGAGATCGAAGCCGCGGCGGCAGGCATCCCCATCGAGGGCGAGCGCTATGCGCCGGCCCAACTGGCGATGGTCGGGCGCGACGCGGCGGCGGCAATCCGCTGAACTACCAAAGGAGCAAAGGAACAAATGAGCACCATGACCCAGTCCACCATCCCGCATTTCACCCTCAACAACGGCGTGCAGATCCCGGCCATCGGCCTCGGCGTCTTCCAGACGCCGCCCGCCGAGACGGCCGCGGCCGTGCTCGCTGCAATCGAGACCGGCTACCGCCACATCGATACCGCCGCGGCCTATGGCAACGAGCGCGAGGTCGGCGCCGCGATCCGCGGCAGCGGCATCGCGCGCGCCGAGGTCTTCATCGAGACCAAGCTGTGGGTCAGCGACTACGGCTACGACGCGGCGCTGCACGCCTTCGACAAGGCGGCCGCCAAGCTCGGCGTCGACGAAATCGACCTGCTGCTGCTGCACCAGCCGCGGGTCGAGGATTTCGAGCTGACGATCGCGGCCTACAAGGCACTGGAAAAGCTGCTCGCCGACGGCCGCGTGCGTGCGATCGGCGTCAGCAACTTCACGCCCGCGATCCTGGCGCGCTTCCTGCCCCGGGTCGAGGTCGTGCCGGCCGTGAACCAGATCGAGCTGCACCCTTACTTCACGCAGGCCGCCAGCGTGGCGGCCCACGCCGCTGCCGGCATCCTGACCCAGGCGTGGTCGCCGATCGGCGGCATCACCCACTACTACGGCTCGCAGGCGAGCAGCACCTTCGCCGATGCCACCCTGGTGGGCATCGGCCGGCGCCATGGCAAGACACCCGCCCAGGTCATGCTGCGCTGGCATATCCAGCAGGGCCGCCAGGTGATCCCGAAGTCGACGCGCGCGGCACGCATCGCCGAGAACTTCGCCATCTTCGACTTCGCGCTCAGCAGCGATGAGCTTGCCGCCATCGATGCGCTGGACACCGGCCGGCGCGGCGGCCCCGACCCCGACGCGCCGCAGCCCGGGTTCCTGAAGCTCACGATCCCCGAGGCATGAGGCGCGCATCGCGCATGCGGTGTCTACCTGCTCGCGCAAAGCGACGCACGCATCGACAAGGAGCGCGGCATGCGCCGGCGGCGGCTGCGCCGCTACGTCGAGCGTTTGAAGGCGCTGCAGACGCAGCAGCTCGGGCGCGACCAGCTGCTGATGAAGCTCGGCGCGGCCAGGCACGAAGCCGGACGCGCGAGCAGCCTCGTCAAGGTGTCGATCCCGAAGGACGCGGCGACCGCGGCGAGCCTCGCGTTCGCGCTCGATCGCGACAAGCTGCGCCAGGTGCGCC
Source organism: uncultured Burkholderiales bacterium (assembly GCA_937864005.1). GTDB lineage: Bacteria > Pseudomonadota > Gammaproteobacteria > Burkholderiales > Burkholderiaceae_C > CAIKUF01. The sequence continues at coordinate 6,234 of CALMIL010000097.1, forward strand.
GCCGCGAGGGCCGCTACCTGCTGCGCACGAACATCGCCGCCGGCGAGCCGGCGCAGTTGTGGAGCTTCTACATCCAGCTCACCGAGGTCGAGCAAGCCTTCAAGGAGATCAAGCACGACTTGGCGGTGCGGCCGATCTTCCACAAGACCGAGGAGCGCATCGAGGCGCACATCTTCGTGGCCTTCCTCGCCTACTGCCTGCAAGCCACGCTCAAGGCGCAACTCAGACAGCTTGCCGGCGGGACAACGCCGCGCGAGGTGCTCGAGTGCTTCAAGACGATGCAGATGGTCGACGTGAAGCTGCCGACGACCGACGGACGCGAACTCACCCTGACGCGCTACACCCAGCCCGAGGCTGTGCACCGGATGCTGCTCGACCAACTCCGGCTGCAACTGCCCGGACAACCCCCGCCGAGGATCAGCGCCCGACAGCTTCAGCAAGCACGCGCCGTGTCTGCGCTGTAGTGAAGACCTACGGGGTCGGCGCCATATGAATCAACAACTTGGCGGAGGTGTCGGGCGCCAGTTGAGAAAGACGGGCTAGGGTTAACACGGTGCCCCGTAGAATGCTCCGATGAGCTACTACAAGCATCACATCTTCTTCTGCCTGAACCAGCGCGACAACGGCGAGAACGCCTGCATGCAGCATGGCGCGCAGGAGGGTTTCGA
>CALMIL010000098.1 GCA_937864005.1 uncultured Burkholderiales bacterium
TGGCGGCATGACGATGCCTGAGGGCGCGCCGCCGGTTCGGCTGCCGGCGTCCTGCGCCGCGATGCCGTGCACGAGAGCCTGGTGTGCCTTGCGGGGACGCGCTTATCCGCACTTTGCGCGCCGGCCTGGTTGAAGCGGTCAAGGCGCCGCTGGTCGCCCCGGCCTGCATCGGCGTCGCGCAGCGCATCGCCGGCATCGGCCGCGGCGGCAATCCGAAGGAAGATCTTGCGAAACCCGCCGTCGGGCATGCGCGCGCGGGCAAACGCGCGCGCGCAAGGGCGCAACGTGGCGGGGCTGCAGAAGGTGCCGGGCGTTGGCGGAGCGTCGGTCGGGGCAGCCGCGGGCAGCGGCCCCTGCGGGCGGAACTCGATGCTCATGAGCCGATTCGCATGCGCGGCCAGCAGCCTGCGCATCAAGGCCGCCGTGCGCGCGGCGGTGTGGTCGGGCGGGATTGCGGTGCAGCCGACGCGGCTTTGCCATCGGTGCACGGGCACGATCACCTCGCGCCGGCGCGCGAGTGCGGGGCTGGGGCCGACTGCGCCGCGCAGTCCCTGCTCAGGGCACGAGCGGCAGTTGCGAGCCGACCAACGCGGCGACGATGGCCGCGTGCAGCGCGCCGCCTGCGCTGACCAGCGCCGCGCTCGAAGCGCCGGACAAGGTCGTCAGCACCCGGGCCGTGGCCGACAGCGGCTTGTCGAACAGCGCCACGCATTCGGCGCCCTGGCGCTGCGCCGACGCGTAGAGCACGCCGAACAGGCCGTGCGCCGCATCGGCCTCGTCGGCTTCATCCTGGGTGGCGGCGTAGCGCGCGGCGGTGAGGAAGGGCCACGGATGGGCATGCGAGCGCGCGTCGTAGACGGCCAACGGCGCGGTCGTGCGCACGCTGAGCAGTTCGCGAGCGCCGAGCAACGCCAGCGACACCGCTCGCGCGCTCGAGCGAGCGAGGGTTTCATAGACCGCCGTCTGTTCGTCGAGGGCGAACGCGGCCACGTGTGCGCCGGCCAGATCGAAGCGCCCGCGCCGCCCAGGGGTGGGCGGCATGTGCACCGCGCCGATGGCGTGGCCGCTCGGACCCGACGCGGCGATGGACCTTTGCACGCGATACAGCCCGGTACCCGGCGGCAGCGTCGCTGTGGTCAGCGGCAGCGCCTTCATCGCTCGGCGGTGGCTTCCGCGGCAGCCAGGTCGATGACCCGCGCTGCTTCGCCTTGTTCGAGAGCGGCACGCGGCGTGCGCCCGTCCAGCGCATCGTGCGGCGTTTCGATGAACAGCAGCAGGGCCCAACCTTCGGTGGTGCCCAGCGCTTGCGCGATGGCCTGGAGATGCGTCTGCACTGCCGGCTCGAACTGCCAGCGCGGCAGTCGGTAGCCACGCACCGGTCGAGCCAGGCCGATGCAGCGGCCGCTGCCGATCCAGCGGTTGATGGTCTCGCGGTTGGTGCCGACCAGCTGTGCCGCATCGTCGGTGGTGATCATGTCGGTCTGATTCAGCCGCGCGTTGCGCCAGGCCTGGCCGAGGACCAGCAACTGCGTCGTCTGCTCCGCCGGGGCGTAGACCGATGGCGCAGCGGCAGCTTCGGCCGCGTGCAGCAGTTTCGTCGCACCATTCATGTGCAGCTCCAAGGTGGCGTTCTTGGCACTGTGCGCCCGTTCAGGCACTTCGTCAAGTTCGTCAGCTTCGTCAAGCTTTCCGTTGACTGGTGTCAGAGGGTGTTTCCCAAATGAATGCACCCGCGTTGCCCCTCGCAAAGCGCGCAGACAAGGCGCGGCGCGCAGCCCAGGCTCGCCGCCTGGGCAAGCGGCGCAACGCCGGATGCGCGCTTTGCGAGGGGCAACCCGAAGGGCCGGGGCAGCCGTGGGCGCTGGCGGGTGTTGCGCCGCTTGCCCGGGCCACGCGGCCCGAGCTGCGCGACGCGCCTACGCCGGCACCCACGGCTGCCCCGGCGCGGGTGCATTGATTTGGGAAACACCCTCTCAGCGCGAAGTCGCAATGTCTCCTTTGTGCAAAGTCGTCGTGTCCCGTTCGGGGCTCGGCGGGATGCTGTTCCCCACCGACGCCGACTTCGCGTGCTTTCCACGCCGTGCCAGATCAATCCCTGCCCGCGCTGAACATCGGCCCGGCGGTTGCGCTTCGGGGTCGAAGTCGGCATGCGTCGATGCCGGCCGCCCGCCGCTTGGCGGGATCGCGTCGGCCTTCAATGCGCCATCACGCCCGTCGGCGCCGCCGCGGCGCGCGGCCCGCGCGCCGCCAGGGCGTAAAACAGCGCGCCGGCGATGACGAGCAGGTCGGTGGCCAGCAGCACATAGGTCAGCGCATGGCCCGAGCCGGCGGCGGCCATGCGGTCGCTGATGCCGCCGACGACGAGGTTGCCGATCGCGATCGCGAAGACATTGATCAAGAGCATCGTCACGCCGGTGATCGTCGAGCGCATCGCGTCGGGCGTGAGGCCCTGGATCAGCGCGAGCGACGGCCCGTAGGTCGCGAGCGGCAGAAAAAAGCCCGCGCACATGCCGAGATAGAACAACACCGATCCGGGCTCGGCGAAGCGGTAGGCAACCATCAGCGGCCCGAGGAGCACGATCAGCAGCACGACGAAGCCGGCGTGGCCGCCGGGCAGCCGTTTCGCGAGCCGATCGCTGAGCACGCCGCCGACGAGCGCGCCGAGCATGCCGGCCGCGATGCCGACCATGCCGATTCTCTGCGCCATAGCCGCCGCGTCGAGCCCGCGCTCGCGCACCAGCCACAACTGCGCGAAGGCGACGCCGACGAAGGCCATGTGCACGAGCACGAAGCCGATCACCGTGTTGCGCACCGTCATGTTGCCGCGCAGCAGGCCGAGGACGTTGCGCAACTGCTGCCCGAACGGCGCGCCGCGTTGCGCCTCGGGCTGCTCGCCGCGGTCATCCTCGAGCAGCAGCGCGACGAGGCCGATGATGACGCCGATCGCGCCCAGCACATAGAAGGTGCCGCGCCAGCCGAGCGTAGAGCCGACCGTGCCGGCGAGCACGAACGCGAGCCCGAGGCCGAGCGGAATGCCCATGAAGAACACGCCGACCGCGGTGCCCGAGCGCTGCACCTTGAACAGCTCGACGAGCAGCGAGACCGCGGCCGGCACGAGAGCGGCCTCGCCCGACGCAACGAGCAGGCGCGCGACGACCAGGTGGCCGAAGTCCTGCGCCGCGCCGGAGGCCGCGGTGCAGACGCTCCAGACCAGAATGCCGGCGGCGATGACGCGCGTGCGGCTGAAGCGATCGGCCAGACTGCCGAGGAAGACCGCCATGAAGCCGAAGCTCAGCACCCACACCGCGCCGGCCAGGAAGCCGTACTGCGCGTTGCTGAGCGCCAGGTCGGCGGTGATCTGCGGCGAGAAGCCGAGCAGCATGTTGCGGTCGATGTGCGCGATCACGTGGATCACGAGCAGCACGATCAGCACTGCGCCCGGGTGTTGCTTCCAGCGCATCGTTGTCTCCTGTGTGATGTTGTCGGCGCGGTGGCTCAGGCCGCCATCCGCAGCGTCGCGCCGCGCGTGCCGGGCTGGCGGTTCGGCGCCCAGCCGAGATTGGCAAGCGTCTCGTCGGCCGACTTGTAGTGCTCGCCGATGCGGTAGATCGCCCTGGCCTGCGCGCCGCTCGCGACCTCGCGGTGCAGTTCGCGCGAAACGCGCACCATCTGCTCGACCTGCTGCACGCTCGTCATGCGCTCGCCTTTCCTGCCCCACAGGTTGTCCTCGATGCCGACGCGCACATGCAGGCCCATCGCGATCGCCATCGTATTCAGCGGCAGCACGTTGCGCATGATCGACTCGATCGTCAGTACCGCGTTGTCGGGGCAGCGGTTGACGAACTCCATCATGTTGCGCGGGTTCGGGCCGTCGGCGCCGCCGCCGATGCCGACCCAGTTGAGCACCAGCGGGCCGGTGTAGACGCCGCGGCGGATCAGCCGCTCGACGGTCTCCAACTGGCCGACATCGGCGAGCATGAAGTGGGGTTGGATGCCGGCCGCCTGCAGCCGCTTCAGATGCTCGGCGACGAAGCCCGGGCCGGACGGGATCCACATCTCGCGATAGGCGTCTTGCAGCGCCGGCTGCGCGAGCGAGGTGCCGGCGACGTCGTCGGCGCTGAGCAGTTCGCAGATGTTCATCTGGTTCGTGTTGATCGCGATCGTCACCTGGTCGGGCTTCGGCGTCAGCTCGGCGAGCATGTGGCGCGTATCGTCGTTCAGCCACTTGGCGTCGGCGCCTTCGCCTTCTGGCGCGAACGAGATCGAGCCGCCGACCTGCAGCAGCATGCCGGGCACCGCGTCGCGCAGCTGGGCCAGCATCTCGTTGAACATCGACAGGCGCTTGGAGCCCTTGCCGTCGGCCTCGCGGCAGTGCACGTGCAGCACGGTCGCGCCGGCGTTCCAGCAGTCGACCGCCTTTTGCACCTGCTCGGCCATCGTGAGCGGAATGTCGTCCGAGTCGCCGGGCAGGAACTCGGGGCCGTAGGGCGCGACCTGGATCACGAGCGGTTGCTGGTTCTCGGGCAGCAGCGAGTCGTCGAGGAATTGCATGTCGGTCTCCTTGGGTGGGTGGTTCAGGATTGCGAGGCGGCCGCTTCGCGCGCGGCGCGCTCGCGGCGCAGGATCGGGGCGCAAAGGTTCGGGCGGCCGCGGAACGGCGAGGTGGCGGAAGTACAGTGCACGGTCATGTCAAGGCCAAAAATCAATGTTTGCGCGATGACGGCATTGTTCGACATCAAGGATTTGCGAGATTGACGTTTCGGGACATCGAATTAACATCTCGGGACAGGCCCCCGAAACCATGACCGCCCTCGTCCGCAGCGCCGCGCTGACCAACTTCGCCGAGCTGGCCGCCGCCTGCGGGCTCGACGCGCGCGCGCTGCTCGCCCGCGCCGGACTGCAGCCGCGCTGCCTGACCGACCCCGACCTGAAAGTCCCCGCGCAGCGCGTCGGCGAACTGCTCGAGGTCGCCGCCGCCGAAGGCCGCGAGCCGGCGTTCGGGCTGCGCCTCGCCGAGTCGCGCCGGCTCTCCAACCTCGGGCCGCTCGCGCTGCTGGTGCGCGACGAGCCGACGCTGCGCCGCGCGCTCGAGACGCTGGTGCACCACATCCACGTCCACAACGAGGCGATCGCGGCGCATGTGGCCGAGCACAGCGGGCTGGTCGTGATCCGCACCGAACTTGCGCCGGACGGTGGCCCGCTGCGCCAGGCGACCGAGCTCGTCGTCGGCGTCACCTGCCGCGTGCTGCAGGTGCTGCTGGGCGTGACGTGGCGGCCGCGCCTGGTCTGCTTCACGCACGCCGCGCCGAAGAGCCTCGCGGTGCACCGGCGCGTGCTCGGGCCGGCGGTCGAGTTTGGCCACGAGTTCAACGGCATCGTCTGCAACGCCGCCGATCTGGATGCGGCCAACCCCGGCGCCGACCCGGTGCTCGCGCGCTACAGCCACGAACTGCTGCTGCCGACGCTCGCGCGCGGCGCCGGCATGAGCGCGCGCGTGCGCCAGCTGATCGTGCTGCTGCTGCCGCGCGGGCTGTGCCGCGTCGAGGTCGTCGCGCAGCACCTTGGCGTCGATCGGCGCACCGTGCATCGCAAGCTCGGCGCCGAGGGGACGAGCTTCTCGGCGCTGCTCGACGCCGAGCGGCGCGAACTTGCCGCGCGCTATGTCGAAGACAGCGAGCGCCCGCTCGGCGAGGTCGCGGCGCAGCTCGGCTTCTCCGCGCCGAGCGCCTTCTCGCGCTGGTATACAGCGAGCAGCGGCGTGAGCGCCGCGCGGCGCCGCGCGCTCGTGCAAAGGCCGGCGTCGATCGACCTGGAAGAAGTGGCATGAGGAGCGCCAGCGTGATGAAAGGCTCGAGGCAGCTCTGCGCAGCGCTGCTGATCGCGATCTGCGCCGCCGCGCAGGGGGCGACGCTGCGCATCGCGAGCGGCTTCGATCCGCAGACGATGGACCCGCATGCGCTGGCGCTGCTCTACCAGACGCGCATCTATACGCAGGTCTACGACTCGCTCGTCAACCGCGACGAGCAGTTCCGCCTCGAGCCGTCGCTCGCCGTCTCGTGGCAGGCGGCCGGCGCGACGACCTGGCGCTTCCGGCTGCGTCCGGGCGTGACCTTCCACGACGGCACGCCGTTCACTGCCGACGACGTCGTGTTCTCGATCGAGCGCGCCCTCGGGCCCTCTTCGCAGCGCGCCTTCCAGCTGAAGGGCGTGACGGGCGCGAAGCGGATCGACGACCTGACGGTCGACGTGCAGCTCGAAGCGCCCGACGCCGTGCTGCCGGAGAAGTTCGTCGGCCTTGCGATCATGAGCCGCGCCTGGTGCGTGAAGCACGGCGTCGAGCGGGCGCAGGATTTCAACGCCAAGCAGGAGACCTATGCCGTGCGCAACGCCAACGGCACCGGGCCGTTCCGGCTCGAACGCTACGAGCCCGACGTGCGCACCGTGCTGAAGGCCAATCCGGCGTGGTGGGGTAGGGACGACAAGCGCAACGGCAACCTGGTCGAAGTCACCTTCGTCTCGATCCGGCAGGATGCGACGCGCCTTGCCGCGCTCGCATCGGGCGAGATCGACCTCGTGCTCGACCCGCCGTTCCAGGACGTCGATCGCCTCGCGCGCGACAGCCGGCTGACCGTGCTGCAGACGGCCGATATCGGCCAGCAGTATTTCACCTTCGACCAGTGGCGCGACGAGATCGAAGGCAGCGACGTGAAGGGCCGCAATCCGTTCAAGGACCTGCGCGTGCGCCGCGCCGTCTACCAGGCGATCAACGTCGAGCTGATCGTGCAGAAGGTGCTGCGCGGGCAGGGCGCGCCGACAGGCGCCTTCCTGTCTCCGCGCGTCGACGGCAGCCCCCCCGAGCTCGACAGGCGCCTGCCGTTCGACCCGGCGAAGGCGAAGGCG
>CALMIL010000099.1 GCA_937864005.1 uncultured Burkholderiales bacterium
GCCGCGCTCGGCGCCGACGCGAGCGTCGTGCCGGCGCTCGCGCGCCGCGTCGATGGCAAATCGGAGACGCTCTTTCTCGACAGCATCGCACCCGGCGCGATGCTCGCCGCCGGCCTGCAAAAGGCGCTCGACGCCGCGATCGCCGGGCTGCCGATCCCGAAGCTGATGCAGTACCAGCTCGCCGACGGCTGGACGAGCGTGCAGTTCGTGCGCCCGGCGCACGGTCTCGTCGCGCTGCACGGCGCGGACGTCGTGTCGGTCGCCGCGCTCGGCCTTGCCGCCGGGCGCCAGACGCGCGGCCATCGCTTCGAGGCGCAGATCGACCCCGTCGTGCTGCAGGACGCCGACCACTATGCGCGCCAGCTCGAGGAGCAGGGCGCGGTCGTCGCGAGCTTTGCCGCGCGGCGCAGCGATATCGCGCGCCAGCTGCAGCTTGCGGCGTCGAAGGAGGGCCTCGCGGTCATCGACGACGACGCGCTGCTCGACGAAGTGACGGCGCTGGTCGAGCGGCCGAACGTGCTCGTCTGCGGCTTCGAGGCCGAGTTCCTTGCCGTGCCGCCCGAGTGTCTGATCCTGACGATGAAGGCGAACCAGAAATACTTCCCGCTGCTCGATGGCGCCGGCGCGCTGACGAACCGCTTCCTCGTCGTCAGCAATATCCGCCCCGACGATGCGAGCCGCGTGATCGAGGGCAACGAGCGCGTTGTTCGCCCGCGCCTGGCCGACGCCAAATTCTTCTTCGACCAGGACAGGAAGCGCACGCTCGAATCGCGCGTCGCCGCGCTCGACGGTGTCGTCTATCACGGCAGGCTCGGCAGCCAGGGCGAGCGCATGCGGCGCGTGCGCACGATCGCGCGCGAGATCGCAGCGCAGCTCGGCGGTGCCGGCGCCGCGGCGCTCGCCGACCGCGCCGCGCTGCTCGCGAAGGCCGACCTGCTGACCGACATGGTCGGCGAGTTCCCTGAGCTGCAGGGCACGATGGGCGGCTACTACGCGCGCAACGACGGCGAGCCCGACGAGGTTGCGTTCGCGATCGAGGATCACTACCGGCCGCGCTTTGCCGGCGATGCGCTGCCGCGCAGCGCGACCGGCATCGCGCTTGCCCTCGCCGACAAGCTCGAGACGATCGCCGGCCTGTTCGGCATCGGCCAGGTGCCGACCGGCGACAAGGACCCGTTCGCGCTGCGCCGCCATGCGCTGGGCGTCGTGCGCATGCTCGTCGAGCGCGACCTGCCGCTCGCGATCCGGCCGCTGATCGAAACCGCATTCGAGGCCTTCGGCGCGGCGCACGGCCAGTCGCAGTCCGAGGTCGGCGCGTTCATCCACGAACGGCTGGTCGGCTACCTGCGCGAGTCGGGCTACGGCGCGAAGGAAGTCGATGCCGTCACTGCGCTGCAGCCCGAGCGCTGGGGCGACCTGCCCAGGCGCCTGGCCGCAGTGCGCGCCTTCGCGCAGATGCCGCAGGCGGCGCCGCTCGCGGCGGCGAACAAGCGCGTCGGCAATATCCTGAAGAAGTCCGACGCCGCCGCCGCGCCGGCCATCGACGTATCGCTGCTGAACGAGCCGGCCGAAGGCGCATTGCACGCCGCGCTCGAGCGGGTGCAGCCGCAAGCCGACGCCGACTTCGAGCGCGGCGAATATGCCGCGTCGCTGCAGGCGCTCGCGGCGCTGAAGGAGCCGGTCGATGCCTTCTTCGACGCCGTGATGGTGAACGCCGACGATGCGAAGCTGCGCGCCAATCGCCTCGCGCTGCTCGCCCGGCTGCACGCGGCGATGAACCGCGTCGCCGACCTGTCGAGGCTCGCCGCATGAGCCGCGAAAGAGGGGCCCCGCGCAGCGGGGATCGAAGCGAGCGAATGCGGCGCGCTGCCGACCGCGCCAGTGTGCCGCGGCTGGCGGAATGACGGGAGGCAGCCGCGTGAACCCGAACCTCAAGCTCGTCATCCTCGACCGCGACGGCACGATCAACGAGGATCACGACTACTACGTGAAGTCGGTCGACGAATGGGTGCCGCTGCCCGGCGCGCTCGAAGCAATCGCGCGGCTGAACCACGCCGGCTGGCACACGGTGGTGGCGAGCAACCAGTCGGGCATCGGCCGCGGCCTCTTCGACATGGCCTCGCTCAATGCGATGCACGCGAAGATGAACCGCCTGCTGCTGCAACTGGGCGGCCGCATCGACGCCGTCTTCTTCTGCCCGCATGCGCCGGACGAAGGTTGCGACTGCCGCAAGCCGCTGCCCGGCCTGCTGCAGCAGATCGGCGAACGCTACGGCGTCGACCTCGCGCAGGTGCCGATGGTCGGCGATTCGCTGCGCGACATGCAGGCCGCCGTCGCGGCGGGTTGCCAGCCGCATTTCGTCGCCAGCGGCAAGCATCGCGGCGACGATGTGCTGGCCGTCGCCCGCTTGCTCGAGGGGGTGCCCGGCGTGCATGTGCACGCCGACCTCGCGGCGTTCGCCGAGGCGCTGATCCAGTCCGAGCGCGCGGCGCGCGCCGCGGCGCGCCGTCCACCGTCGGGCTTCGGCCCTCTGGAGTGACCCCAGATTCGGCAGTTGACCGCTTTACACCGCTGGCGACACCACATGAACACTGACGATAGCGCCCACGACCGCCTTCACCGCTGGGGTGAGAGCGCTACGCACCCGATCGAGCCGCGCTGCGACGCGCTGGCTGCGTTGCTCCTCCTCGCGAGCATGAGCCCGCAGCGTCCAGCCCAGGCGAAGCGCAGGGCAAGCCTGCGCTTGGTCTCGCCGGCACGCCGCAGCGCGGCCCGCTCGGGCCCGTCCAACGGCCGAATCTAGAGTGACGGCTTTGGCCGCGTCGGCGCTGCGCTCGGCGTTGTTCGTGCTGTGGATGGGGGTCACGGTGGTGCCGTGGGCGCTCGCGGTCGTCGTTGCCTCGATCTTCGTGCGCGGCAATCCGATCTACTGGATGTGCATCGCCTGGGTGCGCACCGCGATGTGGGGCTGCCGCACGATCTGTGGCGTCGTGCCCCGCGTGCGCGGGCTCGAGAACCTGCCGACGAAAGCCGACGCGACGGCAGCGGTCATCCTGCTGTCCAAGCATCAGTCGACGTGGGAGACCTTCTATTACCCGAGCCTGATGTCGCACCCGCTCGCCTACGTCTTCAAGCGTGAGCTGCTCTACGTGCCGTTCTTCGGCTGGGCGATGGCGCGCATGGACATGATCCATATCGACCGCAGCAAGCGCACCGAAGCCTTCGCCCGCGTCGCCGCGCAAGGCGCGAAGCTGATGGCGCGCGGCCACTGGATCATCATGTTTCCGGAAGGCACGCGCATTGCGCGCGGCTGCAAGGGCAGCTACAAGGCGGGCGGCGCGCGCCTCGCGGTGGATACCGGCCGGCCCGTCGTGCCGATCGCCGTCGCGTCGGCGAAATGCTGGCCGCGCAAGACCTTCCTGATCCGCCCCGGCGTCGTCGATGTCTCGATCGGCGCGCCGATCGAGTCCGTCGGCCGCAAGCCCGACGAACTGATGCACGAGGTGGAAACCTGGATCGAGACCGAGATGCGCCGCCTCGACCCCGCGGCGTATACCGACGCGCCGGCAGCGGCCACCGCCTGAAGCGAATGCCCCGCCGCATCGAGCTTGCGAACCCGCTGCAACTCGGGTTGTTCGACGCCGTGGCGCAGGCGGATGCCGAAGTCGACCCGGCCGCGCCGCCGGCGGCCGACGCCACGCCTGTGTGGCCCGCACCGGCTGCGCAAGAACCGCGTCCTCTTGCACGCGCGCAACGCGAAGTGCTGCTCGGCGCGCAGCGCGTCGGCTACGCACTGCGCCGCTCGCGCCGGCGCAGCATCGGCTTCGCGATCGGCGCCGAGGGGCTGACCGTTTCGGCGCCGCGCTGGGTCGGGCAGGCCGACATCGAGGCCGCGCTGCGCGAGAAGGCAGCCTGGATATTGCGCAAGCTCGCCGAGCAGCGCGAACGCGAACGGCGCGTGCAGGCCGCGCGCATCGTCTGGCGTGACGGCGCGACGCTGCCCTTCCTCGGCGCGACGCTCGTCGTCGTCCTCGATCCGCGCTGTGCCGTGCAGCCGGGCGGCGTGATGCTGAATGCCGCTGAAGCTGCATTGCCCGGCGGGCGCGCGCTGCGTGTCGGGCTGGCGCACGACGCGACGCCGCAGCAGATCCGCGACGCCGTGCAGAGCTGGCTGCAACGCCAGGCGCGCCGCATCTTCGAAGAGCGGTGCCGGCACTTCGCCGCGCTGCTCGGCGTGCAGTGGCGTCGCCTCGCGCTCAGCTCGGCGCAGACGCGCTGGGGCAGCGCGAGCGCCGACGGCTCGGTGCGCCTGAACTGGCGTCTGGTGCACTTCTCGATGCCGACGATCGACTACGTCGTCGCCCACGAACTCGCCCACCTGCGCCACATGGACCACAGCCCGCGGTTCTGGGATGTGGTGCGCTCCGTCGTCCCCGACATGGATCGCGCGCGCGGCGTGCTGCGAAGCGAGGTGCTGCCGGTGTTCGAATAGAGTTGCGCGCCGGTTCGGGCCGGCGGCGCCGCTGCGCTGCCCGAGCGCGTCGGCGCGATGCTTGCCGCAAGCCGGATTCGCCGCCCGGTTGCGACCAGCGCGCGCCGCCGCGCAAGCGCTGCGATTTCATCCGCGTTGCGCGATGATCGCGCTGCCGGTGACGCCCGGCGGTTGCTGGACGGGTGGTTCCCTGCGGGCGCGCCAGGCAGACATCGACCACCAGCCTGAAGCCATGCGAATGCCCAAGCGCTTCCCGCTGGCCACGGCTGCGTTCGCTGCGGTGGTGGCCGGCGTCGTGGCCCTCGGCTGTGCGTCGCGCGAGGTGCGGGTCGCCGTACCGCGCATCGAAGACGGCGACGGCTGGCGGCTGGCGGCAGGCTGCCAGGTTCGAAAGTTCGGTCTGCTCACAGACGCGGATTGCGACACCCTCGGCACCGAGGGCATCGCGATTCAGATCACGAGAGTTCGTGCCGTGCATCCGCAGCCGCGCGAGGACGGCCGCAGCACGATAGGCATCGAGTTGCTCGCCGATCGCGGCGCGTGGTCCTTTGCATCACCGTTCGTCGAACTTCTGGTGGGCGGCCGGCGCCATGCGCCCTCGGACCTCGATGAGGTCATCGTCTTCGTGAAAGAGGGCCGGTCATTGCCCGAGCGGCTCGAGCCGCGTCGACAACAATACCCGTTGCCGCCGGGCGAGAAGCGATTCTTCAGGTTGCGGTTCGATGTCCCGCAGGACGAACTGAGAGACGGTTTTGGGTTGCGAATCACGGGATTGCAAAGAGAAGGCGAGGCCGTGCGGGTGCCGGTCCTGCGGTTCAGGTTCGAGTAGTGTGGATGCATGGCAAACGTCGTGGCCGCGTCAAGGCCCCCGATGAGAGGAAGAGCGTTGCGTGCCCGACCGCTTGTCGCCGCCGATGATTCGGCCGGTCGCCGCGCGCGCCTGGTGCTGCAAGCGAACGCCGGCATGAGTTTTCATCATTCGGCGGGGATGCTGGTCGAAGCTTGGCAAGCGGGGAGCAGCGGAGTCTTCCGAGTCGAGCCGAAGCTTCAGCGCCGCGTCTCGGGCGGCAATTTCGGCCATGACTGAACGCCCGGCGGACCAAGGTCGCGCCGAGATGGCAGCGGCGGCGCCTGCGGGTCGATCGGATGGCGCCAACGCCCCCGTCGGCATTGCGCCCGGTGACGAAGCGGGCCGTGCCGCGCGGCGCGGTCGCTATCGCACCGACATTCAAGCCCTGCGCGGCATTGCGGTGCTGTTGGTGGTTTTCTATCACCTCGGCTGGTTCGGCCTGGACGGAGGCTACCTTGGCGTGGACATGTTCTTCGTCGTCTCCGGCTACGTGATCACGCAGTTGATCCGAAGCCGTGTCGCAGCCGGAGCCTTCAGCGTGCGCGAGTTCTACTGGCGCCGCGCCTGGCGCCTGCTGCCGGCGCTGCTTGCCACGCTGGCGGCGAGCGCGGTGGCGGCGCGCTGGCTGCTCACCGAGATCGACCTGCGGGCATTTGCCGACCAGGGGCTGGGCGCGCTGTTCCTCGTCGCCAACGTCGTGCTTTGGCGCCAGGGGGGCTATTTCGATGCGCCGGCAGTGATGAAGCCGCTGCTGCATCTGTGGTCGCTCAGCATCGAGCAGCAGTTCTATCTGCTGTTCCCGTGGCTGTTCATTGCGGCGGCCGCTCGACGCGTGTTTGTCTGGCTGGCGCTGGCCAGCGGCATCAGCTTCGCGCTCGCGCTGTGGCTGGCCGTGCGCGCGCCGGAGGCGGGCTTTTACCTGCTGAGCGCCCGCATCTGGGAGTTCGGCTTGGGCGCGCTGGCCGCGGCCGCGGCAAGCGGGGGCGCGCCGTCACGCCGGCCGGGGCCGGCGTTTTCGATGCTGGCGCTGGGTGCGCTGCTGCTGGCTGCCCTGAGGCCGTTCGGCCCTTGGCCTCCGGTCGCCGCGGCGCTGCTGGTCTGCGTCGCCACGGCGGCGCTGCTGCGCTGGCCGAGCCGCTGGCTGGCGCAGGGTGCCGTCGCACGCTTGCTCGCCGCGTGCGGCACGATTTCGTACTCGCTCTATCTTGTGCACTGGCCGTTGCTGGCCTTCTATCGCCACTACAGCTTCAGCGAGGTGCTTGCGCCGGGCGAAACGGTTGGCCTGTTCGTTGTGTCGATCCTGCTGGCCGTGGCCCTGTATGCCGGCGTCGAGCGCACGCTGCGGCGCACGCCGCCAACGGCGCTGCGACGGTTCGGCGTGCTGGGCGTCTCGGTCCTGTTGCTGATGCTGTGGTGCGGCGCCGCCAGGGCGCAGACCGACGCGCGTTCCATCGACTGGGCCAGCGAGCGCCGGCCCAATCACGGCTTGGCCATCGAGTGCGAATACGACGGCAGCTTCGAACTCCGGCCGGGCTGCATGACGACCCCGCACCCCAAGCTGCTGGTGTGGGGGGACAGCGTCGCGATGCAGTACGTGGCCGGGCTGACCGACGGTTTGGCGGCGCGGCACGGGCTGGTGCAGGCCACGATGAGCACCTGCGGTCCGCTGCTCGGCGTTGCACCGGTCTACAGCGGCCGCCTGGGCGAAGACTGGGCTCGGCGCTGCATTGCCTTCAACGATTCGGTATTCGCCTGGCTGTCCAGACAGCCTGGCATCACGCATGTGCTGCTGTCGGCGCGCTTTCTCGACTATGTCGAGTCGGGGCAGCAACTGCTTACGCGCCAGGGGCTGCGGCCGCAGGCGCTCGTCTTCGCCCGGCCACTCCTCGCGGCGACGGTGGAGCGCTTGCGCGGCGCTGGCAAGACCGTGGTGATCCTGGCGCCGCCGCCGGAGGAAGGATTCGACGTCGGCGCCTGCACCGAGCGGCTGTCGCGCGGCAAGTCGATCGGCAGGCGAAGCAGTTGCGATATCGAGCGCCGTGCCTACGAAACCTTGCAGCGCGACGCCATCGCCTTGCTGCGTTCGGCGCCGGCGCCGGTGCTGTGGCCCGGCGATCTGCTCTGCGACGCAGCGCGCTGCGCGGTCTCGATCGATCGATGGCCGATCTACCGCGATGCCGCGCATTTTTCGTATCGCGGCTCGGTGCTGTTCGCGCGCCACTTCGATCTGGCGCGCAAGGTGCTGCCGTGAGACGCGAGCGCGGCGTCGGGTGCGTGGCCGGGCAAGCCGCCGATAGAGATCGCCGCCGATGATGCGGCGCCGGGCTCAGCGGCGTTCGCCGACGGCGGCGGCGCGCTTGCTGGCCGCAGGCGGCGCGGTCGCGCCCGATTCGGTCCACGCTGCCGGCACCTGATCGGCGCTCGTGCGCGCCGGGCCGTTCGGGTGGCCGGCCTGCTCGGGGACGAGCTGGCTGACGGCGGCCGGATGCGGCGGGCGCAGGTGGGTCAGTTCTTCGGCGATCTGCGCCGCCGACGCCGGCCGGCCGGCGACGGTGGGGCGGATGCCGGGGCTGGCCGCGAGCTCGTCGGGGCTGGGCATGCGCGGCGAGAAATTCTGCGCGTCGGCGAGCGGCCAGTACAGGCGGTAGACGTTGTGCTGGCGCGCCAGGTCGTCGAGGATCGCGCGCGGCTTCATGGTCGGCATCGCGGCCGACAGCAGCCGGATGCGCGTGCTGTCGATGCGGCGCACGATGTGATAGGTGCTGAGCTGGTCCGGGTGCATCAGGCCGGCGGCCTGCAGCAGTTCCTTCAGCGCGTGCAGCGTGTTGGCGTGGTATTGCGCGACGCGCGGCGCCTTGTCGCCGACGACCAGCGCGCGCTGGCGCAGCGGGTCCTGCGTCGTGATACCGGTCGGGCAGCGCCCCGTGTGGCAGACCTGCGCCTGGATGCAGCCGAGCGCCATCATGAAGCCGCGCCCCGAGTTGCACCAGTCGGCGCCGAGCGCGAACATGCGCGCGAGGTCGAACGAGTTGATGACCTTGCCCGCCGCGCCGATCTTGACGCGCTCGCGCAGGCCGACGCCGATCAGCGTGTTGTGGACGAGGTTGAGCCCCTCCTGCACCGGCGAGCCCATGTGGTCGGCGAACTCGACCGGCGCGGCGCCGGTGCCGCCCTCGGCGCCGTCGACGGTGATGAAGTCGGGCGTGATGTCGGTCTCGAGCATCGCCTTGACGATGCCGAACCACTCCCAGATGTGGCCGATGCACAGCTTGAAGCCGGTCGGCTTGCCGCCCGAGAGCTCGCGCAGCCGGGCGACGAAGCGCATCAACTCGATCGGCGTCGAGAATGCGCTGTGCGACGATGGCGAGACGCAATCCTTGCCGACCGGAATGCCGCGCGCGGCGGCGATCTCGACCGTCACCTTCGCGCCCGGCAGCATGCCGCCGTGGCCGGGCTTGGCGCCCTGGCTGATCTTGATCTCGACCATCTTGACCTGCGGGTCGCGCACCTGCTCGGCGAAGCGCTCGGCATTGAACGTGCCGTCCGCGCTGCGGCAGCCGAAATAGCCCGAACCGATCTCCCAGATCAGGTCGCCGCCGTGCTCGCGGTGGTAGCGGCTGATGCCGCCTTCGCCGGTATCGTGCGCGAAGCCGCCGATCTTCGCGCCCAGGTTGAGCGCGCCGATCGCGTTGGCCGAGAGTGCGCCGAAGCTCATCGCCGAGATATTGAAGACGCTCGCGCTGTAGGGCTGCGTGCACGGCGACGCGCCCGCCGCCGGCGCATCCGGCCGGCCGCCGATCCAGATGCGAAAGTCGTGCGACGGGATCAGCGTCGTGTGCAGCGAATGGTTGATCCACTCGTAGCCCTTGGCGCCGACGTCGAGCTTGGTGCCGAAGGGCTGCACGTCGGGCACGCCCTTGGCCCGCTGGTAGACGACCGAGCGCTGTGCGCGCGAGAACGGCTCGGCCTCGACGTCGCCCTCGATGAAGTACTGGCGGATCTCGGGGCGGATGAACTCGAACAGGAAGCGCAGGTGGCCGAGGATCGGATAGTTGCGCAGGATCGCGTGGCGCGTCTGCAGCAGGTCGCGCACGCCAAGCGCCGTCAGCGCGCCGAACAGCAGCACGAAGAACAGGCCGCGGCCGAAGACGACGAGCGCGAACAGCGCCAGCAGCATCGCAAGCACGCAGAAGGCCAGCGTGCTGAAGCGCACGCTGTTGGCGAAGGTGACGCGCTGTGTCATCGTCGAACTCCGTCGAGAATCGTTGCTGGGTGCGGCGGATATCCGCGGCGCGCGGCGCGGCGGGTGCGCGCCGGCGGCAGTATCGCGCGATTCCGCGTCCGGCATGCGCGGAGTAACCGGGGCACGGCTCCGAGGGTGCGGACCTTCCCGGTCAGGCCGACGCGAACCGGAAAACGCCGTCGGCACCGGCGATGCGGCGCAGCTTGCCGGCGAACCACAGCCCGTGCAGGTGCGCGATCGCCTCGCCCAGCGCGAAGGTGAGCTGGTGCAGGTCGAGCTTGCGCCTGAAGAGGATGGGCACGATCTCGGCCGCGCTGCGCGGCTGCTCGGCGCAGGCGGCGAGCACGTCGGCGAAGCGCGCATCGTGATGCTCGCGCAACTGGTCGATCCGGCGCGCGAGGCCGGTGAACGGCCGGCCGTGCGAAGGCAGCACGAGGGTCGCCTCGGGCAGCGGCCGCAGCTTCTCGATCGACGCCAGGTAGAGCGTCAGCGGATCGGCCTCGGGCTCGAGGTCGATCACCATCACATTGGTCGAGATGCGCGGCAGCACCATGTCGCCCGAGATCAGCACGCCGAGTCCGGCGCAGTGCAGCGCGATGTGCTCCGGCGCGTGGCCGTAGCCGGCGATGCAGCGCCATTCGTGATCGCCGATCGCGAGCCGGTTGCCGTCCATCAGGCGGCGGTAGCACGCCGGCACGGCGGGCACCATCGACGCGTAGTAGCTCGAGCGCGCGCGCACCCTGGCGATCGATTCAGGATCCGCCAGGCCGTGGCGCATGAAGTGCGCCGCCGCGAGTTCGCCGCCGAAGGTCAGCGTGCTCGCACTCGCGAGCCGCGCCGCGCTGTAGTCGCTCGCGCTGATCCAGAGCCGGCAGTCGCGGCCGCTTTCGCTCCAGCGCTGCGTCAGCCAATGCGCCAGGCCCATGTGGTCGGGGTGCATGTGGGTCACGATCACGCGCAGCACCGGCAGGCCGTCGAGCTCGCTGGCGAAGATCTCTTCCCACGCCGCCATCGTCTGCGCATTCGTGATGCCGCAATCGACGATCGTCCAGCCTTCGACGCCGTCCTGACGGTCGCGCAGCAGCCACAGGTTGATGTGGTCGAGTTCGAACGGCAGCAGCATGCGCGCCCAGCGCACGCCGAGGGCGATTTCGATCGTCTTGCCGAGCGCCGGCAATCGCTCGCCCAGCGGGTAGCCGAGTTCTGCTTCTTTGGGATTGGCCATTGTTAGACTTCGGGTTCGCGTCGGTACCGGTTTCAGTGTAGCCATGATCGCCCGCGTCGATGCCCGGCATGCGCCCCGCGCATGGGGTGTCGTCGCAGCGGCCCCGGCGCGAGGCCCGACCGAACCGGAGACGACTTGCAGAACGCAGCCCACACCCGTCACGCCCACCCCGGCTTCGAGCAGCGGGTGCGCGACTCGTTCGCGCGCCAGGCGGCGATGACGACGCTCGGCGCGAGCCTGGGTGCGATCGAGGCCGGGCGCGTCGAGGTCTTGATGACGCACCGCGCCGAACTCACCCAGCAGCACGGCTTTGTGCACGCCGGGATGGTCGCCGCGGCGCTCGACTCGGCGTGCGGCTATGCCGCCTTCACGCTGATGCCCGACGATGCGGCGGTGCTGACGATCGAATTCAAGATCAACCTGCTGGCGCCGGCGCGCGGGCCGCACTTTCGCTTCGAAGGCCATGTCGTCAAGCCCGGCCGCACGATCAATGTCGTCGACGGGCGCGCGCTGCAAAGCGACGCCGACGCCAGCAACGAATCGCTCGTCGCGACGATGACCGCGACGGTCATGACGGTGCGCGGCCGCGAGTCGCTGCGCCACTGAAGACCACCGACAGGAGACGCACCATGAATCTGCCCGGCCTCGACTTTCAACTCGGCGAGGATATCGACGCGCTGCGCGACGCGGTGCGCGCCTTCGCCGAGGCCGAGATCGCGCCGCGCGCGGCGCAGGTCGACGCGAGCGATCAGTTCCCGATGGATCTGTGGCGCAAGATGGGCGCGCTCGGCGTGCTCGGCATCACCGTCGGCGAGGAATACGGCGGCGCGAATATGGGCTATCTGGCGCACATGATCGCGATGGAGGAGATCTCGCGCGCGTCGGCGTCGGTCGGCCTCTCGTACGGTGCGCACAGCAACCTGTGCGTGAACCAGATCAAGAGGAACGGCAACGAGGCGCAGAAGAAGAAATACCTGCCGAAGCTGATCAGCGGCGAGCACGTCGGCGCGCTCGCGATGAGCGAGCCGGGCGCCGGGTCGGACGTGATCTCGATGAAGCTCAGGGCCGAGGAGAAGGGCGGCATCTACGTCCTCAACGGCACCAAGATGTGGATCACGAACGGCCCCGACGCCGACACCATGGTCGTCTACGCGAAGACCGATCCGCAGATGGGCGCGCGCGGCGTCACCGCCTTCATCGTCGAGAAGGGCATGAAGGGCTTCTCGACGGCGCAGAAACTCGACAAGCTCGGCATGCGCGGCAGCCACACCGGCGAGATGGTGTTCGACAACGTCGAGGTGCCGGCCGAGAACGTGCTCGGTGCGGTGGGCGGCGGCGCCAAGGTGCTGATGAGCGGGCTCGACTACGAACGCGCGGTGCTCGCCGCCGGGCCGGTCGGCATCATGCAGGCGGTGCTCGATGCCGTCGTGCCCTATACCCACGACCGCAAGCAGTTCGGCCAGAGCATCGGCGAGTTCCAGCTCATCCAGGGCAAAGTTGCCGACATGTATACCGTGTTGCAGGCGGGGCGGGCGTTTTGCTATACGGTGGGCAAGAATCTCGACCTGATCGGTGCCGAACACGTGCGCCGGGTGCGCAAGGATTGCGCGAGCGTCATCCTGTGGTGCGCCGAGAAGGCGACCTGGATGGCCGGCGAAGGCATCCAGATCTTCGGCGGCAATGGCTACATCAACGAATACCCCCTCGGCCGCCTCTGGCGCGACGCCAAGCTCTACGAGATCGGGGCGGGCACCTCGGAGATCCGGCGCATGCTGATCGGCCGCGAGTTGTTCGCCGAGACCATGTAATGCCCGGAGCACACTCCGATTCGGCGC
>CALMIL010000100.1 GCA_937864005.1 uncultured Burkholderiales bacterium
AGCTTCTTCTCGTCGCCCGCCTTCGCGAAGACGGTGAAGAAGTCGGCCACCGGCGCCGACGTGATCCACGTCTTCTGCCCGTTCAGCAGCCAGCCGCCGTCGACCTGCTTGGCCTGCGTCGCGATGCCCGAGAGGTCGGAGCCGGCATTCGGCTCGGTCATGCAGATCGCGCCGATCTTCTCGCCCGCGAGCGCCGGCTTGAAAAGCCGCTCGATGATGTCGGCGTTGCCGAGCATGTGCAAAAACTTCGTCCCCATCAGCGACTGCATCGCCGCCGCACCGGCGAGCGACATCGAGCCGCGCGCGATCTCGGCGAGCGCGAGCGCGAACTCGGCGAGCCCGGCGCCGGAGCCGCCGACCTCCTCCGGATAGCGCATGCCGAAGAAGCCGAGCGCGCCGAGCTCGTCGAAAAGTTCGCGCGGGAAGACCTTCGCCTCGTCGATCGCCGCCGCCTGCGGCGCGATGCGCTCGTCACAGAAGCGCGCGAACGCGTCGCGGATCGCGCGCTGGTCGTCGGTCAGTTCGAAGTTCACTTGGCGTCCAGTTCGGCTGGCGTCATGCCGTAGTCGCGCATCGCCGCCTCGCGCGAGATGACGCCGTTCTTCACTTCTTCGGCAAGCGTCTTGCGATCGCGCCGCTTCGGCTCGCCCCAGCCGCCGCCGCCGTTGGCGACCTGGTGGTAGATCGTGCCGCGCGGCACGCCGGTGATCAGGTCCTTGTTGCGCGGCACGACCTCGCGGCCGTCGGGGTAGGTCAGGCGGATGAAGTTCAGCCCCGCACCCTTGCCGCCGGCGATGCCGAAGGCGCCCTCGAAGTCGCCGTCGCCGAAGGTCACGAGCTGGGTGTCGTCGCTGCCGATTTCGAAGATTGTCTCGACACCGAGCCCGCCGCGCCACTGCCCGGCGCCGGCCGAATCGGCGAGCAGTTCGTGGCGGATCAGGCGGTGCGGCGTCTGCAGCTCGAACATCTCGTAGTCCTGGTCGAGCACGCCGCCGCTCGCGTCGATCATGCCGATGTGGTCGTAGCCGTCGGTGCCCTTCATCGCGCCCGAGCCACCTTTCAGGCCCATGAAGCCGATGTCGACGTACTTGTCGTTCGTCTTCGGGTCGATCCCGGTCGTCAGCGACGCGAGCAGGTTGTTCCAGCCGGCGGTCACGCGGTCCGGCAGCACGGGCCCCAGCGCGCGCTGGATCGCGTCCGCGTTCGGCGGGCACAGGTGGTTGCCGAAGGTCGTCGCCTTCGGGTACGCGGCGTTCAGGATCTTGCCTTCGGGGATCACGATCTCGATCGGCTCGACCATGCCCTCGTTGTGCGGAATGTCGGGATTGACCATCTGCAAGAGCGTCAGGATCGTCGCCGACGCGCTCGACGTGTAGGTGCCGTTGACGAAGCCGTTGGTCTGGGCGTCGGTGCGGCTGTAGTCGAAGACGATGCGCTTGTCCTGGACGTCGATGTCGACCCGGATCGTGAACTTGCTGCCTTCGTGGCGGCCGTCGTAGTAGACGTAGCCCTCGCCGCTGTAGCGGCCGTTCGGGATCTTCGCGATCTCGGCCTCCATCATGCGCCTTGTGGCGTCGAAGAGGGCCTGCTTGTGCGCGTGGTAGCTCGCGGCGCCGTACTTGCGCAAGACTTCCAGCAGGCGGCGCGCGCCGACCTCGCAGGCGCCCATCTCGGCCTTCATGTCGTGCTGCACGATGTCGAGCCGCACGTTGGCGAAGATCAGGTTCCACACGTCCTGGCGCAGCTTGCCGCGGTCGACGATCTTGACCGCCGGGATGCGCAGCGCCTCCTGCCAGACCTCGACCGCGTTCGGGTTGTAACCGCCCGCCACGGCGCCGCCGATGTCGGCCTGGTGGCCCTTCACCGCCGTCCAGGCGACGAGTTCGCCTTCGAAGAACACCGGCTTGAAGACGGCGACGTCGTTGTTCTGGTTGCCGAGCGAGAAGACGTCGTTGTGGAAGAAGACGTCGCCCTCGTGGATGTCGCCTTCGAAGGTCTTGCGGATGTGCTTGCACACCGGCGCCAGCGAGAAGGCGAGGATCGGCAGGTTCTCGGTCTGCTCGAGCATCCGGCCCTCGCCGTCGTAAAGGCCCGTCACGTAGTCCTTCGCCTCGCACAGGATCGGCGAGCGCGTCGTCTGCTCCATCGAGATGCTCATCTCGTCGGTGATCGACTTGAAGGTGCGCGCGTAGACCGACAGCAGGATCGGATCGATCCGCACATCGGCCGGCGTTTCGCTGCGGTTTGCTGCGGTCTTGTTCATGCCACGGCCTCCATCTGCTTGGCGTTGCTGGTCTTCACGAGATCCTCGCGCCCCTTCGCGTACAGCACGAACGAGCCGAGCGCGTCGACCGTGCAGTCGAAGGTCTCGCCGACGAAGATCGCCGTCGTCTGCTGCTCGATCAGCGCGGGGCCTTCGACGCGGTTGCCGCAGGCCATGCGGTGTCCATCGTAGACCGGCACCTCGGCGAACGCATCGCGCTCCGGGACGTACATCCGGCGCGCCGCCTTGCGCGCCGCGCTCGCGTCGGCGCTGCCCTGCGCCTGGCGGCGGTACGACGGGCGGTCGGTCTCGCCGATCGCCTGCAGCCGCACGTTGATGATCTCGACCGGCGAGCCCTCGGCCTCGAGCGAATAGCCGTACAGGCGCTGGTGCTCGGCGTGGAAGGCGCGTGCGATCGCCGCGGCGTCGCGCTTCGCGACGGCGTCGAGCGGCACCTCGACCGAGACTTCGTGGTACTGCTTCAGGTAGCGGCAGTCGAGCCGCAGCTCGACGCGCCGGCGCGCCGGCGGCACGCGCTCGTCGGCGAGCGCCTGCTGGCCCTCGGCCGTCATCGCGGCGACGAACTCGGCGAGCCGCGCCCAGTCGATGCCGTCCAGCCGCGAGACGAAGGTGCGCACGTAGTCGTGGCGCAGTTCGCACATCAGCATGCCGAAGGCGCACAGCACCGAGGCCTCGCGCGGCACGATCAGGAGCGGAATCTCGAGCTCGCTGCAGATCAGGCAGCCGTGGATCGGGCCGGCGCCGCCGCCGGGGATGATCGGGAACTCTCTAGGGTCGAAGCCGCGCTTGATCGTCACCTCGCGCACGCCTTGCGCCATGTTGTTGCAGGCAACGCGGTACATGCCGGCCGCCGCCTGCTCGATCGTCAGGCCCATCGGCTTGGCGATGTGCTCTTCGATCGCGGCGCGCGCCGCGTTCACGTCGAGCGCCATGCGCCCGCCGGCGAAGAACGCCGGGTCGAGGTAGCCGAGGACGACGTTGGCGTCGGTCGTCGTCGGAAGCCGACCGCCCTTGCCGTAGCAGGCCGGCCCGGGATCGGCGCCGGCGCTTGCCGGGCCCATGCGCAGCAGGCCGCCGTCGTCGAGCCAGCCGATCGAGCCGCCGCCGGCGCCGATGGTGTGGATGTCGAGCATCGGCAGCGCGATCTTGTGGCGCGCGATCTCGCCGTCGTTCTTCACCATCGGCGCACCGACCGCGACCGACGCCTCGAAGCTCGTGCCGCCCATGTCGGTCGTGATGCAGCGGTCCTGGCCGTGCGCGCCGGCATAGAAGAGCCCGGCGCCCGGCCCGCCGGCCGGGCCGGAGAGCAGCGTCAGCGCCGCCTTGTCGCGCGCGGCCTGCGGCGAGATCACGCCGCCGTTGGACTGCATGATCATCAGCAGGCCGGAGAAGCCGATCCCCGACAGGCGCGTGACGAGCTGGTCGAGGTAATGCAGCAGCTTCGGGCCGACGTAGGCGTTGAGCGCCGTCGTGCTGACGCGCTCGTAGAAGCGGATCGACGGCAGCACCTCGGTCGACACCGACAGGTAGGCCTCGGGCATCGCCCGGCGCACCAGCGCGGCGGCGGCCTGTTCGTGCGCCGGATTGGCAAACGAGTTCATGAAGCAGACGGCGATCGCCTGCACGCCGTCCTTCTTCCAGGCGGCGAGCTCGGCTTCGATCGCGGCCAGGTCGAGCGGCTCGATCTCGCCGCCGTCGCGGTCGATGCGGCCCTTGATGCCGGCGCGCCGCGCGCGCGGCACGAGCGGGCTCACGTTGGTTGCGCGGTTGTTGTACTGCTCCTCGCGGATGCCGCGGCGCATCTCGAGCGCGTCGCGCACGCCTTCGGTCGTCAGCAGGCCGCAGCGGGCGCCGGTGTGGGTGAGCGTCGCATTCGTCGTCACCGTCGTGCCGTGGACGATGGTGTCTATCGTCGCCGCAAACGCCTCGAGCGTCAGCGGTGGGTCCATCGCGGCGGCGATATCGGTCAGGCCGTTGACGACCGCGATCGAGGGATCGTCGGGCGTCGACAGGCTCTTGAAGATCGCCGGCTCGGCGCCGTCGCGGGCGACGACGAAATCGGTGAAGGTTCCGCCGACGTCAATTCCGATCTTCAGCGTCATGACATGTTCTCCGTCTTGGGGCTTTGGGGGACACCATACTCGGTGGCGACGAGGCGGCGGACATCTTCCTTGCGAACCTTGCCGAGGGCCGTCTTCGGCAGCGCATCGACGAAGACGACACGTTTGGGATGCTTGTAGCGCGCGACGCGGCCGTCGAGCAGCGCAAGCACGCGCTCGGCGGTCAACGCGCGGCCGGGGCGCGGCGCGATGACGGCGACGACGATCTCGCCCCAGCGCGCATCGGCCTCGCCGACGATCGACACCTCGGCGATATCGGCGCATTCGAGCAGCACGTTCTCGACCTCGGCCGGCGCGATGTTCTCGCCGCCCGAGATGATCATGTCCTTCACCCGGCCGTCGATCCACAGATAACCCTCGGCGTCGATATGGCCGAGGTCGCCGCTGTGAAACCAGCCGCCGGCGAGCGCCGCAGCACTCGCCTCGGGCTGTCGCCAGTAGCCGCTCATCACGTTCGGCCCGCGCACCAGCACCTCGCCGCGCGCGCCGGACACCACGTCGTTGTCGATCTCGTCGACGATGCGCAGCGCACACTCGCGCGCGACGCGGCCGGTCGAACCGGCCTTGCGAAAGGCGTCTTCGGCGCGCAGGCTGGCGGCGATCGGGCAGGTCTCGGTCGAGCCGTAGATCGGCACGAGCGGGACGCCGCGCTCGTGCACGCCGCGCGTCACGTGCTCGGGAACGATCGTCGAGCCGGTCGTGATCATGCGCAGCCGCGACAGGTCCGCGCTCGCCCAGCGCGGGCTCGCGAACATCGCCATCAACTGCGCCGGCACGAGCACGGTGAGCGTGACGGCCTCGCGCGCGATCGCGTCGAAGGTCGTATCGACCTCGAACTTCGGATGCAGCACGACCGTCGCGCCGACCTGCAGCGCCGGCGTCGTCTGGTTGTTCAGGCCGCCGACGTGAAACAGCGGCAGCGTCGCGAGCACGATATCGCCGGCGTGCATGGCGTGCATCTCGACGCTGTGCAGCGCGTTCACGCGCACCGCATCCTGCGACAGCATCACGCCCTTGGGGACGCCGGTCGAGCCCGACGTGTAGCAAAGCAGCAGCGTGTCCCGGGGCTGCCCGGCCGCGGCCGGCACCGGGCCGCCCGCACCGCGTGCCAGGAAGGCGTCGTAGGCGAGCCAGCCTTGCGGCGCGGCGTCGCCCTGCGCAACGCGCACCGCATTGGGCAGCGCCGCGCCGAGCGTCTGGCAGGTCTCGATGAAGTTGGCGTCGGCAACGATCGCCGCGGGTTCGCTGTCGGCGATCAACTGGCGCAGCTCGTGCAGCGTCAAGCGCCAGTTCAGCGGCATGAATATCGCGCCCAGCCGCGCGCAGGCGGCGAGCAGCGCGAGTTCGGGCGCCGAATTCAAGCCGAGGAAGGCGACGCGATCACCGTGCTTGACGCCGCTTGCGGCAAGCGCCGCCGCGAGTGCCGCGGCTTCGCGCGCGAGCCTTGCATACGTCCACACTGGCTCCCCCGAGCGGATCGCCACCTTGTCGGGCGTGCGCTCGGCGTGGCCGGCGATCCAGTCGTACGGGTTCATCGCCGCCGCGGCCGGTTCAGGCGTCGCCGACCTCGATCACGACCGACATCGCCGTGTCGCCCGCCGCGCAGCCGGTAAAGAGGCCGAAGCCGCCGCCGCGCAGCGCGAGCTCCTCGATCAGCTCGATGATCGAGCGCGTTCCCATCGGCGCCTGCGGGTGGCCCCAGACGAGCGAGCAGCCGAAATTGTTCATCGTCGCGAGCTTGCAATCGGTGCCGCGCGCGAAGACGATATCGTTCAAGGCGAACGGGTTGTGGGTCTTGATCGCCGCCATCTGCGCGACGCTCTTGCCGGCCTGCGCGAGCGCGCGCTGCGCCGCCGGCACCGTCGCCTCGGGCATGTGCGCGAGTTCGGCGCGCGCGAGTCCGAAGCCGTGCAGCCGCACCGCGATCTTCGGGTTGGCCGACAGCTCGCGCGCGCGTTCGCGGGTCGTGACGACGATCGCCGCATTGCCGTCGGCCGGATGCGTCTGGCCGCCGAAGGTCACGGTACCGCCATCGAGCACCGGGCGCAGCTTGGCAAGGCCTTCGGGCGTCGAATGGTTGATGCCCTCGTCGCCCTCGATCGTCGCCGCGGTCTTCTTGTAGCCGGGCGCCGGCACCTCGAACGGCAGCGTCATGAAGCGGCGCAGGAAGGCGCTGTTGTCGGCCAGCGCGTCGCGATACTGCTGCTCGCGGCGCAGCACGACTTCGTGCTGCTCGGCGGTCGAGACGCCGAGCTTGGCGGCGACATTCTCGGCCGTCTTCAGCATCGAATGGCCGCCGAGCGGGTCGCAGCCGAAGCTGTCCATCACCCAGTCCTCGGCCGCGCCGGTGCCGCCCGGGCCGCGCGGGTTCGGGTAGTACAGGTGCGGGCCGTTGGAGGTGCGGTCGCAGTTGACGACGAGCGCACTCTGCGCCATGCCGCACTGGATCTCCTGCGCCGCGGCGAGCAGCGTGCGAACGCCGGTCGCGCAGGCCTGCATCAGCGTCGGCCCGCCGACCTTGCCGGCGCCGATCAGGCCGGCAAGCCACGGCGCGCCATAGAACGATTGCTTCTGCGGCACCGAGATGCCGAGCACCGCGAAGTCGAACCCGGACGGGTCGATCTTGCGCCGCGCCAGTTCGCGCTTCGCGACGTGGGCCGCGAACTCGACGCTGTGCAGGCCGGCAAAGCTGCCCTGCCAGCGCGTGAATGGCGTGCTCCAGTAGGCACCATAGGGAATTTCGGCGAGATAGTTCATGCATTGCTCCGAGAAGAGGCCGACGCTGCGCTGCGTCGGCCCGGGTTCGTACTGCGCGCGGCACGCGCAGTCTGGGCGGCGCGCGGCGCGTGGCGCTTGCCGCTGCCGTTGCCGTCGGCCTGCGTCTTGACCGGCGCCGGCGCGCCGGGCGGCGGCGCGTCGCCGAGCGCGGCGGCGGCGATGAATGCCTTGCGCGCTTCGCGCAGGTTGTCTTCCATCGCCGCGGCGGCGCGCTCGCCGTCGCCCTTGGCAAGCGCCGCGGCGACGCCCTCGAGGCCGCGCAGCACGATCGCGCGCACTCCTGCATCGTCGAGCGTCAGGACCCGGATCTGCTGCATGTGGTCGGCGTACTGCTCGACGACGCGCACCAGCCGCGCATTCGGGACGAGCGCGAGCCAGGCGCCGCGAAAGCGCGCCGCGGCGTCGCGAAAGCGCGCCGCATCGTCCGCCGCGTCGGCGGCGATCGCATCGGCCAGCGCGGCGTCGATCGGTGCGCGCACGGCGGCGTCGCGCGTGCGCGCGGCGACGCGGCGCAGCGCCGCCGGCTCGACGAGAAAGCGGATTTCGTAGATCTCGTCGACGTCGTCGATCGTCAGTGCCGGAACGACGTAGCTGCGTCCGACCGTGGACAGCAGGCCTTCGCTCGACAGCCGCATCATCGCCTCGCGCACCGGCGTGCGCGAGACGCCCAGCCGCTCGGCGAGCTGCACCTCCTGCAGCGGCTGCCCGGCGACGATCGCGCCGCTGCGCAGATGCGTCTGCAGCGCCTGGTAGACCTGGTCGCCGAGCGCGGCCTGGCGCTTGACTGGCTTGAGCGAGGGTGGCAAGGAGGGCCTCCGGCGAGACGTGCGCTGAATGCGTACTGGACACTGTATACAAACGTCGGGGATTGTCAAGCGGGAAATCGCGGGCCGCACGCAGGCCCTGCGCTACGATCGCCGCGTCCGTCCGGAGCCCCTCCCATGCACCTCGTCTGCCTCGATCTCGAAGGCGTCCTCGTCCCCGAGATCTGGATCGCCTTCGCCAACCGCACCGGCATCGCCGCCTTCGCCCGCACGACGCGCGACGAACCCGACTACGACAAGCTAATGCGGTTTCGCCTCGCGCTGCTGCGCGAGCACGGGCTCGGGCTCGCCGATATCCAGGCGGTGATCGGCGCGATGGCGCCGCTGGACGGCGCGAAGGCCTTCCTCGACGACCTGCGCGCGCACTACCAGGTCGTGATCCTGTCCGATACGTTCTACGAGTTCGCCGACCCGCTGATGCGCCAGCTCGGCCGGCCGACATTGCTGTGCCACCGTCTCGAGATCGATGCCGACGGCTTCGTCGCCGGCTACCGGCTGCGCCAGCCCGACCAGAAGCGGCGCGCCGTCCAGGCGTTCAAGAGCCTGAACTACCGCGTCATCGCAGCCGGCGATTCGTACAACGATACCGGCATGCTGCTGGCGGCGGACGCCGGCTTTCTGATCCACCCGCCGCCCAATGTCGTCGCCGAGTTTCCGCAGTTTGCGGTGCAGGCCGATCTGCGCGCGTTGCGGGCGGCGATCGACGCCGCGGCGCTGCGCCTGCCGCCTACTTGAAGATCCCGCGCAGCAGCTTGCGCAGATCCTCGGGCCCGGCGGGGGGCTGCTTCTGGCCCGGCTTCGCGCCGGCCGGCGCGGCCGGCGCCTTTGCCTCGACCCCGGTCAACGCAAAGACGCAGGGATGCGGGTCGGGCGCCGGGCCGGCGAGGCCGCTTGCCAGCGCCGACCAGCCGCCGGTGGCCGCCGCCGCACCGATGGCGAGCGCCAGATTCGCCGCGCCCTTGGCGTCGAGCGCGAGCTTGGGGTCGCGAATCGGTCCCTTCGCGACGACGAGCGAAGCCAGTTGCGCCGGATTGACGCCGAGCGCCTTGCGCGTGCCGGGGCGGATCGCGAGCTCGAGCGTCTGATCGCGCAGGTCGATGCGGCCGGAGGCGGAGAAGGTCAGCTCGCTCGTCTCGGCCGCGATCGAGCGATCGACCGTCGCGACGCCGTCCTTCAGCGGCAGCCGCGCGACCGCGCATTCGACGGTCGTCACCTTCGCCGCGCCGCGCTCGGGCTGGACGATCTGCAGCAGACGCGGCAACAGGTTCGAGCCGATCGGCAGCGCCCCCTCGGCAAGCGTCATGTCCTTCACCGACAGCAGCAGATCGCCGGTCGCGCTCGCCGCGAGCGTGCGCGGCGTGCTGCCGCTCATCGCCAGCGCGGTCGCGA
This sequence comes from uncultured Burkholderiales bacterium, assembly GCA_937864005.1. GTDB lineage: Bacteria > Pseudomonadota > Gammaproteobacteria > Burkholderiales > Burkholderiaceae_C > CAIKUF01. The sequence goes on from CALMIL010000100.1 coordinate 9,396, forward strand.
GCTGCACCCGGCCGCCGCCGACCTGCGAGCGGCCCGCCGCACGCGCCAGAACCTCGGCCGACAGGCCGCTCGCGTCGGCCTTCAATTCGAGTTTCGGCACCGCACCGGGCCGCAGCGTGACGCCGGCCTGCAGCTTGCCGCCGGCGATGCCGAAGGCAAGCGGGTCGACGCGCAGCACGCCGGGCTCGAGATTCATCTTCGCCGTGACCGCCGAAAGCGGCGGCAGATCGGGCAGCCGCAGTTGATCGACGTGCAGATCGACCCTGGCGATGGCCTTCGGCAGGTCGTCGAACGGCAGCTTGTCGTCGCCGAACAGCGGGCCCGCGCCAGCCCCGGACGTCGCCGCTCCCGAGCCGCGCGCCGCGCCCTTGGGCAGCACGCCGGCAAGGTCGATCGTGCCCGCCTTCAGGCTCGCATCGAGCCGCCACGGATCGCCACCGCGCCACGTCGCGCGTCCGGCCAGCGTCTGCCCGGCGGCCGATAGCGTCAGCGGATCGGCCCGCACCGAATCGCCGGAAGCGGCGATCGCCGATTTCAGCTCGATCGGCAACGGCACGCGCTCGGCCGCCGCGAGCCAGGGTGCGAGCGCGGCCGGCTTGTCGACCTTGGCGTCCAGGCTCAGCCGCGCGGCGGGTGGCGCGCTGCCGCGCAGAAGCTGCCCCTTCGCCGCGATGCGCGCGCCGCTGGTCGTCAGTTCGAGATCGAACGGCCACTCGCCGGCGTCGGCCAGCAAGCCGGCGATCGGCCCGATCTGCCCCGCAGCGCGCCAGTCCTGCTTCTGCAGCGTCCACTGCGCATCGACCCGGTTGCCGGCCGCGTTGCGGTCCAGATCGAACTTGCCGAGCGCCAGCGTGTGCGGCGCGCCGGGGTTGCGCGCATCGCGATAGGTGACCACCGCATCGCGCAGGCGAAGCGCCTCGAGCTCGAACGAACGCGAGCCGCTGCCGTCGCCGGCCGAGCCCGCCGAGCCCGCCGAGCCCTGCCCCGCCGGCGCGAGGACCCAGTTGCCCTCGCCGTTGCGATCGACCTCGAGCAGCAGGTCGACGCCGTCGAGTTCGACGCTGCCGATTCTGATATCGCCCCGCAGCAGCGGCCAGAGTTCGAGTTCGAAGGCCGCGCGCCGAACCAGCGCCATCTCCTTGCGCGAACCCCAGGGCGCGTTGCCGAGCACGAGGCGGTCGGCGACGACGGCGATCCGCGGCAGCACGCGCCACGACAGCTTGCCGTCGATCCGGAAATCGCGCCCGGTGCGTGCGCTGACCTGATCCCCGGCCAATGCGGCGATCCGTTCGGGAGGGAAGGCGACCACGAGCGCCGCGTAGCCGCCGCCGATCAGCAGCGCGAGCACGGCCGCGGCGACGATCAGCCGCTTCTTCCAGCACGAAGTCGATGGACCCATCGGGACGAAGATAGCAGACGATTCGGGGCGCGACCGCCACGGCGCCGGCCCACCCTGCCCACACCCCAGCCTTCGCGCGGCGTGCGCCGGCCGATTCGGCGCCCGGTTCGAATCCCGCTTAAAAGAAGTATGTGTTTTGCATGTTATGTGCTATGCTTGGTCATCCGTCAGCGAGCGATGGCCAGGAAGTTCCCCGATTCCCCCGCGCATCCCGAGCGAACCTGCTGGGGCTGCGACCGTTATTGCTCGGTGAACGCAATGCTGTGCGGCAATGGCTCGGAGCGCACCCAGCATCCGGTCGAACTGTTCGGCGAGGGATGGCGCGAATGGGGCGAAACGCCGGCCGCCCCGCCGGTGGACGCGCCGCCGTCGCAGGCCCGCGCCCTCGCGGCCTGAATCCACGCCGCACCGGCGGCGGCCGTCAACGATGCCGGCGCCGCAGCCAGGCAGCGAAGAGCGGCGCGAAGACGATGACCAGCAGCACGAGCGGCCACAGGTTGCCATCCCGAAACGTATAGGCTTCGAGCAACTGCGCCCACGTCTTGTGCGCAACGGCGCGGCCGAAGCCGAACTCGAAGCCGAGCGTGAGCACGAGCCAGAAGATGCCGATGGCGAGACCGCGTCGCCTCGAGACCGCCCCGAGGCGCGGCGCGAACAGCAGCGCGACCGCAAGCACGCACGCCGACAGGATCGCGCCGCTGAGCATCAGCCCCGGCCTCGCGCCGAGCGCCGGAACGAGCACCGCTTCGCGCAGGACGCCGTTGCCGATCGCCAGCCCGAGGATCAGCAGCCAGGCGATGAAGGCGCGAACCAGGGTCGCCCCGATCGAGAATTTCATCCTCGCCGCCGCGTCGTGCTGGCCGGAATTTGCGGCTGGAAATGGTCCACCGTTCACGCGATTTTGCCTGTATTTCCTTCCCATCCTACCGGAATTACCTCGACGGTTGCATCGGAAATATATTCGTGTATAATGCGCAGCATGACTGATTCACACCTGCAAACCAATTTCCATCTCAAACTCATCGAACTCTCCGCAAATCCTGCCGGGTTTGGCGCAAGCGAGCTGACCGGATACTCTCCGGAACAGGTCCGCCGCGCTGCCGAGGCCCTCGTCAAGGCAGGGAAGATCGTCCGTGCCAAGACGGCCGCCCAGCGCGTCCGCTATTTTGCGAATGACGTACTCGCCAAGGCGCATATCGCCGGCCAGGCTCCCGCGCGCGCAATACATTCGGTTGCCGGGGCACGTGCCAGGGCCAACTGGAAACCCGACGCGCCGATGCACATCACATCGAAAACCAAGATATACATCGCGCCGCCGCTGCCGCGCGACGTATTTCGCACCAATACCTATCCACAGTTCTGAGCTGAGAATCCGCATGGCGGGAGGAATTATTCACTTTCTCCCGCCCTTGCAGTCCAGCGCGTCTCAGATCAGGTATTTCTTGCCGACCGCCGACGGCACGAGCGCGTCGCCGAACACGCCTGCCAGCGCCGTCAGCGCCCGCCATCCGGTGCAGTGGCCCGGCGCAATCAGTTGCAGGCCGAAAGTCTGCAGGTCGCGGATCGTGTCCGGAATGATCTTCTCGGTCGCGCCGGACAGGTGCAGGCCGCCCATCGCGCCGTAGAGCGGCACCGCGGGAAACAGCTCGCGCGCATGCGTCAGCACGTTGATCAGACCGGCGTGCGAGCACGCTGAGAAGATGAACTGCCCCTTGTCCTTCACGTGCACCGAGACGAAGCGCTCGTCGATGATGAGCGGGTCGGGCTCCCAGCCGTTCCCGTCGCCGTTGCCGCGCACGTGGCCCGGCAGACCGGTCTCGTAGGCCGTGACGCGCGGCACCTCGCCGCTGATGTAGAACGCGCCAGCTGCCGCAACCCGCGCCTCCCGGGTGCTGATGGCGTTGGCCCCCGCCTCGGTGAGTTGCGCCGGGCTCGGCACCGGCTCGAACGGAAGGTAGTTGCCATCTGACCACCGCGTCGCGCGTTCGGCGAACATGCCCGGGTGCACGAAGCATGGGGTGCCCGCACCGCGTGCATCGGCAACCGCTCGCAGCGCGGCGACGAGGCCGCCCGCGTGATCCCAGTGCCCGTGCGAGAGCACGACGGCGTCCACCGCGCCGAAGTCGATGCCGAGGACGGCCGCGTTGCGCAGGAAGGTCGCGCCTTCCGGGCCGGCGTCGAACAGCAGCGTGTGCGATTCACTGCCGCGATGCGCGGTGATCAGCAGCGACAGCCCATGGTGCGCGCAGCACGTGCCGCGCCCGGAGACGAGGCGCATGCGCCCGCCCGTCAGCAGACCGGTCCATTCCGGAATCACGTTCTTCGGGTTCGACGACAGGCTGTCGGTCGCGTTGTCGACGACGACCAGCACTTCGAGGCGGTCGACGGTCAGGACGTCCTGCATGATGGCCACTCCGCGGAGTCGTTCATCGCTGCTGCACCGTCAATGTCGAGGTTCAGGCCGCGATGGCGACGAACAGCCGTAGCTGCTCGTAGTAGACAAGCGGTTCCTGTGGCTCGGACCGCACCGCGAGCGAAGAGAGATAGTGTTGGCGTACGAAGCCGAGCGCATCGGGAGGAAGCAGAGCAAGATCGTACATGTCGAGGAAATACAACCAACCTTCTTCCGGCGTCAGGCGACGGGTGATGCTCAACGTCTGCTGACGCGGCGGCAAGAAGCGACCGGCCAGCAGTTCGAAGATCCCGCCGTCGCTGCGAAGGCGCTTGTCGCCAAATCGAACGCCCAACTTTGACTCGTGCCGGGGAAAGATCTCGAAGAGTGCTCTGTAGGCATCCAATGGCAGCGACGGCGGCGCTTCGGCCCCGACGACGGCCACGAACTTTCCTCCGGGCGCGAGTACGCGATGGACTTCATCGAGAACGCGATCGACCGAGCCCATGAGCATCAGCGCCAAGTGGCAAGTCACGATTTCGAAGCCTTCCTCGCGGAATGGAAGGTTCTGGGCTTTGCCCTCGATGAGACTCACCGATGCAGGGAGGGCGCGTCGCGCAAGTTGCAACTCCGCATGGCTGAAGTCGATGCCATGAAGGCTCAGGTTATGTTGTCGCCGATCGGCAAGAAGGCCCAGGAGATGGCCGTCCCCGCACGCAAGGTCGAGAACCCGCAACGGCGAGGGCACGGTTGGAACCTCATGGATCAGTGCGGCATACGACGACGCCCATGTCGACTCGCCGCAGCGAGCAGGGGTGTTTGCGAACGCCCGCGGTGTGAGGCCAGGCCGGATCGCGTGAAATGCCTTCAGGAACTCTTCGCAGGCAAGGGGTGGTTGCTCCATTCACGACCTGACGAATGAAAAGGACCTTTCCGCCCCGAGCCCGCAGTGAAGCGGAGCACGGCAACGAGCGCCACAACGGGGTTGCGATTCTCGGACCGATGCCCCGCGGGTCCGGCACCGTCTACGATGGCGCGAGGACTGCCGCGTCCGCAAATTTCCCATCACGCAAGCGCCGGATAGAGAACACAAGGGTGATGAGTGAACAGCGTGGCAGCCGGCAGCGGATGGACGCGCTGGAACACCCTCGGCTCGCTCGATCCGGTCGGCGCCACGCGAACGACTCCCGTCTCGCGCTTGACGTCGTATCGATTGTCCAGCGCAGCGCTGAAGTAGTGCAGGTACGGCTCGATCCACCCGACATAGTCGGCCTGCGCCTTCACCGACATCGACAGGATCTCGACCGCGTCCGGATCGAAGCAAAGTGCATCCGCGAGCTGGACCGCATTCGACGGACGCTGCCGCACCAGCGGCACGGCATCGAACTCTGCGTCAAGCATCACCCACGTCCCGCAATCCGGAAGTTGGACCTCCGCGACCACGTGGCCCGCCCCGAACTCGCGCGTTTCGACATCGGCCGTCATGAGACTCAACGTCCGGGACCGATAGCCGAGCGCGGCCAGCGCGCCGGCCAGGACGATGGAGAACTCGACACATCGAAATCGTTTCCCCTCCGCGGCCTCCCGAAGGATGGAGAGGGGATCGTTCCTGGCCGGGACGTTCCCGCCGTCATGCTCCCATAGACCGCTTGCCCAGTGGACTACCCTGCGCACGCGCTCGAGGTCGCCTTCGCCACTCGCGACGGATACGATGCCATCGAGGCCGAACTCGGATCGCAGCCGCGTGAGATACGGGCTGGCCGCGTCACCAAAGAGGAACTTCGCCGGAGGAGCGAACGAAGCGTCAAAGCGGGACAGGATTCGTCGAGACTCGGACATTGCCGGCCGCCTGAACTTGCGGCTCATCGGCCGCCGAAGACGGCACGCAGCACCGATGGGCGCGCCGTCGGCCTCACGCCGCGACGCGCTGCTTCAGCGCCTCCTGTGCCAAGGCATTGATGCTTTTCCCCTCTGCTTGAGCAGCAATCGCCAACTGCTCATGAAGCTCCGGCGAAATGCGCAGGTTGAACCTGCCGGAGTAGTTGCGCCGCGGCTCGATACCCTTCTCGCGGCACACCTCCAGGAATACCTGCAGCGACTTCTTGAACTCGGCCCGCAGCTCCTTCGGATTCTTGCCGTAGAAGTCGACTCCGCCGGCAAGGCCAAGGATCTCGCCGCGAAACATGTCCAGTTCAGCGTCGTATTCGATCTTCGCGCTGTATCCGTCCAAGGTCATGATGTTCATGGGACAACTCCATGTTGCTCGAGCCACTTGCGAACGCTTGCGGCGGCGCCCTTGCCCGTGTGCAGCGACGGATGGAACGATGAAAGACACACACTTCGCCAGTTCAGTCCAACAGGGTTCGCCCCACGCGGCCCGCCTCGGCGGCTTATGTCGCAAGCGCGGCGCGTCAGCTGAACGCTACTGGTCAGGCTGACGCGTCGCGGAACGCACGAAGCACGGCATTGATGCGGGTTTGATAGCCCGACCCCTTCGATTTGAACCACTCGAGGACGTC
>CALMIL010000101.1 GCA_937864005.1 uncultured Burkholderiales bacterium
TCGGGATGGCTACGCCGACTGTCGCGGTGCCGGGTCGGAGGCGCTGAGCACGCGCGCGCGGCCGAGCTGCTTGGCGGCGAGCAAGGCGTCATCGGCGGCCTTCAGCAGCGCGGCCATCGCCTGCGGACGGCCGCGCGAATCGCACACGCCGGCCGAGAAGGTCTGCCCGACGAGCGTCGCGCCGTCGAACCGGAAGACCATGCCGCGCCAGATGCGCAGCAGCTCGACCAGCTTGCGCCGCGCGGCCTGGGCGTCGGTGCGCGGCATCAGGAGGCAGAATTCCTCGCCGCCGTAGCGGCACGCGACGTCGCTCTTGCGCCCCTGCTTGACGAGCAGTTCGCCGAGCGCGGTGAGCATCGCGTCGCCCGCGGCGTGGCCGTGCGCGTCGTTCACCGCCTTGAAGTGGTCGAGGTCGATGATCGCGACGGCGAGCGCCTGGCGATCGCGCGCCGCGAGCGCGAGCATCGGCGGCAGCACGTCGTTCAGATGCCGGCGATTGAAGAGCCCCGTCAGGAAGTCGCGCGTCGCCTGCTGCCGCAGCGCTTCCTGCAGCGACTGCACCTCCTCGATCTTGCTCGAGAGCGTCTGGTTGACCGCCTCGAGCTCGGCGCGCGCGCGTTCCGTGCGGCGGCGCCGGGCGATGCTGTCCTCGAGCTGGTGCTGCATCCTGAGCAGCTCGGTGTGCAGCGCGGCCGCCTGGTAGCGTGCGCGCGACGCAAGCTGCGCGCGCTCCTGATGCACGCGCTGCCAGGCGCGCAGCGCCTCGAGCGCGCGCGCCTGCTCGCCGCGCCGCTCGTGCAAGTCGGCCTGGGCGAGGAAGTACAGGCAGCGCGTGCGCAGGCTCAGGCCTTCGGCGGCGATGCCGCCTTCGCCCGCACCGACGAGCGGCAGGGCCTCGTCGAGGTGGTCCGCCGCCGCCGCCATCTCGCCGCGGTGCTGCGCATCGAGGGCGGCAGCGACGATGCGTTCGACCTGCTCGTCGGCGAGCGGCGTCTGCGGTGCGTCTGCCGCGCGCTGCGCCAGCTCATGGCCGAGCGCTGTCTCTCCGGCGCGAAACGCCGCGATCGCGAAGGTCTCGAAATGCGAGCTCATCGTGCCGCGCCCGCTCTCGTCGGTCGGCAGCTCGAGCACGCGCTCGATATCGGGCAGCGCCTCGGCCGGCCGCCCGAGTTCGATCAGGCAGATGATGCGGTTGATCAGCAGCACCGCGAGCAGGCGCGAATTGACGAGCCCGGCGCAACGTTCTATCCCCTGATCGATGTGGCGCAGCGCCTCCGGGCAATCGCCAAGCTGCAGCAATTCGTGCGCCAGGTTGCAGTGCAGCACCGCGTCGAAGCCGTGTCCCTGCCGCGGCCCGGCGCCACGCAGCGCCTGGTACATGTAGGCAAAAGCCTGCTCCGACTGGCCCTGCGCCGAATAGCAGCCGGCGATCGTATTGAGCAGGATGCCGCTCAGGTCGCGGCCGAGGACTTGCAGGCCCTCGTCGCGCAGCGCGAGCACTTTCTCGAGCGCTTCGCGGCTGCGGCCCGAGCGCCACAGGCCGCGCGCCAGGCCGGCCTCGGCGAGGATCGCGCCGGCACGGTCGCCGCTCGCCTCGAAGCACACCCGGGCACGGGTCAGTTCGGGCGCGGCCTCGACGGGAGTGGCGAAGTAGAGGCTGTGAAAGCCATGCACGAGCCGGGCCCAGCCTTCGGCAGCGATATCCGCCCGCTCCAGCGCGAGCGCGAGCGCCGTCTTCGCGAGGGCGATCGACTTCGGCGAATCGACGTGCTGCAGCGCCCAGGCCCGGCGCGCCATGCGCAGCGCCGCCGAGACCGATGGACGGGCAGGCTTCGA
>CALMIL010000102.1 GCA_937864005.1 uncultured Burkholderiales bacterium
AAGAACGCCGACCGGCACGCGGAAAAACATGTCGAGCGCAACGCGCTGTCGCGCGGCGGCCGAAAGCGCGAAAAGCGGGTCGACAAGCGCACGCTCTTCGCCCGCATGATCGAGTTCCTCTCGCCGGGGCCGGATTCGAAGGACGAACTGATCTCGAGCCTCGCCGAAGCCGAAGACCGCGAGCTGATCGAGCCCGAATCGCGCAAGATGCTCGAAGGCGTGATCCGGATGGCCGACCTGACGGCGGGCGACGCGATGGTCGCCGCGCCGCGCATGGACCTGCTGTCGATCGACGCGCCCTACGAGCAATTGCTGCACAGCGTGATCCAGACCGCGCACTCGCGCTTTCCGGTCTACGAGGATTCGCGCGACAACATCATCGGCATCCTGATGGCCAAGGATTTGCTCAAGGTGCAGCGCGCGCCGCAGATCAACCTGCGCATGCTGCTGCGCCCGGCGGTATTCGTTCCCGAGTCGAAGGGCCTGAACGACCTGCTGCGCGACTTCCGCACGAACCGCAACCACCTCGCGATCGTGATCGACGAGTTCGGCAATACGGCCGGATTGATCACGATCGAGGACGTGCTCGAGGAGATCGTCGGCGAGATCGAGGACGAATTCGACGAGAAGGACGGCGAGAGCAGCATCTACACGCTTGCCGACGGCAGTCAGCGCGTCGCCGGCGATACACCGATCGCCGTCGTCAACCGGGCGTTCGAGACCGCGCTGCCGGAGGACGAGTTCGACACCATCGGCGGCTTCGTCGCCCAGCAACTCGGCCACGTGCCGCGGCGCGGCGAATCGGCCGAGGTCGGCGGCCTCGTCTTCTCGGTGATGCTCGCGCGTGGCGGCGCGGTGCGCTGGTTCAAGGTCACGCGCGCCGCGGCGGACGAGCCCGAGCTCGGCGACTGACGGCGCCCGACGCACGCTGATGCGCAGCGCGCTCATCCGGCTCGTCGCGCTGCTGGCCGGGGCGGCGCAGACCTTTTCGTTCGCGCCGTTCGAACTGTGGTGGCTGCAGATCGCCGCGCTCGCGGTGCTCGCCGGCCTTGTCGTCGAGGGTGGCGCGTGGCGCGCCGCGGCGCTGGGCTGGCTGTTCGGCGTCGGCTGGCTGGTGTCGGGGCTGTGGTGGCTCTATATCAGCATGCACGACTACGGCGGCATGCCGGCCTGGCTCGCGGCGCTCGCCGTCTTCGCGCTGGCGGCGCTGCTCGCGCTGTACTACGCCGCCGCGCTCTGGCTCTTCGCGCGCTGCAGGCGTGGCGCGCCGCTCGCCGATGCCCTGCGCTTCGCAGCCTGCTGGCTGTTCGCCGAACTGGCGCGCGGCGTCTTCTTCACCGGCTTTCCGTGGATCGCGTCGGGCTATGCGCATGCCGCCGGGCCGCTCGCCGCGTGGGCGCCGTGGATCGGCGTCTACGGACTGTGCGCGCTGGCCGCGTTTCTCGCCGCGGCGCTGGCGGCGAGCCTGCGGCCGATCGGCGTGCGCGCCCGGTTGCGCATCGTGGCCGTCGCGGCGGCCGTATTCGTCGCGCCGCAACTGCTGCCTTCCGGGTTTACGCGCTCGAGCGGCGAGCTCGACGTGAGCCTGCTGCAGCCGAATATCGCGCAGAACCTGAAATTCGATCCGGCCCTGATGGGCGCGCACCTGCAGTCGCTGCTGCGCCAGATCGACGCCGCGCGCGGCGCGCTCGTCGTGGCGCCGGAGTCGGTGATTCCCTTCACCCGCAGCGAACTCGCGGGCACGTACTGGGACGAGCTGGCGCGGCCGTTCGCGGCGCCAGGCCGCGCGTTGCTGGTCGGAATCTTCCTCGGCAACGCCGACGACGGCTATGTGAATTCGGTCGTCGGCATCGCCGGCGACGCGCCGGGCCGCGAGTACCACTACGGCAAGCGCCACCTGCTGCCGTTCGGCGAATTCGTTCCGCCCGGCTTTCGCTGGTTCGTCGACCTGATGAACATTCCTCTCGGCGATCAGGCGCGCGGGCGCAGCAGCGCCGCGTTCGATGCCGGCGGCCAGCGCCTGCGGCCGCTGATCTGCTTCGAGGACCTGTTCGGCGAGGATATGGTCGAGAGCGTCGTCGGCGCCGATGCGGCGACGATTCTCGTCAACGTCAGCAACCTCGCCTGGTTCGGCCCCCGGCTGGTGCAGGACCAGCACCTGCAGTTCTCGCAGATGCGCGCGCTCGAGTTCGAGCGCCCGGTGATCCGATCGACGAATACCGGCGCGACGGCGGTCGTCGATCACCACGGCCGCGTCGTATCGCGCCTGCCGCCGCTCGTGCAGGCGACGCTCGACGCGAAGGTCGAAGGCCGGATCGGCGCGACGCCCTACGCGCGCTGGCTCGCGGTGGCCGGGCTGTGGCCGCTGGCGATCGTCGCCGCCGCGCTGCTGCTCGCCCTGCGCCGGCGCGGCTGACCGCCGCGGCGCGACGCATGCCCGGCTCGGTGCCCGATGCGCGGGCCCGTAAACTTCGCACTTTGCGCGACAAGTCTCTTTCATGCTGAGCTTCCAGCAAATCATCCTGCGCCTGCAGTCGTACTGGGCCGACCAGGGCTGCGCGCTGTTGCAGCCCTACGATATGGAGGTCGGGGCCGGCACCAGCCACACCGCGACCTTTCTGCGCGCGATCGGCCCCGAGCCGTGGAAGGCGGGCTACGTGCAGCCCAGCCGCCGGCCGAAGGACGGCCGCTACGGCGACAACCCGAACCGGCTGCAGCACTACTACCAGTACCAGGTCGTCCTGAAGCCGGCTCCGGCCGACATCCTCGATCTGTACCTCGGCTCGCTCGAGGCGCTCGGCTTCGATCTGAAGGCGAACGACATCCGCTTCGTCGAGGACGACTGGGAGAACCCGACGCTCGGCTGCTGGGGCCTGGGCTGGGAGGTGTGGCTCAACGGCATGGAAGTCACCCAGTTCACGTACTTCCAGCAGGTCGGCGGCATCGACTGCCGGCCGATCACCGGCGAGATCACGTATGGCCTCGAGCGCCTCGCGATGTACCTGCAGGGCGTGGACAACGTCTTCGACCTGGTCTGGACCGAAGGTCTGACCTACCGCGACGTCTACCACCAGAACGAGGTCGAGCAAAGCACCTACAACTTCGAGCACAGCGACGTCGGCTTCCTGCTGCAGGCCTTTGCCGCGCACGAGGCGCAGAGCACGAAGCTGATGGACGCGCAGCTCGCGCTGCCGGCCTACGAGCAGCTGCTCAAGGCGGCGCACACCTTCAATTTGCTCGACGCGCGCGGCGCGATCAGCGTCACCGAGCGTGCCGCTTACATCGGCCGCATCCGGGTGCTGGCGCGCGCCGTCGCGCAGAGCTATCTGGACAGCCGCGCGCGGCTCGGCTTTCCGATGGCGCCGCGCGCCTGGGCCGATGAGGTGCAGGCGCAGCTCGAGAAGGCGGCCCAGGCATGACGGCCGGCACGAAGAACCTGCTTGTCGAGCTGTTCGTCGAGGAGCTGCCGCCGAAGGCGCTGAAGGCGCTCGGCGAGGCGTTCGCGGCGATCCTCGCGCGCGAGCTGCACGCGCAGGGGCTGGCCGGCGCGCATTCGGCGCTGACGCCGTATGCGACGCCGCGCCGGCTGGCGGTGCACATCTCCGGCATCGCGGCGCAGGCCGACGACAAGGCCGTTTCGCACAAGCTGATGCCGGTTGCGGTCGGCATCGGCGCTGACGGCAATGCGACCCCGGCGCTGCTGAAGAAGCTCGCCGCGCTCGGCGCCGACGCGAGCGTCGTGCCGGCGCTCGCGCGCCGCGTCGATGGCAAATCGGAGACGCTCTTTCT
>CALMIL010000103.1 GCA_937864005.1 uncultured Burkholderiales bacterium
CGCCGCGCTCGCCGCGCTGGCCGGTACGCTGCTTGGCGGCTGCGTCTCGCTCGCGCCCGAGTACGAACGGCCCGCGCTGCCGGTTGCCGACAACTATCCGCCGCCGCCGAGTCTTCCCGCCTCGGCACCGCTCGCGCCGGCTGCGGCCGCCTCGGCTGCCGCCGGCCGCGCGGCGGTGGACATTCCGTGGCAGCAGTTCTTCGGCGACGAGCGGCTCAAGGGCCTGATCGCGCTCGCGCTGCAGAACAACCGCGACCTGCGCGTCGCGGTGGCCAATATCGAGCAGGCGAGGGCGGTCTACCAGATCCGGCGCGCCGACCAGGTGCCCAATTTCAACCTCGGCGTGGTCGGGAACCGGCTCACGAATGCGGGCGGCGGCATCACTTCGTCCTACGTCGCCGGCCTGTCGCTGGCGTCGTTCGAGCTCGACTTCTTCGGCCGCGTGAAGAGCCTGTCCGACGCCGCCCTCGAGCTCTACCTGGCGAGCGAGGAGGCGCGCCGCTCGGCCCAGATCACGCTCGTTGCCGCGGTCGCGAACGCCTACTACAGCGTGCTCGCGGACAACGAGCAACTCGCGCTCGCGATCCGTACCAGCCAGACACGCGAGGTCTCGCTGCAGCTCACGCAGCTCAAGTTCGACAACGGCGTCGCCTCCGAGCTCGATATCGCGCAGGCCCGCTCGCTCGTCGAGGGGGCGCGCGTCGCGCAGGCGGCGCTGGCGCGCATGCGTGCGCAGGACGAGAACGCGCTCGTGCTGCTCGTCGGCGCACCGGTCAAGCTCGACCTCGCGCCCGACGCCGGGCTCGTCGGCACGCAGGTCGGCCCGGACCTGCCGGCCGGGCTGCCGTCGGAGCTGCTGACGCACCGGCCCGACATCCGCCAGGCCGAACAGCAGTTGCGCGCGGCGAATGCCAATATCGGCGCGGCGCGCGCCGCATTCTTCCCGCGCATCAGCCTGACCGGCAGTGCCGGCTTTGCGAGCGGCGACCTGCTCGGCCTGTTCGATTCGGGGACCCTGGCCTGGTCGTTTACCGGCCAGCTCCTGCAGCCGATCTTCGACGGCGGGCGCAACCAGGCGAATCTGGATGCCGCCAAGGCAGCCCGCGATATCGGTGTCGCCCAGTACGAGAAGTCGATCCAGACCGCATTTCGCGAAGTCGCCGACGCCCTCGCCGCACGCGCCATGCTCGGCCAGCAGTTGGATGCGCAGCGCGCGCAGGCGCAGGCCGAAGAACTGCGCTTTCGGCTCGCCGATCTGCGCTATCGCAACGGCGTGACGAGCTTTCTCGATGTCCTGGACGCGCAGCGGTCGCTGTTCACGACGCAGCTCGCAACGGTGCAGGTGCAGCTTTCCAAGATCCAGAACGAGGTCATCCTCTACAAGGTGCTGGGTGGCGGCTGGACCGAGCCCGTGGCGCAGTGATCGCCGCGCGTTGCGCCGGCGCCAATCCCGGTTGACGGCGTTGCGCCGGCCATGCAAGCTCGCGTGTCGCACGCCGCACGCCATGTACCGCAGACCGCGAGTCCTCTGTTTCACGCCGACCCTGCGCCAGGCCGCGCAACGCTGACGCATGGACGCCACGACCCGCCGCCTCCTGACCGGCTACGGCCTGTTCGACCAGCGTACCGACCTGGCGGCGCACGCCCACGTGCGCCCGGATCTCGTCGTCTGCGACGAGTGCGACGCGGTCTACAAGCGGCGCGCGCTGGCCCCCAACGAGACGGCGCGCTGCGCGCGCTGCGGTTCGATGATCGGCCGCGGGCATGCGCTCACGGTCGACGGACAACTCGCCCTCGCGATCGCCGCGCTGCTGGTCTTCATCATCGGCAATGTCTCCGACATCGTCACGCTCAACGTCGCCGGCGTGCAGTCGCCCGTCACGCTCTACGAGTCGATCCGCTCGACCTGGGTCACCGGGCAGCACCTGGTTGCCTTGCTGGCGGGCGCAACCGCATTCGCCTTTCCGCTCGCCGTGATTCTGCTGCGCCTGTACGTGCTGCTGCCACTCGTCGCCGGGGTGCGCGTGCGCGGCTTCGTGCCGGCGATGCGCGCGCTGCGCTGGGTGACGCACTGGAGCATGGTCGAGGTATTCCTGTTCGGCGCGCTGGTCGCGATCGTGAAGAGCGCGGGCCTTGCGAGCGTGATTCTGGGCGCCGGCATCTTCTCGTATGCGGTGCTCACCTTCTTGCTGGCGGCCAACCAGGCCGCCGGCCTGCACGGCCTGTGGCGCCGGGCATCGGAGCTGCGCTGATGCGCCTGCCGCCCGGCCGCCTGGAAGCACCGCCGGGGGCGGCGATGAACGCGGCGCCGGTGCCCGACGCCGTGCCGACCGGCCGCGCCCTCGGGCTGCTCGGCTGCGAGTGCTGCGGGCTGGTGAGCCAAGCCAAGGGCGGCGACGCGCGCTGCCCGCGCTGCCATTTCGCGCTTCATGCGCGCAAGCCCGACAGCCTGCAGCGCTGCACCGCCTACATCATCGCGGCCACCGTGCTCTACATTCCGGCCAACGCGCTGCCGATCATGAGCACCGCGAGCTTCGTCTACGGGCGCGAGCAGCACACCATCCTCGGCGGCATCGTCGAGCTCTGGAAGACCGGGTCGTGGGAGTTGTCGATGATCGTCTTCATCGCCAGCATCGCGGTACCGATCCTGAAGATCCTCGCCCTCGCGCTGCTCGTCGTCACCGCGCAGCGCCGTTCGCGCTGGCGCCAGATTGAACGGGCGAGCCTGTACCGGCTGCTCGAGACGGTCGGCCACTGGTCGATGCTCGACGTCTTCGTCGTCGTCCTGCTCGTCGGCATGGTGCGCTTCGGCGCGCTCGCCAACGTCGAGCCGTCCGCCGGGCTGCTCGCATTCGGCGCGGTCGTCGTGCTCACCATGCTCGCGTCGGCGAGTTTCGACCCCCGCCTGATCTGGCCCGCCGATGACTGAGACCACCGACACCCCGCAGGAGCCCGGCGCGAGCGTCCCGGAGATGACGGTTGTGCGCCGCAAGCGCATGCGCGTATCGCTCGTCTGGCTGGTGCCGATCGCGGCACTCGTCGTCGGCGCCATCCTGGTCGTGCGGGCGCTGACCTCGGTCGGCCCCGAGATCACGATCACCTTCCGCACCGCCGAAGGGCTCGAGCCGGGGCGCACCGAAGTACGTTTCAAGGAAGTCGCCGTCGGCAAGGTCAGCCGGGTCGCGCTGAGCCCGGATCGCGAGCGGGTGATGGTGACGGTAAAGCTCGACAAGAGCGCCGAAAGCCTGGCCGTCGACGATACCCGTTTCTGGGTCGTCAAGGCGCGTGTCGGCCTGGCCGGCGTAACCGGTCTGGGCACGCTTTTCTCGGGCTCCTACATCGGTGTCGATGCCGGCGCCTCGGAAGAGGGCCGCACCCACTTCACCGGCCTCGAGTCGCCGCCGCTCGTGCTGCGCGACGAGCCGGGACGGATCTTCCACCTGGATGCCGCCGAACTCGGGTCGCTCGACGTCGGCTCGCCGGTCTACTACCGGCGCGCCCGTGTCGGCCGCGTCGTCGGCTACGCGCTCGATGCAGTGCGCGACACGCTCGACGTGCAGGTGCTGATCGAAGCGCCGAACGAGCCGCTCGTGACGAATCGATCGCGCTTCTGGAATACGAGCGGGATCGACGTGACGCTCGATGCGAACGGTTTCCAGCTCAATACCGAGTCGCTCATCTCTCTGATCACGGGCGGCGTCGCGTTTGCCAATATCGAAGGCGAGGGCAGGGCCGAACCGGCTGGCGCCGAGAGCCGATTCGAGCTTTTCTCGACCCGCAAGGCGGCGCTTGCTCCGCCCGACGGCCCGGCGCAGCGCATCCGCATGGTGTTCGAGCAGGCGCAGCGCGGGCTGGTCGCCGGTGCGCCGGTGGATATGCTCGGCATCCAGATCGGCAAGGTGCGCGGCGTGCGGCTGATGAACAAGGAAGGGAGCGATAGATTCCCGGTCGAAGTCACCGCCGATCTCTTCCTGGAGCGTCTGGGCTCGGTGCGCAGCGCCTTCAAGGTGCCCACGGGCGCCGAGGCGCGGGCCGACGCGCTCTTCCTGAAGCGCCTCGTCGATGCCGGCATGCGAGCCCAGGTCCGCACCGGCAATCTGCTCACCGGCCAGCTTTACGTCGCGCTCGACTTCCCGCCCAAGGTGGAGAAGGCGACGCTCGACGCGAATGTCGAGCCGCCGACGGTGCCGAGCATTCGCGGCACGCTCGCCGACCTGCAGCCGCAGGTCGCCGATATCGTTGCCCGCCTCGGCAAGATCAGGTTCGACGAGATCGGCAAGGAACTGCAGGCGACCCTGCAGCGCGCGGGCGCGGCGAGCGACGGCTTGAAGGATACGCTGGCGAGCGCGAACGCGACGATCAAGCTCCTGACCCCCGAGGCGCAGCGCGCACTCGTCGACGTGCAAAAGACGCTGAACTCGGCGCAGACGACGCTTGCCAACCTCGATCGCAACGTCGCGCAGTCCGAAGCACCGATGCAGCAGAACATGAACCAGGCGCTGGTCGAGATGCGGCGCACCGCGCAGGCGCTGCGCGTGCTGGCCGACTATCTTCAGCGCCATCCCGAGGCGCTGGTGCGCGGCAAGCCGGCCGATCCCGATCCAGCCAGCCTGAGCAGCGAGACCAAGAGATGAACCCTGGCTTCACTTCCGTTCGCCGCCGCGTTGCCGGCGCGGCCGCCGCGCTGGCGATGCTTTCGGCACTCGCAACCGGCTGCAGTTCACCGCCGGCGACGCGCTACTACACGCTGATGCCTCCGCCCACGGCGGGCGATCGCACTGCGGCCGAGGTTCGACTGGACTGGGAACTGCTGCCGGTCGTCGTGCCGGCACAGATCGACCAGCCGCAGTGGGTCGTGCGCAAACCCGACGGCAGCCTTGCCGTCCTCGAACAGGAACGCTGGATCGCGCCGCTTGGCGACGAACTCCGCGGCGCCATCGTCGAACGTCTGACCCGGTCCCTCGGGCCGCCACGCGCGGCAGCGTCGGCAGATGGGGCGCCGCAATGGCGCATCCGCGTCGAGGTTCAGCGCTTCGACCTGATCCCGAATCAAGAGGCAAGGCTTGCAGCAGACTGGTCGGTGCGCGGTGAAGGCGCCGCCACCATCTGCCACGCCGATATCTCGAAACCGGTGCCCGGGCTCGACTACATCGACCTTGCGCGCGGACAGCAGCGGGCGATCTCGCAACTCGCCGATGCAATTGGCGCAGCGCTCCTCGCGGCAAGCAAAGGCCAGGCGATCAAGTGCTGACGGCGGGAAGGGGCGACTCCGGGGCCGACCCGGCGAGTGCCGGGCGATGGGCGCAACTCTGGGGTCGATTCGGGCCCGATATTTCAATCTCCAGATCTTTCACTTAACATAATATACATTGTCGCAAGTAAGCGACGATGACAAGAAGGGGCCGCACCTATGAAGGTGCAGCTTCACTCCATCGAGCAAGCGCCCCATCAGGTGCCAGATTGGCACTTGCTGATGGACGACTTATGTCAACCGCCACCGGCGCGCGTGGCGCGCGTCCTCGAGCTCGGTCAGCGAACGATCCAGCGATACAACCGCACCGGCAAGGCCCCGCGTGCGGTCCTCCTCGCGCTATTCTGGCTGACCCGCTGGGGCCGATCCGCCGTGCACACGCAGGCGCACAACGACGCGGTCCTTCTGGCCGGCTACGTCGAGAGCTTGCGCCGCGAACTCGACGAACTGCGCAGCCAGGTCGAGCACCTACGCCGAATCGGCGACTTCGGCAGCGCCAACGAGCCGGGCACAGTGCAGCCGCGGCGACTCACAGGGAGCCCCCGTCATGCCTTGCGTTGAGCCCGACCGTGACAGTGCCGCCATTGCTCGCCGCTCCCGCAAGGACACGGCGCGCGCGGATTCTTCGGGGGCCTCGGGGGCGTTGTTCTGGATGGACCCGGCATGGTGGCCGGCAGGCGGTCGTCGGCCTGAGCCGGCGGACGCGAGCGACCGTCGAGGTAGTCCCGCAGCGCCACCGCCAGCAGCGCATTCAGGGAAATCCCGAGGCGAGCGGCGTAGGCGTCGGCCTCGGCCTTTAGGGGGTCAGGAAGTCGCGCTGTCGTGGCCATTGGTGGCACCATGCTATCAACATGACGCCATTATGGCATCAGCAGCGCCGCAGCCGTTGCCGTTGTTGATGCGTTGTTCTAGATGGGACAAGCCCTACGCGGGCCGCGCTTCGCGCGCCCCGGCCGCCAGCAGCGGCCGGGGCCTGCCCGCCCTCGCGCCCGCGCCCTGCCCGCTGCGCGGTCAGGCCACCGCCGCCAGTTCGGGCCGGCCCGCCTTCCCGCCAGGTCAGCCGGTGCGGCTGGATCGCGTCTTGACGGATCGGCTGTGGCATGCATGCAAGGAGGTCTTGATGGCGCGAAGGATACGAATTCGGCGGGCGATCGACCGAGCCCGCGAGAAGCACCGTGGCGACTCCAAATCGCCCCCGCTGGGTGTCCAGGAGGACGCCCGGGCGGGTACCCCGCCCTCTGCTCCCGGCGCCTGCGGCGACCTCTCTGGGGCCCTGCCCCAGCCCCCGCTTGACTTCACGGCGCGCTTCACACGGCGCCAGATGGCAGCGTTCGAGCACCTCGGGCGGGCGTCAGAAAGGCGCGGCTGGGGGGCCTTGATCCGCTGGGCGTTCGCCGTGCCTCAACCACTGCCGCCGCTGCGCATGCTCGCCCTTCATATTGCCTACGGCGTGCTGAGAATCGAATATCAGGCGTGGCGTGCCAAAATGGCGCTGAGTATGTGGATAAGTCGCTTCAAAACCCGTCGCGGAGTATATACATTGTCGTACGTATGCGATAGAACCCGGGAGGGTGCTCGCCGATGAAATTCAGCCCCTACAGCCTCGGGCATGCGCCGGTCGGGCTGCCAATTTGGCCGGCCATATTGGAGGACATGGGCTATCCACAGCACGCCCGGGCGGCGAAGGTTTTCGGCGTCGGCGTGCGCACCGTGCGGCGCTGGAATCACCTTGTTCTGGAGTAACGTCGGCGGCTCGAGGCGCTCTCCGGCTCGTCAACCGATGAGCCCAGTCCATGCTGCAGGTGTGGACAGCGCGCGCCCTTGATCTTCACTTCATTCCTTCCGGAGCCGCTATGAATGCCCTCACACGAGCCCTCGATCGCGCCGATCCTGCCCTGATGACGGAACTCGAAGCGCTTTACAAAGACATCCACCAGCATCCGGAGTTGTCGATGCAGGAAGTGCGCACGGCGAAGATCGTTGCCGATGCGATGCAGGCCTGTGGCTACGAGGTGACGCGCAACGTCGGCGTGACCGGCGTCGTCTGCGTGCTCGAGAACGGCGCCGGAGCGACCGTGATGCTGCGTGCCGACATGGATGCGCTGCCGATGACCGAAGATACCGGCCTGCCGTATGCCAGCAACGTGAGGGCGCGCGACGCGGATGGGGTCGAGGTCGGTGTCGCCCACTCGTGCGGGCACGACATGCACGTGACCTGGATGCTCGGCGCCGCGCGCATCCTGGCGGCGAATCGGTCCGCCTGGAGCGGCACGCTGATGATCGCATTCCAGCCCGGCGAGGAAACAGCCGAGGGCGCGAGCGCCATGGTGCGCGATTGGGGCGAAGGCCGCTTTCCCAAGCCCGACATCATCCTCGGCCAGCACGTGATGCCGGGCCCGGCCGGCACCGTGAACTATCGGCCCGGCATTGCGCTGGCCGCCGCGGACAGCCTGAAGATCCGGCTGTTCGGGCGCGGTGCGCACGGCTCGCAGCCGCAAAGCGCCATCGATCCGGTGATCATGGCGGCCGCGACCACATTGCGCCTGCAGACCATCGTCTCGAGGGAAATCGCACCCTCCGAGCCCGCAGTGCTCACGATCGGCTCGCTGCAGGCCGGCACCAAGGAAAACATCATCCCGGACGAAGCCACGATCAAGCTCAACATTCGCACCTTCAGCGAGGACACACGCGAGTACATGCTGAAGTCGATCCGGCGCATCTGCTGCGCCGAGTGCGACGCCTCGGGTGCCGAGCGAGCCCCCGAGTTCACCGCCATCGACAGCTACCCGTTGACCGAAAACGACCTGGCCGCCACGCAGAAGGTGGGAGAGGCTCTCGTCTTGCAGTTTGGCGCGAATGCCTCCCTGGCGCCGAGTCCGGCGTCGGCCAGCGAAGACTTCAGCATCTTCGGCCGCAGCTGGGGCGTGCCCTATGTTTTCTGGTTTGTCGGCGGCACCGACCCGGCGCTGTGCGCCCAGGCAGAGCAGGACGGGACTGCCGCCAAGATTCCCGGCAACCACTCGCCGAAGTTCGCGCCGCAGATCCATCCCACGCTCGAGACGGGTTTGCAGGCCATGCTGAGCGCCGCCGGCGCGTGGTTGTGTCCGGCGCAATGAGCGTCCATGAATTGACGCTCGCCGGCGTGAATGATCACAGCCTGTTCACGGCGCTGGATCTGGCCGGCACATTTGCTTTTGCGATCAGCGGTGCCGTCGCTGCCAGAGATCGCGGCCTCGACTGGTTCGGCGTCATCGTCGTGGCCTTCACGGTTGCTTGCGGCGGCGGCGTATTGCGCGATCTCGCCATCGGCGCCGTACCGCCCGCCGGGCTGTCCGATTGGCGTTATCTCGCCGTCGCCACGGCCGCGGCCTTCTTGACGATCGCCGCCAACGCGCTGGTCGTTCGCCTCGCCGACCCCGTGAGGCTGTTCGATTCCCTGGGCCTGGGGCTGTTTGCCGTGACCGGCGCGCAAAAGGCCATCATGTTCGGCCACAACGCCGAAGTCGCCGTGCTGCTGGGCGTGGCAACCGCCGTCGGCGGCGGCGTGGCGCGAGACGTGTTGCTCAACCGGGTCCCAGCGATCCTGCAGCGCGACATCTATGCATTGGCCGCCCTGGTCGCGGCCGTCATCGAAGTGGGCGGCCTGCGTCTGGGGTGGATGTCCGGCTGGCGGACCTGGATCGCCTTGATGGCCTGCTTCGCACTGCGCTACTTGTCGCTGCGCTACAAGTGGAATCTGCCGCGCGCGATCCGTAGCGATGGTTTCGGCAGTGAATAGGACTTGCGCACCTCAACATGCCATCCAACTCGCGTGGCTGCCCTCAGCCGTCAACGCCCGATGCGCGCGGAGTCGCGATCGGGCCGCGTCGAGTCACGAGACAGACACTGCGTACAACGACAACATCGTTTATATTCAAATAGTTAAATGACGAACTTTATGTCGAACATCAACTAACGCGATCGTCTGCATCGGGCTCGGAATCCGACTCGGCATCGATCGCGCCATCGATCGACTTGCTGCCCGAATCGCTGCGCGCGATGACCGGCTTGTCGAGCGGACGGCAGATTCGACGCTGCAGGCGCTCGAGCCGGTCGGATCGGGCGATGGCCTGAAGCACGGCCTCCGGATTCATCATCAATTCGAACGGGTTGGCTATCGACCTGGGCTCTTGCATGTCGTGCTCCTGGGCAATGCTTGCGTTGCGATACCAGTTCACTTTAGCCGACCTGGCGCCCAGCGGTAGTCATCCTTGCCCCATGCGGACCGTCAGGCAAATGCCGACATCGCCAATGCGTCACGCTTTCGCAATTCCGCGGCGCATGCGCCTCCTATTTCGAGAGGCGCTGCACGAGCCATTCGCGCCCGCCGCCGTGGGCGAAGTCGGCGGCGTTCATATTGCGGGCATTGATGCGCTTCGGGTCGGCGCCGCGCGCCAGCAGCAGCGTGACGCTTTCTTCAGGGCCGTAGCGCGCCGCCATCATCAGCGGCGTCGTCTTGTCGGGCGATTCGGCGTCCACCACGGCGCCGCGGTCGAGCAGCAGTTTCACGACCTTGGGTTCGGGCCCGGTCGCGGCGTAGTGAAGCGGCGTCCAGCCCGGCTTGTTGACGTTCGCACCGCGCGCCAGCAGCCGCTCGCACCAGACCAGGTTGCCGCGCAGCGCCGCCATCATCAAGGCCGACTCGCCGGACGCATTGAGCGCGTTGACGTTCAGATCGGGCCGCGCCAACAGTGCCTCGGCGACCGCAAGATTCTCTGCCTGGAGTGCCAGCACGAGTGCGACATTGCCCGATGGGTCCGGTGTATTGGGATCGAAGCCTCGTTGCATCAATGCGGTCACGCTGCTGCCGTCGTTGCGTTTCACGGCGATGAAGAAGTCTTCGTACGAACCGGCAATCGCCGAAAAACTTATCATTAAAACAAGCAGATAGAGTACTTTACTAAAGTATTTCATTAGATAGTCCCCGCCTGACATTTGACTATTCAATACGTTTGAACAGGCGCTCGAAGTTGGCGCTGGTCGCTTCGGCGACGGTTTCGGCCGTGCATCCCTTCAGGGCTGCGAGTTGCCGCGCGACATGCACGACGTAGGACGGATTGTTGAGCCGCCCGCGGTGCGGCACCGGCGCCAGATACGGACTGTCGGTCTCGATCAGGCATCGGTCCAGAGGGACGAAGCGCGCCACGTCCTGCAGTTCGGTGGCGTTGCGAAACGTCAGGATGCCGGAGAAGGAGATATAAAAGCCGAGGTCGAGCGCCGCCCGCGCAACCTCCATCGTCTCGGTGAAGCAGTGAAAGACACCGCCCGCCGCCGCGGCGCCCTCCTCCCGCAGGATCGCCAACGTATCCTGCGATGCGCTGCGCGTATGCACGACGAGCGGCAGGCCGGTCGCGATCGCCGCCCGGATGTGGACGCGAAAGCGCTCGCGCTGCCAGGCCATGTCCTGCACGCTGCGGCCGGCAAGGCGGTAGTAGTCGAGGCCGGTCTCGCCGATCGCAACCACCCGGGGTTGGCCCGCCAGCGCGACCAGATCGTCGAGCGTCGGCTCGCGCACGCCCTCGCTGTCCGGATGCACGCCGGCGCTGGCCCAGAGGTTGTCGTAGCGCATCGCGAGCGCGTGCACCTCGGGAAATTCCTCGAGCGTGGTGCAGATGCACAGGGCCCGATCGACATCGGCCTGCGCCATCGCGGCGCGGATCTCGTCGATGCGCGATGCAAGTTCGGGGAAGCTCAGATGGCAGTGCGAGTCGACGTACATGCGAAGGCCGCTGCGGCGTGCGTGCGCCGCTGGCACGCTCCCGGAGTCTCAGATCGTCTGCGTCGGCTTGGACGACGAGATCGACGTGCCCAGGATCTCCTCGATCTTGAGCTTGAGCAGGCGCGTCTTCTCGTCCCCCGGGAAGCGTACGCCGACCCCCTGCGTGCGGCCGCCCGATGCATTGGCCGGCGTCAGCCAGGCGACCTTGCCCGCCACCGGATAGCGCTGCGGGTCGTCAGGCAGCGTCAGCAGCAGGTAGATGTCCTCGCCGATGCGGTAGTCGCGGGTCGTCGGAACGAACAGGCCGCCATCGGTCAGCAGCGGCATGTAGGCCGCGTAGAGCGCACTTTTCTCGCGGAAGACGAGCTGGATCACGCTCGGCCGCGCGCCGCTTGCGGGCGCTGCTGCGGGGGGGCGGCCGGGGGTCTCGCTCATCGGCGCGAGTGTACCGAATCGTTCGCGCCCGCGGTGGCGCGCCGGCCGCTCAAGGCCTGCCGGCCCTGCAGCACGAGCGACTCGACGAGCAGCGCGGCATTCCACGGATGCTCGGCGTGGCGCGCCGCGCGGCGCAGCGCGTCGCCCCAATCGACGAGGCGCGCGATGGCGGCATCCGCGGGCATGCTTGCGTGGGCGAAGTAGCGCGGCGCAACGCCGCACGCGCCGAGCATCGCGTCATGGCAGAGCTTGTGCAGCGACTCGATGACGAGCGGCAGCGGCAAGCGCTGCAGCGGCTGCGCATCGCCCGCCGCGACGAGCGCCGGCAGCTTCGCCCAGAGCGCCGCATCGAGCCCGAGTGCGTGCCGCTCGAGTGCGGCGAGCGGCGCGCCACCACTCGCGGCGAGCAGCGTATCGGCGCCCGGCAGCCCGGCATCGGCCAGCCAGCGCGCCGCGAGCGCCGGATCCGGCGCCGGCAGCGTCAGCGCGTGGCAACGGCTGCGCACCGTCGGCAGCAGGCCGGTCGCATCGCCGCATGCGAGCACGAAACGCTGGCCGCCCTGCGGCTCTTCGAGCAGCTTGAGCAACGCGCTCGCCGCGGCCGGCTGCATGCGCTCGGCAGGATGGATGACGACCACCTTCAGGCGCCCTCGCCCGCGCGTCAGGGTCGAGAATTCGATCGCCGAGCGAACCTGCCGGATCGAGATCCACTCGCTCGGCTTCCTCTTCGTATCGCCGCCATCGGGCATGTCGCCCGGCCGCTGCCAGCCGAGCGCCAGGTGCCTGGCTTCGGGCAGCAGGACGCGCAGGTCGGGATGAACCTGGTCGGCGGCAACAAGACGGCAGCTTTCGCAATGCCCGCAGGCGATGCCGTCCGGCCGCCCGCCGGCCGGGGATTCGCACAGCCAGGCGCGCGCGAGGGCGATCGCGAATTCGAACTGCCCTGCCCCCTGCGCACCTTGTACCAGCAGCGCGTGGCCGCGCTGGTGGCGCAGCGCATCGGCGAGCGGGTCCGCCAGCCACGGCAGGACGCCGGACGCGGACGTGCCCGGCGCGCCGGCGGCATCGGCGGCGCGGCTCACAGCCCGCGCGCCTCGAGGGCGCCCTTGATCTGCGCTGCGACCTCGTCGGGCGAGCGTTGCGCATCGACGCGCACGAAGCGCTGCGGGCTTGCCGCCGCGCGCTGCCGGTAGCCCGCGCTGACGCGCTCGAAGAAGGCCTCGTCCTGACGCTCGAAGCGGTCCGGCGCACGCGCCGCGCGGCGCCGCCCGGCGGCAACCGCCGCCGGCAGGTCGAACCAGAACGTCAGGTCGGGCTGCAGGCCCTGCTGCACCCAGCCCTCGAGCTGCGCCAGCACATCCAGATCGAAGCCGCGCCCGCCTCCCTGGTAGGCGAAGGTCGCGTCGGTGAAGCGATCGCACAGTACGCATGCGCCGCTTGCCAGGGCCGGAGCGATCACCCGCTCGATATGGTCGCGCCGCGCGGCGAAGACCAGCAGCGCCTCGGTCAGCGCGTCCATCGCCGAATGCAGGACGATCTCGCGCAGTTGTTCGGCGAGCGGCGTTCCGCCCGGCTCGCGCGTGATCACGAGTTCGCCGCCGCGGCGCCGCAGGTGGTCGGCCACGGTCTGCAGGTGGCTCGATTTGCCGGCCCCGTCGATGCCTTCGAAGGTGATGAAGCGGCCAGGACTCACTTGCCGCGCTGGTATTGGTTCACGGCGCGATTATGCGCAGGCAGTGTCTCGCTGAATTCGCTGCTGCCGTCGCCGCGGGCGACGAAGTAGAGCGCCTTCGTCGCCTCCGGCCGCACCGCGGCTTCGAGCGACGCCTTGCCCGGCATCGAGATCGGCGTCGGCGGCAGGCCGGCGCGCGTATAGGTGTTGTACGGCGTATCGGCCAGCAGGTCGCGCTTGCGCAGATTGCCGTCGAATTGCGTGCCAAGGCCGTAGATCACGGTCGGGTCGGTCTGCAACGGCATCCCGAGGCGCAGCCGGTTCGTGAAGACGCCAGCAACCTTGGGCCGGTCGCTCGCCACGCCGGTCTCCTTCTCGACGATCGAGGCGAGCGTCAGCGCTTCATCCGCGCTGCGCAGCGGCGTATCGGCGGCGCGCGCATCCCATGCCGCGGCGAGCCGCTGCTGCATCGCGTGGTAGGCGCGCTCGAGCACGGCAAGATCGGTGCTGCCCTTGCTGTAGGCGTAGGTATCCGGGAAGAAGCGGCCCTCGGGCGACAGCCCGGGCGCACCGAGCAGCGCCATCACTTTTTCGTCGCTCAGCGCGGCGGTCGTCGGCCGGAGCGTATCGGCGCGCGCCAGTTCGGCGCGCAGCTGGCGAAAGTTCCAGCCTTCGATGATGCGCACCGTGGCGAGCGTCTCGTCGCCTAGGACCATTTTCTGCAGAAGATGCCGCGGCGAGACCTGGCGGTCGATCTCGTAGCTGCCGGCGCGAATGCGGCGCGCCTGCCCCGACCAGCGAAACCACTCGTAGAGCAGCCACGGCGGGGTCTGGACGCCGGCGGCGACCCAGGCATTGGCGATCTGGCGCGGCGTCGCGCCGGCCTCGATCGACAGCTCGACGCGGTCGCTGGCGAGCGGCAGCGGGCGTTGCAGCCACCAGGCGGCGGCGCCGGCGAGCGCGGCCGCGACCAGCAGCACGAGCGCGAGCGCGACGAGGACGACCGTGCGCCGACGCTTCATCGGCGCACCCCCGTTGCGCCGTCGTATCGCGCACGACTCATGGCCGGCGTTCCCCTGCAAAAGCCATGAACATGGTCGCTCATCATAATGGCCGCATGAGTCGCGAAAGAGGGGCCCCGCGCAGCGGGGATCGAAGCGTGCGAATGCGGCGAGGCGCCGACCACAAGGCGTTTCGAGTGGCACGATCGGACGGAGGCGCCGCATGAATCCAAGCACCGAATTCGAAGGGGTGTGCCGGCTCGACGACT
This sequence comes from uncultured Burkholderiales bacterium, assembly GCA_937864005.1. Classification (GTDB taxonomy): domain Bacteria; phylum Pseudomonadota; class Gammaproteobacteria; order Burkholderiales; family Burkholderiaceae_C; genus CAIKUF01. The sequence continues at coordinate 14,387 of CALMIL010000103.1, forward strand.
GGGGGCTGATCCGCGCCAGCGGCGCGGATGCGGCGGCCTTTTTGCATGCGCAGCTGACGAGCGACGTCGCCAATCTCGGCGCCGGCCAGGTGCGGCTCGCCGGCTACTGTTCGCCCAAGGGGCGCCTGCTGGCGAGCTTCGTGCTGTGGCGCGATGCGGCGGGCGACATCCTGCTGGCCTGCAGTGCCGATCTGCTGCCCGCGACGCTCAAGCGCCTGCGCATGTTCGTGCTGCGCGCGAAGTGCGTGCTGAGCGACGCGAGTGCCGAATTGCCGCTTTACGGCCTCGTCGGTGCGCGTGCGATGGACTGGCTGGGCGATACGGCGCCGGCCGAACCCTGGACCTGGCGCGGCCGCGACGGCTTCTCCGCGGTCGCCCTCCCCGCCGCGGCGGATTGCACGCGCGTGCTGTGCGCCGCCAGGGACGCGCCCGACCTGTCGCAATGTGCACCGGACGTCTGGCGCTGGCTCGAAGTGCGCAGCGGCATCGCGCGCATCGAGGCGGCGACGGCCGAACGCTTCGTTCCGCAGATGCTCAACTACGAGCTGCTCGGCGGCGTCGATTTTCGCAAGGGCTGCTATCCGGGGCAGGAGGTCGTCGCCCGCAGCCAGTACCGCGGCAGCGTGAAGCGGCGCAGCATGCTGTTCGAACTCGACGCGCCGGCACGCGCCGGCGCCGAAATATTCGACGGCGGCGATCCGGGGCAGCCGGCGGGTATCGTCGTGAATGCCGCAGCGCAGCCGGCGGGCGTTGCGGCGGGCTGGCTCGCGCTCGTCGAGATTAGGCTTGCCGCGCTCGACGGCGATCTTCGCGTTGGCGGCGCCGACGGCCCGTTGCTGCGGCGGGTGGAGATGCCGTACGCAGTCCCGGTCGAGGCGGGCGCCGTCGATTGACGGCCTACCTGAACCAGGCGGTCAGGTTCACGCCAACGTAGCGGCGCCAGTATCCCGAGCCGCCGTTGCCGACCGCGAAGCTCGAACCCGATCCGCCCGCGAAGGCGCGCCAGCGCAGGCGCGGACCGACATCGTAGGCGACGCCGACTTCGAGCAGATTGGGCGTACCGGTCGTCGTGTTGCCGTCGGCGTCGGTTTCGCGCGAGGTGCCGAGAGCGACGCGGCCGTACCATTCCCACGGCTGGTTCTCGCCCCAGATGCCGGCAAAGACGCGCCCCTCGGCATAGCGTTTCGGGTTCCAGTAGCCGTGCGGTGCAGTCGTGCCGGGAGGCGGGACAGGCGCGAAGCTCGCCGGCGCCGAGTCCTCGAACGCCGCGCCCTCGACGCCGACCACCACCTTCGGGTTGAAGCGCAACGCGTAGCCGGCGCTGCCGTTGATGCGCGTGCGCGAGTTGTCGTCGCTGAAACGCAGGTACGACACCGCGCCCGCCAGCTCCCAGTGCGGCGGCAGGCGGGTTTCGACGCCGAGCGATGCGGAGTCGACCGTGATCCGATTCTCGACCGCGAGCGGCGTCTCGACGATGTCGCGGCCCAGATCGGCGGCGATGCGCCAGAGGTCGACCGGCATCCAGCGCAGACTCGCGTTGCCGGTGACGGGGCTCCAGCCGTTGTAGTCGTTGAGTCCGACGCTGACGGTCGGCACGAGCAACCCCGGCGGCGTCACGCCCGGTTCGCCGTAGGCGCCGCGCAGCGTCGCGAAAAGCCGGTTGCCGTTCACGCGCCCGTTGTCGTCGTTCAGGTTCACGTAGCGGTAGCCGACCTCGCCGAGCAGCGAAGGCGTGAGCCAGCGCCCGGTCGCGGCAACGACCGAGGCAACGTCCAGGCCGTCCTTGTCGGTCGCGTACTCGGCCGTGCCGTAGACGTAGGCGAGGCGTTCGCGCTCGATGCGCCGGTCGCGCAGCCAGACCGCGTCGGCGTCGGTGCGTCCGGCGAGCAGATCGTAGGCCGGCGCCGGATAGCCCGCCCAGTACAGCGCGCGGGCATGATCGAGCCGCACCCCGGCGTCGCTGCCGTCGTCGAGCTTGTCGTAGACGCGCACCGCGGCGTTGTGCCTGCCGGCGGCATTGAGCGTGCGCGCGAGGCCCGCCTGGCTGCGGCGGTCGTTCGGGTCGCTGGCGAGCAGTTCGCGCCAGGCCTGCTCGGCTTGCGCATAGTCATCGAGCCAGAGCCAGGTCAGCGCAATGCGGCGCTGCAGATCGCGGTCGCCGGGGCGCAGCACCAGCGCCTGCTGGTAGGCGGTGATCGAGGCCCTCAGATCGCCGAGATCGGCATGCGCCTCGGCCTCGCCGCGCAGCAGCTCGGCACGCTCTTTGTCGTCGCGCGCGTGCGCCTGCGCCTCGACGAAGTTCGGCAGCGCGCCCGCCGCGTCGCCGGACCACAGCATCTGCCAGGCCATCGCCCCCAGCACGTCGTAGCGCCGCGCGGGCGCAACTTCGAGCACGCGGCGATAAATTGCGATCGCCTCGGCGTGGCGGTCGGCGAAGCCATAGACGCGCGCCGTCTCGATCAGCAGGTCCGCATTGCCGGGGTCCTTCGCGAGCAGGGCCTCGAAGAGCGGCAGCGCGATATCGAACTGGCGCGCATCGACCGCGGCACGTGCGTCGTGCAGGCTGTCGGCGCGCGCCGCGAGCGGCAGCGCGGCAAAGGCGCAAGCCAGACCGAGCGCGGCGAGCCGCGCGCTGAATGCGAGCCGCTTCATGCGCCCGACCCGCTGCGCTGCGTATTCCAGCGCACCGCCTGCGCCGCGGGGCGGCGAAAGATCCAGGAGAGCGACAGCACCGTCGTCACCGACAGGAACATCCAGTAGACGAGCGGGTACCACACGGCGTACGGGTAGTAGCGCACGATGCCGCGGTCGTAGCGGCGGTCGATCAGCGTGCCCTGCAGCAGTTGCAGCAGGCACAGCGTGCCGATCGTCATGCCCCACAGGTTCGGGATCGGCGAGGCGCCGACCGGCGGGATGCCCAGCGCATAGGAGGCGATCCAGATCAGCGTCAGCACGACGAAGCACAGCGCCCAGACGATCGACAGCGCGGACTCGATGAAGACCGGCCACATGCGGCGGAACTTCCAGTGCAGCATCACGTCGGCATGCTTGTGGAAGACCTGCATCAGCCCGCGCGCCCAGCGCAGGCGCTGCCGGTACAGGCCCTTGACGGTCGTCGGCACCGTCATCCAGACGAGCGCGCGCGGCTCGTAGCGCACGTCGTAGAAGCGCTTCTGCAGCTTCCAGGTGAGCTCGATATCCTCGGTCGGCATATTCGGCGAGAAGCCGCCGACGTCGAAGACCGCGCTGCGGCGGAATGCGGCGACGACGCCCGAGACGGTGACGATGCGCCCCCAGATGCGCTGCGAGCGGCGCAGCAGGCTGACGATCGAGCTGAACTCGATCGCCTGCAGACGGGCGAGAAAGTTGTCGGCGTTGCGCACCCGCGGGTTGCCGGTGACGGCGGCGACCCGCGCGCTTCGAAAGTGCGGCACGATGTGGTGCAGGATGTCGGGCTCGGGCGCGGCGTCGGCGTCGAGCGTCAGCACGATCTCGCCGTTGACGAGCGGCAGCGCATCGTTGAGCGCGAGCGCCTTGCCTTCGTTGACCGTCTTTTGCACCAGGCGGACCTGCCCCGACCGCACGAAGGGCATCACGTGATCCACCGTATCGTCGGTCGAGCCGTCGTCGATGACGACGACCTCGTAGGCCGGGTAGTCGATCGCGCAGGCTGCGCCTATCGTCTGCGAGATGACGCCCGCCTCGTTGTGCGCCGGGATCAGGATCGTCACGCTCGGCAGCGTCTGCGTCACCGGAAACTGGCTGTTCGGCTGCGCATCGCCGCGCTCCCAGCGCCGCACGAAGAAGAAGGTGGTCGTGATCCACATGATGCTGGTCACGATCGGATAGGCGGCAAAGAACCACAGCGCCCAGGCGTAGGGCAGCGTGTACTGCGAAGCGACGATGAATTCGGCAAAGGTCTGCATGCGACAGTCGGCGGTCAGTGGCGCGACACCGGCTTGTCGGTGCCGGAGTCGTCTTGCGTTGCATGGGCCGGGGCGGCGGGATCTGGCTCGACGATGCCGCGCGCGAGTGCGCCGTCCTGGCAGCGATAGACCTTCATCGCGTCCTCGGCGTCGATGGTGACGAAGCGGCTTTGCGCGAGCTGCGCCCAGTTCGCACTGACCGTGCGGCCGTGCCAGTCCTTGGCATAGCTGAAGTCCGCCGTGGCGACCGCCCGGCGCTCACCCTTGCGCCGGAAGATCGCGCGGTTGTGCACGACCCAGACGAAGGTGAGCAGCGGAGCGAGGATCAGGGCGCCGACGATCAGCCAGACGAGACTGCTCGAGTCCCACGGCTGGCGGCCGACGAGCACCCACATCCACACGAACCCGACCCAGCCGAGGGCAACGATCAGGATTCGCAGCAGTTCTTTCGGGCCGAGATCTCCGCGAGTGCGACGCGGCGGCATTCAGCCGGCGTTGCCGCGAGCGCCGAGACGCCGCCGGGCGGCAAACCCGCCGATGCCCAGCAGGCCGGCGAACATCATCGCCCAGCTCGACGGTTCGGGCACCGCTGCCACCTCGCCCGGCATCACCAGGTTCTCGATCGGCACGACCGACCAGTCGCCGCCATCGCGCGACCAGGACAGCTCGACCACGCCGGCTTGCAGCCGGTCGTAGGCGCCGAGTTCGAACGAGTAAAGACCGACGCCGAGTTGCAGGTTGTTCTCGAACCCCAGCCTCTCGCGGGGATTGAGGAAGTCGTTCTCGATCGAAAGCGTCGAGTTGGCGCCGCCGAGGCGGAAGAAGAATCCGTCGTCGTGCAGCACGCTGAAGTTGTAGGTCCCGGCCTCGGTGATGCGGACATAGCCGGCGAAGTGCGAAGTCCAGTTGTCCTGCCCCGCGCTCGGGCCATTGGGAGCGAACAGCGGCGCGAGCGAAACCGCGCCCCAGGTCGGGCCGTACAAGGTGTTGTAGTCGGCGTCACCATACGAGATCGGGCTTGCGCGGCCGGTCCAGCTGGCCTCGATCATGCCCGGCGTCGGGCTGCTGTAGGCGGTGTGCCAGTCGGCCAGACCCCAGATGCCCGT
>CALMIL010000104.1 GCA_937864005.1 uncultured Burkholderiales bacterium
CACATCGAGGCGGTGCAGGGCATCGCCTTCGAGGTCAACGCCGGCGAGATCCGCACCCTCGTCGGCGCCAACGGCGCCGGCAAGTCGACGACGCTGCTCGCGCTCTCCGGGCTCGTCAGGCCGAAGGCCGGATCAATACGCTTCGAGGGCGTCGAACTGACAAAACTGAAGACGCATCAGATCGTCGAGCGCGGCCTGGTCCAGGTCGCCGAGGGCCGGGCGATCCTGACGACGCTCACGGTGCGCGAGAACCTCGAGCTCGGCGCCTATCGGCGCCGCGACCGCGCCGGGATCGCGAGCGATCTGGAGCGTGTGCTCGCGCTCTTTCCGCGGCTCGCCGAGCGCATCGACGGGCTGGCCGGCAACCTCTCCGGCGGCGAGCAGCAGATGCTCGCGATCGGTCGCGCGCTGCTCGCAAGGCCCCGCCTGCTGCTGCTCGACGAGCCGTCGATGGGGCTGGCGCCGATCATCGTGCAGGACATCTTTCGCAAGCTGCGCGAGATCAACGCCGAAGGCCTGACGATCTTCCTCGTCGAGCAAAACGTCCGCCAGGCGTTGAGAATCGCGAGCCACGGCTACGTGCTCGAAAGCGGTCGTATCGTCCTCGACGGCAGCGGCGCCGCCTTGCTCGGGGACCCGAAGGTGCTGGCGGCGTATCTCGGGGGTTGACCGGCGCGGCGCTGGCTTTCAGCGCGCCGGCTCGGCGACGAGGCCGGCGCGCGAGCCGAACAGCCAGCGCCCCTTGCCGTCGGCAAGCGCCGCGGTCAGCGCGAGGCGGTCGGCGCGCGGCTGCGCGGTGAAGGTCCGCCCGTTGTCGGTGCTGAAGGCGACGAAGCCCTCGAGGCCGACCGCGACGACGTTGGCGCCCTGCCTGGCGAACGCGGTGATTGAGTGCTTGCCGCCGCTTGCGACCGCCGTCCAGTGCGCGCCGCCATCGTCGCTGCGATACATCGAACCGCGCTGTCCGCCGACGAGCAGGCTGCCGTCGTCCAGCGCAATGCCGCTCCACAACGATCCCTTGTAGCCGGTCGGCAGGTACTCCCAGGTCGCGCCCTGATCGGCCGATCGCAGCACCATGCCGCGCTCGCCGGTCGCATAGAGCACGCCCTTGGCGTCGGCGAAGAGGCCGAGCAGATTGAGATCGGCGCGGCTCGAGTCGGGCGGCGGCTGCACCTCGCGCTCGACCCAGGTCTTGCCGCCATCGGCGGTCGTCAGCACGAGCGACCACAGGCCGACCGCAACGCCATGCTGGGTGTCGAAGAAGTGGACCGCGAACAGCGGCCGGTCCTCGGCCGTCGCCATGCGCTGTATGCGCCAGGTCTCGCCGCCGTCGGTCGTCGCCAGAATCGCGCCCCAATGGCCGACGGCCCAGCCATGCCGGGCGTCGGCGAACGAAACTGCGGTCAGCGTCGAACTGAGCGGCACCTGCTTGGCCTGGCGCGGCGGGCGGCTGCGGTCGTCCGACAGCAGCACGATGCCGTGCTCGCCGACCGCCACCGCGCGCGGCCCGGCCCAGGCGGCGCCGAGCATCATCGCTTCGGCGGCGATCGGCGACGCGACGGCGGGGGTCGGTTCGAGCGGCTTCGGGGCATCGGCCGCGCGGGCCTGCGCCAGCGCCCCTGCCATGAACAGGGCAGCGATCACATGACGGAAACAGATGCTGACCATGGTCTCAGTGGCTCAGCAGGCCGGGCGCGCGCACCGCCGAGCGGCGCGGGAACAGGCGCTCGAGCCAGACCGCGAACGCCGGCAGCACCGTCATCGCCATCACCATGTTGACCATGAACATGAAGGCAAGCAGCTTGCCCATGTCGGCCTGGAACTTGAGCGCCGAGAACGACCACGTCGCGACGCCGATCGCGAGCGTGATCGCGGTGAAGATGGTCGCCGTGCCGACCTCCAGGATCGACTCTTCGAGCGCCTTGACGATGCCCTGCCCATGCGCCAGGTGCAGTTGCAGCCGGTTGTAGATGTAGAACGCGTAGTCGACGCCGATGCCCACGGCCAGCACCATCACCGGCAGCGTCGCGACGGTCAGCCCGATCGCGAACTCCTTCATGAACCAGTAGCCGATGAAGGTGCCTATCGTCAGCGGCAGGCAGCAGGCGAGCACCGCGCGCAGGTCGCGATAGACGGCGAAGACGAGCAGCGCGATCGCGGCATAGACGTAGAGCATCATCGGCAGCTCGCTGCGCTCGACCTCGTCGTTGACGGCCGCCAGGATGCCAGCGTTGCCGGCCGCGAGCCGGATCTTGACGCCCGGCATCGGATGGGCGTCGCGAAACGCCTTTGCCGCGGCGATCACGCCGCTGATCGTCGTGGCCTTGTGGTCGGCGAGGTACAGGTGCACGGCCGTCATGCTGCAGTCCTTGCGCATCGTGCCCGGAACGCGGCTGATCTCGGTTGCGAGTCCGGCATAGTTGGCGGGGTCGATCGGGATCACCGCCATCTTCGGGTTGCCCTCGTTGTAGCCTTCGCTGTACTGGCGCATCTGGCTCGAGAACGAAGCGATCGACAGCACGCCCGGCACCGCCTGCATCGCCCAGACGAAGCGATCCTGGTAGGCGCCGATGGCCACGTTCTCGCACGAGTCGGCAGGCGCCTCGAAGACGACGCTGATCCAGTCCAGGCCGACGTCGTAGTGCCCGGCGATCGAGACCGAGTCCCGGTTGAAGCGCGCGTCGGCGCGCAGCTCGGGCGCGCCGGCCTGCAGCGTGCCGATCACGCGATCCCGGCTTTGCCACACCGCGGCGACGAAGACGACGCCGGCGACGCCGAGCACGACCGCCGCGTTGCGCGGCTCGGCGACGCGCACCAGGAAGCGCAGCCAGCGGGCGCGCTGGATGCGCTTGCGTTCGGCCTTGTCGGTGTAGTCCTGGCCGACATCGAAGTACGACGCCCCGAGCGGCAGCATCACGAGGTTGGTGATGATCTTGTAGGCGACGCCGAGCGAGGCGGTGACGGCCAGCTCGCGCACCATCGGGATCGGGATCAGCACCAGCGTCACGAACGAGACGAAGGCGGTGACGAGCGCGAGCGTGCCCGGGATCAGCAGCCCGGCGAAGCTCGCGCGCGCCGCCTGGTCGGTCGTCTTGCCGTGCGAGATCTCGCGCACGATGAAGTTGATCTGCTGCACGCCGTGCGAGACGCCGATCGCGAAGACGAGAAACGGCACCAGCACGCCGAGCGGGTCCAGCCCGTAGCCGAGCAGATGCAGCGTGCCGAACTGCCACACCAGCGAGACGAGCGAGCAGCCGATCGCGAGCACCGTGAAGCGCAGCGAGTGGCAGTACCAGTACACGGCCGCCGCCGTCAGCAGCAGCGCGACGAGGCAGAACTCGAGCACCGCGGCGGCGCCGTCGGCGATGTCGCCGATCTGCTTGGCAAAGCCGATGATCTGGATCTCGAAGTCCTTGTCCTCGAACCTGGCGCGGACTCTCTGCTCGAGAATCCGGTTGTAGGCGACGTAGTCGATGTGCACGCCGTCCTTGTCGTACTCGTTGAGCTCGGCGGTGATCATCGCGCTCGTCTGGTCGCGCGCGACGAGGGTGCCGACATAGCCGCCGAGCGCCGTGGTGCGCGCGATGGCCGCGATCGTCTCGGCGTCCAGGCTCTCGGGCGTCACGGTGCCCGGGATGATCGGATCGGCGCGGAATCCTTCTTCGGTGATCTCGTTGACGAACGAGTTCGGCGTCCACAGCGACTGCACGCTGCCGCGCGAGACGTTGGGCAGGAACATCACCGCCTGCGTGACGTCGTAGAGCCGCGTCAATCCGGGCTTGGTCCAGATCTTGCCGTCGCGCGCGCGCACGACGATCGTCAACCGGTTCGCGCCGAGCAGGTCGTCGCGATACTGCTTATAGGTCTCGATGTACTCGTGGCCGATCGGCAACTGCTTCTCGAAGCCGGCGTCCATGCGCAACTGGACCGCGAACCAGCCCATCGCCAGCGTCAGCGCGGCGAGCGCCCACAGCACCGCGGCGCGATGCCGGAATAGCACCGCCTCGAGGCGCTTCAGGGCGCGCACCAGCATCGAGGGTTCGGCGCCCGGACGCGATGCGCTGCCCGGTGCGGGCGCGGTGGGGCCGTCGCTCAAGCTCGGCTCGGACGATGGCCTACGCCGCCGCTCGGCAGGGCCGAGGGCGGTACCCGCCGATCGCCGCGATACGCGGCGACCGCAGTCGGATCAGAAGTTGCGCGAGAGCACCACACCGAAGAAGTCGCGATCGCTCAAAGGTTGATCGAGTGCCGAAGAGCCGCCCCAGAACGTCGCATAGTTCAGCGAGATCTGCCAGTTGGCCGGATTCTGGATGAAGCTCAGGATGAAGTTGGCCGAACTCGCGCCGGACATGAAAAGGCCGGACAGGTTCGGCGTATGGCCCGACAGCGCGCGGAAGTAGTAGATCTCGGGCACCACCTGCCAGCCCGGAATGACCGTGCCGTCGTAGACCCAGCTGAAGTCGAAGTTGATGCCCGACGACGTCTTGCTGCCGAGCGCAACCGGTGCCGCTGCTGGATTGGTCAACTGGCCCCAGCCCCAGCCGCCGGCAGTGATGAGGTCGGGCCCATAGCTCTGCTTGAGATTGGGGTAGCGGATCACGACCGCTTCGGCGAGCAAGGTGGCGGTGTCGGCGCCGAGCAGCTTGAGCAGGCCGCCGCCGGTGTCAGGGGTCAGGCTGAGCAATCCGGTCAACGCCCACTGCCAGCGCGATTCGTCGACCCAGCAGTTGCCGTTCTGCGACGAGCAGCCGCTGGTGGCCGAGTTCAGCGCCACCGCATCCTTGGGCCGATACGACAGCTCGGTGCCGACCGCCAGATCGCCGACCGGGAAGTTGGCGCTGACGCCGTACAGGCGGCGGTCCTTCGCATACGTCCAGCCGACCGCGCCGGTGCCGTCGATGTTGACACTGAAGTTCGGCGTCTTGTCCTGGAACGCCATCGCATAGGCGCCCAGGTTGAGCTGCGTTCCTGTCGGCTGGTAGCGCAGAGCGACGCCCCATTGCTGGCCGTTGGACGGGTTGACGGTTTCCAGACCATAGGCCATGCTGCCCTTGCCCAGGCCGTTGACGACCGACCAGTAGCTGCCGGTCGGCGGGAAGTAGCTCGCGTTCCAGGCGAACTGGACGTAGCCCTCCAGGTTGAAGCCGTTGCCCAGCCCGGTGCTCAGGCTCAGGATAGGCGCCGGGATGTAGACCTCCTTCAACTGTGTGCCGGGTTGCGACAGCCGCATGATGTCCATCGCGTTGGTGGCGTTGATGCCGCCCGGCAGAAACAGGCTCTCGCCCCAGCTGATGACCTGATAGCCCAGTCGCACGCGCGCCTGCTGCTCGCCGATCTGGAAGCGCTTGCTGACCCACAGGTCGAGCAACCGCGCCTGAAAGCGCAGCGCGTCGTAGGCGTCGTCGGCCAGGCCATCGATGACCGACGGCGGCGGCGGCGAGGTCGCGCTGGTGATGCCGGTCGTCCTCGTCGCCGCGCCGTCCGCGACCCAGTTGAAGCGGAACAGGAAGTCGACGTCCTGCGGCATCTTCAGGAACAGCTCATGGGTGCCTTTGAGGTAGCCGGCGAAGAAGTCGTGCTTGCCGTAGTTCAGGTTGCCCTGGTCGCCCAGCAGCGAGGTCGGCGCCAGGCAGCCGGCGGGTGCATTGGGACCGGTGGCGCCCTCGGTGATCAGGCTGCAGCTCGGGCTTTGCATGCGCAGGCCGAATCCGGCCTGCACGGTCGAGTCGAAGTTGCCGCGGATGTCGCCGCTCTCGAAGGTGAAGGCCTGCGCGGAGCTGCAGCCGAGCGCGAGCGCTGCGATGGCTACCGGCGCGAGTGCAAAACGGGTTGGATGCATGAGCGTGTCTCCGTTGAAGTTCTGATCCGATGCGCCTTGCGCGTCAGCGGGTGCTGATCGCACGCAGGTTGTCGGACGTATAGAACCCGGGATTGAAGCGCGGGCCGGCCCCATCGGTGACCCAGCGCACGTCGCTGCCGGTGCCCGCGGCGTGCATGTCGAAGACATAGCGGCCTTCGGACAGGTTGTACTGAACGAACGCCGAGACGTCGCAGGTTCCGGTCTCGTAGACCGGAATCAGGAAGCCCTCGCGCACCTTGAACAGGTTGCCTTGAGCGTCGTAGTCCTCGGCCATCACGAGGTTCCAGCTGTCCTCGTCGAGGTAGAAGGTGCGCTTGGGCGCGGTATGGCGCATGCCCTGCTTGACGGTCGCCTCGACGACCCAGACGCGGTGCAGTTCGTAGCGCCGGTGGCCGGGATCGATGAAGTCGGGCTTGGCGATATCCTCGAACTTGGCCTTGAAGTCGTAGGCGCCGAAGCTGTTGTACGGAACGAACATCTCCTTCTTGCCGACGAGCTTCCAGTCGAAGCGGTCGAGCGTGCCGTTGAAGACGAAGGGTTCGTCCAGCGTGTACTGGTTCTCCATGCCGATCTGCGGCGAGTCGTACGAATAGCTCGGCATGCGCCGCACGCGGCGCTGGCCGGGGAAGTAGTAGAAGGTCTCGCTGCCGGGCTGGTCGAGGAAGTAGGTGATCGCCAGCGCCTGGCCGGCCAGCGCGGTGGGCGAGTTGTAGGCGAAGTAGGCGTAGTACTCGACCGGCGGCATCTTGGACAGCAGGTTCGAGCCCTTCGCGCCCCACGGCGTGTACTCGGTGAACTCCTGGCCGGCGCGAATCCACTCGGTGCCGCCCTTGCGCGGCGAGACCGAGGTGACGGTGTTCTTGTAGTCGATGCCCAGCCCGCGGTAGCGCATCTTCTGGTTCCACATCGCCTCGATGCCACTGTCCGGAATCGGGAACGGAACGCCCGGCACGACGGCTTCCTTCAGGCTCCAGCCGTCGGCGCCGAGCTTGGCCGTGCCGACGTTCTTCTTCGTGTTCTCGGCGACGAAATCGGGCACGCCGCAGGTCCGCCGCGACGGATAGACGACCATCGTGTAGCCCTTGACCTGCTTGAGCATCGCGAGCTGGCCGGGCGAGAGCCGGTCCGCGAACTTGTCGGCGTTGGACGCATCGATCGTGTACAGCGGCTTGTCGTCCTTGTACTTGAAGTGCTGGCCGCGCAGCTCGCCGTACGACCAGCCGGTCTGCTGGACCTCGTTGCCGGGCCACGCCGGGATCGTGCCGGCCTTGTTGCCCGCCTTCTCGGCGCCGACCGGGGTCAGCTCGGTGCCGAGCTTGGATGCGTCGGCGGCCAGGGCTTGCGATGCCAGCGCGGACAGCGCGAGCGCGATCAGGGTGGTGTGAAAGCGATTCATGGCGACTCCTTGCGCGCGCGGGCGCCGTCGTTGCGGAACTGAAACCTGGACAGCCTGCGCTGCACGCCCACTTTCCGGCCTTTATGTTTTGTTGTCAACAAGACAAATACCCGGATCGGCCCTTGGCGGCTTGCGCCGCGTCAAACTTCGGGCGCGCCGGCGCGAGCCGCGCCGGCCCGGGCTACTTCTTGATGCTGATGACCTGCGGCTGGGTCACCGCCTTCAGGCCGTCGACGCCGAACTCGACGCCCCAGCCCGAGCCCTTGACGCCGCCGAAGGGCACCATCGGGTGGATCATTCCGTGCTGGTTGATCCACACCGTGCCGGCCTCGATGCGCGAGGCGACGGCGCGCGCCTTGTCGATGTCGGTCGACCACACCGAAGCGCCCAGGCCAGCCTCGAGCCGGTTCGCGCTCGCGATGGCGTCCTCGACGTCGCGGTATTTGATGATCGGCAGGACCGGGCCGAATTGCTCCTGGTCGACGAGGCTCGCGCCGTCGGCGATCTCGGTGACGAGCGTGAGCGGATAGAAGTTGCCCGGGCCATCCTTGGGCGCGCCGCCGCAGACGATCCTGGCGCCGCCGGCACGCGCCTGGTCGACGAGCGAGACGACCTTGTCGAACTGCATGCGGTTCTGGATCGGACCCATGACGATGCCCTCGTCCATGCCGTTGCCCATCGGCATCGCCGTCGCGAGGGCGGTCAGTTCGGCGACCACGGCGTCGTACAGGCTTTCGTGGACGTAGAGCCGCTTGGCGGCGGCGCAGGTCTGGCCCATGTTGATGAACGCGCCCCAGAACATGCCCATCGCCATCGCCTTCGGGTCGGCGTCGGGCAGCACGATCGCGGCGTCGTTGCCGCCGAGTTCCATCGTCGTCGGGACCAGGTTCTTCGCCGCGATCGCCGCGATGCGCGAGCCGGTCGCGCTCGAGCCGGTGAACATGATCTTGTCGATATCGCGGTTCTCGACCAGCTGGGCGCCGACTTCTCCCGGGCCGCTGACGGTATTGACGACACCCGGCGGCAGGATCTCGGCGATCAGGCGCACCAGCTCCAGCGTCCCGATCGAGGTGTACTCGGAAGGCTTGATGACGACCGTATTGCCGGCGCGCAGCGAAGGCACGATCTGCCAGATCGCGATCAACAGCGGCCAGTTCCACGGCGCGATCGCGGCGATCACGCCGAACGGCTTGCGGTGCATCTCGTCTCTACGTGTCTCGTCCTCGAACACCGTCTCGACCGGCAGCTCGAGGCTCGCCGGCACCTGAGTCCAGACCTCGCAGCCCCAGACCTCGAAGCGCGCGCCGGGCACCTGGTCCGGCCCGACGCCGCCGAGCGGCTTGCCCTGTTCGCGCGTCACCCACTGCGCCAGATCGCCGGCGTTGGCCTTGATCGCTTCGGCGACCTTCATCAGCAGCGCCTTGCGCTCGGCGTCGGGCCGCGCCGCCCAGGCCGGCTGCGCGGCCTTCGCCGCGGCGACGGCCTGCGCCACCTGATCGGCGCTGGAATGCGGGACGAGGCCGAGCACTTCGCCGGTCGCAGGGTTCTTCGACTCGAAGCTGCGATCGCTCGTGACCGGGCGGCCGTTGACGGTATTTGCGTAGGTCTTCATGCGAGTTCTCCAGGCAAGGGTTGAAGGGGCACCGGCGGACGGGTGCGGACGACGCCGCTTCGAGTGTGGGCGCTCGTGCGCCATCGGGCTATCGCGAACATTCGCGACGGGTAAACCCGCGCATGGGCGTCGATGGCCATGCGAAACCGCCGGCTTTCGAGTGGCGCGTTCGGAAGGTCACGACTCATAATCGAGACGCGACAGTGCATCGTTCGAAGGCGCGCTGCATTGCGTCAGAGCAAAGGTCATGGACGACGACGACTTCTTGCGGATCCAGCGTGAGCTTCGATCGCGGCTCTTCGAAGGCAGCGCGGCGATCCGCTGGCGTCCGGGGCGCGAGCTCGCCGCGCAACTGCTGCTCTATCTCGACGACGTCGAGGCCTGCTGGCGGCTGACCACCGAGTGGCTGCGCGATACGCTCGACGCCGATCGGGTCGACGGCGGCTATGGCGGCTTTCTCGGCCGCAACGGCGAGGGCCGCAGCTATGTCGTGATGGCCGAAGCGCGGCGCAGTTCGATGGCGCTGCCTTCGGTGCTCGGGATCCGCTTCGACGCCGCCGACTCGAGCATCCGCAATGTCTGGACCGACCCCGGCGTCTCGCCGATCGCCGATATCTCGCAGGCGCGCAGCTTCAGCGCCGACATGCGCGGCGCGCTGCAGGCGCTGGGCACGTCGGCCAAGCTCGCGATGCCGCTGCGCGACGGATCGCGGCCGGTCGGCCTGCTGTGCGCCGACTGGCATCTGCGTGCACCGAGCTGGGACGCGCAGGCCTGCGAACAGATGTCGATCCTCGCGCGCAACGTGCTCGGGCCGTTGTTCGCCGCGGCCGAGCGCATCGTGCACGAGCGCGCGGACGCCGGCGACGACCGGTCGGGACGCGACGCCTGGGAGCTCGTCCTGCCCGGCGCGCTGCAAAGCCGCGCGGCCAACCTGCCGGCGGACGACCTGTCGCTGCTGACGCCCGCCGAGCTCAAGGTCGCGCGCCTCGTCGCGCGCGGGCTGAGCTACAAGGAGGTGGCGCGCCAGCTCGACCGGTCGCTGTCGACCGTCGATCATCAGCTGCGCCGCATCCGCGAGAAGCTCGGCGCGCGATCCACGGCGCGCCTCGTGCGGCTGCTCGCCGAGCATTCGAACGAGCTGGGCGGCGCGTAGGCGCGGCGCATCAATCCGCGCGAGCGCCTGCCGGCACCTGCCCCGCGCCAACCCAGCGATCGAAGATCGCGAGCGCCTGATCGACGAATGCATCGTCGTTGATGTGGGCATCGATGTCGTGCAGCTCGACCGGCGCGCGTACCGCCGCGCGAAATGCGTCGAGGAAGGCAGCGTGCCCTTCGGGGTCGTGCATCGGCTGGCCCGGCTTGTCCCAGGCGTGGATGCCGCGCCGCGGCAGCAGCAGCGCGGTCGGGCCGCGCGCCGCGCCGAGGCGTTCGCAAACGAGCGTCGCGAGCCTGCGCTTCTCGTCGGCCGTCGCGTTGACCGATGCGATCAGCCGGTTGTGCGCGTGGTAGGCGCGGCCGGCGAATTTCGCCGGCCGTTCGGCCCAGGTCTGGATGTCGACCATATCGCTCGCGCCGGGAGCGACGAGTTGCGGCACGCCGGCCAGTCCGGCGGCGCTCAGCCGGTGCGGGCCGGCGTTGACGACCGAGCCGTGCATCATGTTCGCGACCTCGGCGAGGCAGAAGTCGAAGACCGCGACGAAGCGGCGCTGCGCGATCAGCGCTTCCATCGCGCGCCCGCCCATGCCGGTGCAGTGAAAGACGACTGGCTCGTAGCCGCGCGCGACGAGCGCCGGCGCAAGGCGCACCATGTACGACAGGCACGATTTGCCGAGCGAGCTGATCGCCACCCGCGGGCGCGACTCGCGCGCCAGCTGGACGCTGCGGCAGGCGCCGACGACGGCGCCCGCGGCCTGGCTCAGGATCGCCTCGCAGATGCCGTTCAGGCCGTACAGGCCGCCGGCCCACAGAATCATCATCAGGTCCGGCGCAAGGCGCTCGGGCGGGATGAGGTGCGAGTAGGCGACCGTCGCGACGATGAATTTCGGCATCCCGAGCGGCAGCGCCGCCGTGACGTCGAGCGCGAGGTCGGTGCCCATCGTGCCGCCGATCGCGAGCAGGCCGTGCGCCTCGCCGCGCGCGTAGAGATCGAGCGCGAGCGCGACCGCGCCGTCGGCCATCTTCGTCATCGCCGCGTTCTCGTCGCCGATCGCGGCGAGCGCCTCGAGCGTCGTGTTCGCGGCGGCGGCGACGGCGTGGTTCGGGATCGCCGGTGCAAAGCTCGGCGTGCCGAGCACGCCGACGTCCATGATGCTTGCCGCGCCGCCCTGTGCCTCGATGCAGCGCTGCAGGTAGAGCAGCTCGTCGGCCTTGGTATCGGCGGTGCCGACGAGCAGGATTCGCGGCGTGGTGGCCATGATCCGGCGCGCGATTCGGCTGACCCGGCGGCGACTCAGCGCGCACCGGCGGCGAGCGTCTCGTTGAATTTCTCGAGGTCGTCGGCGAGTCCGGCGTAGACCTCGGGCTTGTTGCTGCGCAGATAGAAGCCGTAGAAGACGCCGCCCACCAGCGCGACGAGCAGGAGCAGCGGCAGCAGGTTGACGAGCAGCGCTTCGGAGCCGGCGACGATCGAGAAATTCAGGATCGCCATCGTCGAGATGCCGAGCAGGCCGAGCGCGCCGATGCCGGGCGCGATGAAGGTGCGCCACCATCTCGGGTCATGCGTGCGGCGGAAGTAGACGACGATCGAGACCGCGGCGAGCAGTTGCAGCACCAGGATGCACAGGGTGCCGAAGCCGAGCATGCTCGGCACGAGCGTCGCGATCGGCTCGAGCCCGGCGAGCGCGAAGGCGCCGGCGACGGCGGTCGCGAAGACCGCCTGCACGATGCCCGCCGTCTGCGGCACGCCGTTGCTGCGCGTGCGCGCCAGGCCGTACGGCAGCACCCGCGCGCGGCCGAGCGAGAACAGATAGCGCGTCGCCGAGTTGTGGAACGCGAGCATCGCGGCAAAGAGGCTGACGAGCAGCAGCACCATCATGACGTTGGTGAGCGCCGCGCCGAGGTAGTCGGCCGAGAGGCTGAAGATCAGGTCGCCTGCCTCGAGGTGCGCCATCCCGGTCTGCTGCGCCTCGGCGACGCCGGTCGCGCTGACGACGGCCCAGGTCGTGAAGCCGAGGATGAAGCCGATCGCGCAGATCGCCGCATACGTCGCACGCGGGATCGTGCGCAACGGGTCCTTGGCCTCCTCGCTGAACAGCGACGTCGCCTCGAAGCCGAGGAATCCGGTGCCGGCGAGAAGCAGGCCGATGCCGATCGATCCGGAGAAGACCGCGCCCGGCGTGAAGGCCTGGAAGCTCAAGCCGTGCCGGAACAGCACCGCGAAGTCGAAGACGAGCAGGATCAGCGTCTCGAGGATCAGCGACAGGCCGAGGATCTTCGCGCTGAAGCCGATGCCCTGGCGCGCGAAGACGAACGACGCGACGATGGAGAGCAGCCCCCACAGATACCAGTGCATGTCGAAGCCTGTCAGTTCGGCGACGATGGTCTGCGTGAAGAAGCCGCTCGTGCCTATCGTGCCGACGACGAAGAAGTTGTAGCCCATCGTCGCGATCAGGCCCGCGACGAGCCCGCCGCTGCGCCCCAGGCCCTTGACGACGAAGGCGTAGAAGCCGCCCGCATTGACGAGCTGCTTGGACATCTGCGCATAGCCGACGGCGAAGAACAGCAGGATGATCGCGACGATGATGAACGATGCCGCCGCGCCGCCGCCGTTGCCGAGCGCGATCGCGAGCGCGGCGACGACGACGATGCCGGTCAGCGGCGCGACGGCGGCGAGGACGAGGAAGACGACGTCGGCGACGCCGAGCGCGTTACGCTCGAGCTGGCCGTGGGTCGTGGCTGCGGATCGATCGAGTCCGCCGCGGCCCGAGGCGCTTTGCGCGCCTTTGGTCGATGCAAGGTTCATGCTGCTGTCTCCTTTTTCTTGTCGCCGCGCCGATGCTCAGCCGCCGACTTTCTTCAACGCGGCGTCGAGGGCATCGCACAGCAGGTCGATCTGCGCGCGCGCTATCGTCAGCGCCGGCGAGAGGATGATGTTGGCGCCCGAGGTGCGCACCATCGCGCCGAGCCGGTAGGCTTCGCGCGCGACCAGCGCCACTTCCTTCGCGCCGCGCGGGAAGGGTGCCTTCGTCGCCTTGTCGGCGACCAGTTCGAGGCAGACCATCAGGCCGATGCCGCGCACGTCGCCGACCAGCCTCGAGCGCGCGCCGATCTCGCGCAGCCGCGCGAGCAGGTGCTCGCCCTCGCGCGCCGCGTTGCCGACCACGTCCTCGCGCTCGAGGATGTCGAGCGTCGCCAGCGCCGCCGCCGCCGCGACCGGATGCGCGCTGTAGGTGTAGCCGTGCGAGACGGCGCCCAGAGTCGGGTCGGAGCTGTCGAAGACCTGCGCCACCTTGTTCGAGATCGCCGTCGCGCCGAGCGGCACGTAGCCCGACGAGATGCCCTTGGCGAGGCACCAGAGGTCGGCCTTCACGCCCCACAGACGGGTGCCGAACATGCTGCCGGTGCGCCCGAACCCGGTCACGACCTCGTCGGCGATCAAGAGCACGCCGTGGCGGTCGCAGACCGCGCGCACCAGCGGCCAGTAGCTGGCCGGCGGCACGATGACGCCGCCCGCGCCCTGCACCGGCTCGGCGATGAAGGCGGCGACCGTGTCCGGGCCCTGGAAGACGATCTCGCGCTCGAGTTGCTCCGCGCAGATCTCGGCCAGCCGCGTCGGGTCGTCGCTGTACGGGTTGCGGTACAGCCACGGCGTATCGACGTGAAAGCAGCCCGGCAGCAGCGGCTCGTAGGCGCGCCGGAAGTTGGTGTTGCCGTTCACGCTCATGCCGCCGAAGTGCACGCCGTGGTAGCCCTGGCGCAGCGCGATGAATTTGGTGCGGTCGCCCTGGCCGCGCACCTTCCAGTACTGGCGCGCGATCTTGAGCGCACCCTCGACGGCGTCGGACCCGCCGTTGCTGAAGAAGACGGCGCCGACGTCGTCTTGCGCCATGAAGCCGGTCATCCGCTCGGCAAGCTCGATCGCTCGCGGGTGCGTCGTGCCGCGAAAGATGTTGTAGAACGCCAGTTCGTCGAGCTGGGCAACGATCGCGTCGCGGATCTCGCTGCGGCCGAAGCCGAGGTTCGCGCTCCACAGGCCGCCGACGCCGTCGACGAGCTTGTGGCCGTCGACATCCCAGATCCAGCTGCCTTCGCCGCGTACGATGATGTCGGGCGGCGCGTCGCGCATCGCCTTCGGGTGCGCCATCGGGTGCCACAGGTGGCGGGCGTTGGCGGCCTTCAGTTCGGCCGGGGTCATTCGCGGATCGTTCATTGCCACTCCTCGCAGGGCAGCCTCAGGCGCGCGGCGATCGCGGCGATGCTGCCGTGCACGTCGCGCAGATCGAAGTACTGCACCTGCATGCCGGCGTCCACGCCGCCGGCGATGTTGCGAAACTGGTCGTCGACGAAGAGGATCGTCTGCGGCGCCAGGCCGAGCGCCGCCGAGGCTGCCTCGTAGGCGCGGATATCGGGCTTGAGGATGCCGGTATGCGTCGCGTCGACGACGGCGTCCAGATCGCGCAGCACGGCCATCCCCGACAGGAACTTGCTGCCGTAGAAGAGCTCGAGCTCGTTGGACAGGATGCCCACGCGCAGGCCCGCCGCACGCGACGCGGCGATCAGCTTTGCGATGCGCGGCCGCACGGTGTGATTCGGATCGGTGTGGCGCACGCGCGCGAGCATGGTCCGCGCATCCCAGTGCGGCTCGCCGACCGCCGCGCCGAGCTCGCTGGCGCGCGTCGCCCAGTAGGCGCGTTCGGCGATCTCGCCGCGCAGCATCGATCGCCACAGCGCATCGGTCGATGGATCGACCGGCCCGAGCCAGGTCAGCGAGCCCCGCTTCAGGCCGAGGATTTCCTCGGTTTCGCGATGGCACTCGAACAGCGAGGTGCTGATCACGCTGCCGAAATCGAGCAGCAGCGCTTGCGGTTGCATGCGAGTGGCCATGGGTGCTGTCGGCAGCCTGGAAGTTCGGCCGGGGGCGGTCAGACGGCGACGCTCACGAGCCTCACGTCGGTATAACCCAGCAGCCCCTCGAGACCGCTCTCGTGGCCGATGCCGCTGGCCTTGACGCCGCCGAAGGGTGTCTCCGGCTGCGAGATGCCGAAGTGGTTGATGCCGACCATGCCGGCCTGCAGTTCGTCGGCCAGGCGGTGCGCGCTTTTCAGGTCGTGCGTGAAGCCGTAGGCGGCCAGACCGTAGGGCGGCGCATTGGCGCGCGCCAGCGCGTCGTCGAGATCGTCGAACACATCGAGCACCGCGATCGGGCCGAACGGCTCCTCGCGCTGCACGCGGGCTTCGGCGGACGGCTGCTCGAGAACCGTCGCGGCGTAGAAGAAGCCGCGGCGGTCGATGCGATGCCCGCCGCACAGCAAGCGCGCGCCGTGCGCGAGCGCGTCGTCGACGAAGGCCTGCATCTCGCGCACCCGGTGCTCGGCGAGCACCGGGCCGAGCTGGGTCGCCGCATCCGACCCCGGGCCGACGCGCAGGCTCTGCGCGCCGGCAACGAAGGCATCGCGAAACTCGGCATAGCGCGAGCGGTGGACGAGAAAGCGGATCGGCGACGCGCAGACCTGGCCGGCGTTGCGGTATTTGGCCGCAACGCTCATCCGGGCGACGGCGTGCGCATCGGCATCGGCGCAGACGATGACCGGCGCGTGCCCGCCGAGCTCGGCGGTATAGCGCTTGCCGTGGCGTGCGGCGAGCTCGCCGAGCTGGCGGCCGACCGCGATCGACCCGGTGAACGACACCTTCGCGATCACCGGGCTCTCGATCAGCGCCTGCGAGATCTCGGCCGGGCGGCCGGTGAGCATACTGATCACGCCCGCGGGCAGGCCGGCGTCGACATAGCACTGCACGATCGCCATGCAGGTCGAAGCCGTCTGCTCGTCGGGCTTGATGATCACGCTGCAGCCAGCGGCGAGCGCGGCGCCGAGCTTGCGCGCCGGCAGGTTGGCGGGGAAGTTCCACGGCGTGAATGCCGCGACCGGCCCGACCGGAATGCGCTGCACCGTCTGGCTCGCGATCCCCGGCGCGCGCGGCGGAACGCCGCGCGCGGCGAGACGCTTGGCCTCTTCGGCGAGGAAGTCGATGATGTCGGCCGCGATCGTCACCTCGCGCAGCGCTTCGGCGATCGGCTTGCCCTGCTCGAGCGTCAGCGTCGCCGCGATGGCCGGCGCGCGCTCGCGCAGCAGCGCGCTCGCGCGCGCGATGATCCGGAAGCGCTCGATCGCCAGCATGCGCCGCCAGCCGTCGAAGGCGCCGGCCGCGGCGTCGAGCGCGGCCGCGATCTGTTCGGGGCCCGCGATCGGCGTGCGGCCGATCTCTTCACCGCTCGCCGGGTCGAGCACCGCCCGGCTGCCGTGCGCGGTGTGTCCCACCCATTGCGCGCCGATCCGCATCGCAACGCCCGGATAGTTCATGAGCGGCCTCCCGCGAGCAGCAACGGGTCGTGAAATGACTTGACAAACGGCGCGTTCACGGAGACGATGATCGGCATGTTTCGTTTCATTGTCAACGACTTATTTTCGGCGCCCCGGCCCTGCAGCTCGGGGCAAACCCTCGGCTTCGCGGCGGCGGACGCAGCGTCGTCCGGGGCGCTTCGCCGGCAGGCGCCGGCCCGGCGCGAGCGGCCCGGCGGGCAGCCGATGCAGCGCGGCCAGGCCCGATGACGATGACGCCAAGACCGCGGCGCGCGGCCCCGCGCAGCGTGACCCGAGGGGCGGCGTCGGCGGCGCCGGACATCGCGCCACCCGCGCTGCGCAAGGACCGGCCGGCGCCCGATCGCGCGCCGATCGAGCGCACCGAGATCGCGCGCTCCGCGGCGGCGACGCCGGCGCCGCGGCGCGGGCCGGCGCGCCGCTCGCGGCTCGGGCCGGTAGGCAAGCTCGAGGATTTCATCCCGTTCAAGCTTGCCGTCGTCGCGAACCGCATCTCGCAGTCGATCGGCCACTTGTTCGAGACGCGCTTCAACATCCAGATGCCCGAGTGGCGCATCCTGATGGCGCTCTACGCGTACGGTGGCATGCCGTTCTATGAACTCGTCGCACGCACCAGCATGGACAAGGCGCGCGTCTCGCGCGCGCAGCGGCGACTCGTCGATCTGCGGATGATCGAGACCCGGATCGACGCCAACGACCGGCGCAAGCTGCTGCTGTCGATCTCGGAAATCGGCGCCCGCATGTGCGCCGAGATGCTGCCCGCGGTGGCGGCGCGCGAGGCCTGGTTTCTCGAGGCGCTGAGCGACGACGAGCACCACCAGTTCGACATCATCCTCGACAAGCTCATGGTCCGCAGCTTGGGGAGCGAGTGATCATGTTGTACGGTGCGCCCATTCGAAGGTCTGGACATTTCACGATTTGCGCCGGCCCGGGGCCAGTGGCGCGGTGGAGAGAGGCATGAACTCACAAGCGTTTCGGCATGCCCTGGCGGCCGTGGCATCCGGGTTGCTCCTGTCGGCGCTCGCGCCGCAGGCGCGGGCCGAGATTCCGACCAACCTGCCCGAAGAGGTGACGACGGCCAAGCTGCCGGCCGTCGACGGGCAGCGCGTCTATGTCAGCGACCCGGCGATGAACCACATCGTCGACGGCCGCATGCACGTCCTCGACGGCGGCAAGATGCGCTACCTCGGGCTGATCGGCTCGGGCTTCGCCGGCCTCATCACGCTGTCGCACGACAAGAAGTTCATCTATGTCGCGACCGCCTACTACAGCCGGTTGCAGCGCGGCACGCGAACCGACGTCGTCGAGGTCTATCGCAGCGAGGACCTCGGCTTCGACCACGAGATCGTGATCCCGCCGAAACGCGTGCAGGGGCTGCAGATCAAGGCGCTCACCGCGATGAGCCCGGACGATCGCTTCCTCTATATCCAGAATGCGACGCCGGCAACATCGATCACGGTCGTCGATCTGAAGGAGAAGCGCGTGGCGGCCGAGTTCGCGAATCCGGGCTGCTGGGGCGTGCTGCCGTGGCCGAACAAGCCGCGCCGCATCACGAGCGTCTGCGGCGACGGCACGACGACCAATTTCGACCTCAACGACAAGGGCGAACTGGCGACGACGACCGCCGGGCCGGCGTTCTTCAATCCCGACGTCGACCCCGTCTTCATGCACTACGAGACGGTCGGCGACCGCATCGTCTTCGTCTCGTACAACGGCAAGGTCTACACGGTGCGCCTCGCCGACGGCGGCTTCCAGCGCGACGGCGAACCGTGGGCGCTGGCCGACGCGGCGCAGGCGAAGAAGGGCTGGCGTCCGGGCGGGTTCCAGCTGTTCGCGATCGACCCGGCCGGCAAGCGCCTCGTCGTCGGCATGCACGAGGGCGGCGGCGAGGGCAGCCACAAGAATCCGGCGTCCGAGCTGTGGGTCTTCGACCTGGCGACGCACAAGCGCATCGGCAAGCTGCCCGGCGTGGCCGCGCTGTCGATGACCTTCGCGCCGGCGCTGCCCAGGCTCTTCGTGCTATCGGCGGCCGACAACCGCGTCGTGTCCTTCGACATGACGGGCACCAGCCTGCCGAAGAAGCCGCTGGCCGCGTCGCTTCCGGTCGGCGATACGCCCGTCTATCTGGTGCTGCAATGATGCCGGCCAGCATCGACCCGGTGGCCAGCCACGCGATCGCCGCGGCGCTGGGCGTGCTGCTGCTGCTCGCCGGCTGGACGAAGCTGCGCGACCTCGCGACGTTTCGCGAAGCGCTCGCGAATTACGAACTTCTGCCGCCTTCGCTGCTGAGCCCGTTCGCGCTCGCGCTCGCGGCGGCCGAATGCGCCGCCGCCCTGTTGCTGCTGCCGACCGCGACGCGCTCGGCCGGCGCCGCGCTGGCCGCTGCGTTGTGGCTCGTCGTCACGTCCGCGGTCGTGCTTGCGCTCGCGCGCGGCCGTGGCGGCATCGACTGCGGCTGCGGTGGTGCGCAGCAGGATGTGCCGATCGGCGCCGGGCTCGTCATCCGCAATCTCGTGCTGATGGCACTGGCCGCGCTCGCCGCGGCACCGATCGGCGGCCGCGAGGTCGTCTGGCTCGATTTCGCCGCGGTCGGCGCGACGGCGCTCTTCATCCTTGGCGCGATCACGCTCGGCAACACCTTGCTCGCCCAGCAATCCCGTCTGCATGCCCTGAGGAATATGCCGTGAACGAAGCATTGATGGTCTCCAACGTGCTGCTCTGGATCGCAGTGCTCGTGCTGCTCGTCGCCGTGATCGCGCTGTCGCGCCAGATCGGCATCCTCTACGAACGCGTCGCGCCGATGGGCGCGCTGGTGATGGATACCGGGCCGAAGGCGGGCGATCTGGCGCCGACCTTCGAACTCGATGCGCTCGGCGGCGCTCGCGTGCGGCTCGGCGGCGTGCAGGAGCGTTCGACGCTTATCTTCTTCCTGTCGCCGACCTGCCCGGTGTGCAAGAAGCTGCTGCCGATCCTGAAGTCGATCCGTGTGGCGGAATCGAAATGGCTCGATATCGTGCTGGCTTCCGACGGCGATGCGCCGGCGCACGAGAGCTTTCGCGAGCGTGCCCAGTTGGCGGACTTCCCGTATGTGCTGTCGGCCGCGCTGGGCATGCAGTACCGCGTCAGCAAGCTGCCGCATGCGGTGCTGGTCGACGAAACCGGCCGCGTGCGCGCCAAGGGGCTCGTGAACTCGCGCGAACAGCTCGACAGCCTGTTCGCCGCGCACGACCTGGGCGTCGGCTCGGTGCAGGAGTATCTGGATCAACCGCGTTTCGCGAAGGAGACGACATGAAGCGCCTGTTCGACCTCATCGACAGCCTGGCCGAGAGCCGATCCCGCAAGCTCGCCCAGCAGACCGCGCGGCGCAGCGTGCTCGTCGGCGTCGGCCGTGCGCTCGTCGCGAGCGCGTTCGCGCTGCCGGTGCTGCCGTTCGACCGCAGTTCGCAGGCGCAGGCCGCCGAAGGGCACGGCGGCGGCAAGAAGAAGAAAGAGCCCGGCATCACCGACTGCGACTACTGGCGCTACTGCTCGGTCGACGGCTTCCTGTGCGAATGCTGCGGCGGCAGCGCGACGAGCTGCCCGCCGGGGGCGGCATCGTCCAAGATCTCCTGGTTCGGCACCTGCCACAACCCGGCCGACGGCAAGGACTACCTCGTCAGCTACAACGACTGCTGCGGCAAGACGAGTTGCGGCCGGTGCTTCTGCAATACCAACCACGGCGACCGTCCGGGCTACCGCCTCGGCGTGCACAACGATCTCAACTGGTGCATGGCGTCGGACAGCTCGATCTATCACTGCACGATGTCGGTCGTCGTCGGCACCGTCTGACCGGGTTGGAGGCGATGATGGACAGGGGTTGTGATCTTTCGTGCGTGGCGCGATGCGTGCGCCTCGCCATCGCTGCGGCGGTCGTTGCATGGTGCGGCGCGGCGTCGGCCCAGACGGCGCCCGAATCGCATCGGCTGGCGCCGAACGGCCAGACGCCGCACATGAACTACCTGCACTACTGCGCCGGCTGCCATCTTCCCGACGGCTCGGGCAAGCCGGACAAGGGCATCCCGAACATGCGCGGCGTGCTCGGCGAGTTCCTGCGCGTCGAGGGCGGCCGCGAATTTATCGTCAAGGTGCCGGGCGTATCGCACACACCGCTTGCCGACAGCGACGTCGCGGCGCTGATGAACTGGCTGCTCGACAGCATCGCCCGGCCGAGCACGCCGCCGAATACGCCGCCCTATACCGCGGCGGAGGTGACCCGGTTGCGCAGCGTGCGCATGGTCGATATCCCCGCCACGCGCAAGGAGATCGTCGAGCGCCTCGAGCGCGCGGGCTATACGCAGGTGCGTTGACGCGCCGAGCGGTCGAGCGCCGTCCGGCCGCTCGCCGCCCGGGCCTTGCTCAGGTCTTGCTCAGGCCTTGCCCTGGTTCGCGACGGCTGCCGCGGCGCGCGCGACGGCGTCGGGGTCGCCCAGATAGGTGCTGCGAATCGGCGCGAGCGTGGCGTCGAGTTCGTAGACGAGCGGAATGCCGTTCGGAATGTTCAGACCGACGATCGCATCGTCCGAGATGCCGTCGAGGTATTTCACGAGCGCACGCATGCTGTTGCCGTGCGCCGAGACGACGACGCGCCGGCCGGACCGGATCGCCGGTGCAAGGGTATCGTTCCAGAACGGCAGGACCCGCTCGACGGTATCCTTCAGACATTCGGTCAGCGGCACCTGGCCCGGGGCGAGCGCCGCGTAGCGACGATCGCTGCGTTCGCAGCGCGGATCGTCGCCGTCCAGCGCGGGCGGCGGCGTGTCGTAGCTGCGGCGCCAGACGTGGACCTGCTCGTCGCCGAACTTCTTCGCCGTCTCGGCCTTGTTGAGGCCCTGCAGCGCGCCATAGTGGCGCTCGTTGAGCCGCCAGTCGCCCGCGACCGGCAGCCAGGTGCGCTCCATCTCGTCCAGTGCATGCCACAGCGTCCAGATCGCGCGCTTGAGCACCGAGGTGTAGGCGATATCGAAGTCGAAGCCCTCGGCCTTCAGCAGGCGCCCCGCCTCGCGCGCCTGCGCGACGCCGGTGGCGGTGAGCGCGACATCGGTCCAGCCGGTGAAGCGGTTCTCGAGATTCCAGGTCGATTCACCGTGGCGGATCAGGACGAGCTTGTACATGGGTGTCGAATCAGCGCCAAAGCGCAAAAGCCCGCGATTTTATAATCCGCGCTTCGCCACTCCAGCCCGCAACCGAGCGGACGCGTTCGTGAACCTCCTGAATTTCCTGCTCGCAGAGTGGTATCTGGTGCTCGCCGCCCTCGTCTCCGGCGGCCTGCTGTTCTGGCCGATGGTCAATCGCGGCACGTATGGCGGCAAGATCACCGTGAACGAGGCGGTGCGCCTGATCAATCGCGAGAAGGGCGTGCTGATCGACGTCAGCGAGCCGGCGGAATTTGCCGCCGCGCATGCCGCCGGATCGCGCAGCGTGCCGCTCGGCGCGATCGAGAAGTCGACCAACCTGCCGAAGAACAAGGCGCTGCCGCTGGTCGTCGTCTGTCCGAGCGGAACGCGGGCGATGCGCGCCGCGGCGACGCTCAAGAAGCTCGGCTTCGAGAACGCGCGCGTGCTGGCCGGCGGCCTGGCGGCGTGGCGCGAGGCGAACCTGCCGCTCGAGAAATCGACCTGATCCCGGGATGACGATGCAGCACGTGAAGATGTATACGACCGAGTACTGCCCGTATTGCGTGCAGGCCAAGAAGCTGCTGCAGCGCCGCGGCGTCGAGCAAATCGAGGAGATCCGGGTCGACGAGGATCCGCAGCTGCGGATCGCGATGATGCAGTTGACCGGCCGGCGCACGGTGCCGCAGATCTTCATCGGCGCAACCCACGTCGGTGGCTGCGACGACCTGATCGAGCTGGACCGCGCCGGTGAACTCGGCGCCTTGCTCGGCGCGGCCTGAACGCTCGCGGGGCGGCGGTTCGGGCGCCGACACTGGGCGATAATCGCCACACAGCCCGCGCCACTCCCGGTTGCGGGCCTTCTTTTTCGAGAGTGAGAAACCCCATGGCCGACGAGACTTCGCAGACCCCCGTATTCCAGATCCAGCGCATGTACCTCAAGGACATGTCGCTCGAGCAGCCGAATTCGCCGCAGATCCTGCTCGAACAGAAGCAGCCGCAGGTCGAGATCAACCTGCAGATGGCGACGAACTCGGTTTCCGACGGCATCTACGAGGTCTGCGTGACGGCGACGGTGACGACGAAGGTTTCCGACAAGACCTTGTTCCTGATCGAGGCCAAGCAGGCCGGCATCTTCGAGATCCGCAATATCCCGCAGGAGCAGCTCGAGCCGATCGTCGGCATCGCCTGCCCGCAGATCGTCTACCCCTATCTGCGCGCGGTCGTCTCCGATATCTGCACCCGCGCGGGTTTCCCGCCGGTGCTGCTCGCGGAGGTCAATTTCCAGGCGATGTACGAGGCGCAGAAGCAGCAGGCCGCAGCGGCGAACGGCAACGGTTCGACCTCGCCTTCGGGCATCATCACCTCGGCGTGAAGCGTGACGGCGTTGCCGGCGTCGCGCCGAAGGTGATTCGGCGCCGCGCGGCGCCCGGACACGCGCGGTGAGAGTCACCGTCTTCGGCGCCGGCGCCTGGGGCACGGCGCTCGCAGCGAGCATTGCGGCGCGCAATGACGTGCTGCTGTGGGCGCGCAGCCCGGCGCAATGTGCGCAGTTGCGGGCCGAAGGCGCGAACCGCCGCTATCTCGACGGCGTCGCGCTGCCGGGCACACTCGGCATCACGTCCGACTTCGATGCCGCGTTCGTGCATGCGCAAGCAGGGCTCGCGATCATCGCGACCCCGGTCGCGGCGCTCGCCGAGATGCTGCGGCGGATCACCCGGGCGGGCGATGCCGCGCCGGGTGTGCTGTGGCTCTGCAAGGGGCTCGATCTGCCCGGCGCGCGCCTGCCGCACGAGGTGGCGGCGGCGGTCGCACCGGGGCTCAGGGTCGGCGTCGTCTCCGGGCCGAGCTTTGCGATCGAGGTCGCGCGCGGCCAGCCCTCGGCGCTCGTCGTCGCGAGCAGCGACGCCGCGTTGTGCGACGCCGCGGTCGCCGCGCTGCATGGCGATGCAATGCGCGTCTATACGTCGGACGATGCGATCGGCGTCGAAGTCGGCGGCGCGGTGAAGAATGTCATGGCGATCGCGACCGGCATCGCCGACGGTCTCGCACTCGGCCTCAACGCGCGCGCCGCGCTGATCACGCGCGGGCTGGCCGAGATGACGCGCCTGGGCGTCGCGCTCGGCGCGCGCGCCGAGACCTTCATGGGCCTGTCGGGGCTCGGCGACCTGGTGCTGACGGCCACCGGCGACCTCTCGCGCAACCGCCAGGTCGGCCTGATGCTGGCCCGCGGCCTCGCGCTGCCCGCGATCCTCGAACAGCTCGGCCACGTCGCCGAGGGCGTGTTGTGCGCCACCGCGGTCAACGCGCGCGCGCTTGCGCTCGGTGTCGAGATGCCGATCACCGAAGCCGTCGTCCAGGTGCTCGAGGGGCAGGCGACGCCGGTTCAGGCGCTCGCGCAGCTGATGGGGCGCAGCGCGCGCGCCGAGGGCTGATCGCGGAACGCGCGCCGCCCGATCCATCCAACCAACCGCAACGAGGAGACCCGACATGGATCGTCGCCAGATACTCACTGGCCTGGCCGCGACGGCCGCCACGATCGCGCTGCCGGCGGCGGCGCAGGCGTGGCCGGTACGGCCGATCAAGCTGATCGTTCCGTTCCCGGCCGGCAGCTCGCCCGACATCATCGCGCGCGTGATCGGCGAGCCGCTCGGCGCGGCGCTCGGCCAGACCGTCGTCATCGACAACCGTCCCGGCGCCGGCGGCAATATCGGCACCGGTGCCGCGGCGCGCGCCGAGCCCGACGGCTATACCTTCCTGTTCACGATCCAGGGTCCGCTCGTCACCGCCCCGCTGCTGACGAAAAAGCTCGGCTACGACCCGGCGAAGGATCTGGCGCCGGTGACGCTCGTCGCGACCTCGCCCAACGTGCTCGTCGTCGACCCCAAGCTCGGCGCGAAGACGCTCGAAGACTTCGTCCGCATCGCACGCGCGAAGCCGGGGGCGCTCAACTACGGCAGCGTCGGCAAGGGCAGTGCGTCGCATCTCGCGATGGAGCTCTTCAAGGCGCGCGCCAGGATCGACCTGATGCACGTGCCGTACCAGGGCTTTCCGGCGATCGTCAACGCGATCCTCGGCGGCCAGGTTCAGGCGTCGTTCATGGTGCCGGGCCTCGCGATGGGGCAGGTGCACGCCGGCAAGCTCGAGGCGCTCGGCGTGACGACGCTCGGCCGCGTCGCCTCGCTGCCCGAAATCCCGACCTTCGCCGAGCAGGGCTACCCCGGATTCGAGGCGATCTCGTGGCAGGCCGTGCTCGCGCCGGCCAGGACGCCGCAGGCGATCGTCGATCGCGTATCGAGCGAGCTGATCCGCATCATCAAGAGCGACGCCGTGCGCACCCGCATGCTCGGCCTGTATTTCACCGCCGCCGGCACGACGCCCGACGCCCTTGCGGCGCTGATGCGCAGCGAGCGCGAAAACTGGGCCCGCGTGATCAAGGCCGCGGGCGTGAAGATGGAGTGATCCGCGCGCG
>CALMIL010000105.1 GCA_937864005.1 uncultured Burkholderiales bacterium
GCCGGGCGGCGTGACGGGTTGCACGAGGGCAACACGTCCGGGCACTCGATTTCGTTACGATATCAAGGGCCTGGCGGCAAAATCTATTAAAGTGATTGAGCATTTTCGCCGAAGAATCGCTGCCGGCACGCGCGTTCGCCGGTAACCCCATCGCGTTGCGCGCATTCGGCGCGGGCGCCCGGAGAAATCAGTCCATGACCCGCAGCCTTCTCCCCGCCTTCCCGCTTCGCGCGACCTTGCTCGAGGCCGTGCTCTGCGGCGTGGCGCTCGGCCTTCCGGCGGCGTCCGCGATGGCGGCGGAACCGAATTTTCCGATCACGGCGCAGCAGCGCAGCACCGCCAAGGAGGTGGCCCAGGCCGGCGTTCCGCTGTCGGCGCTCGCGCCCGGCGCACCCGACAGCTATACCGTCAAGAAGGGCGACACCCTGTGGGATATCTCTGGCATGTACCTGAGACAGCCGTGGCGCTGGCCCGAGCTGTGGGGCATGAATCTGGAGGAGATTCGCAATCCGCACCTGATCTTCCCCGGGCAGGTGCTCTATCTCGAGAAGATCGGCGACCGCGCCCGGCTGCGCACGTCGCGCGGCGGCGCCGGCGAGAACGTCGAAGTCGTCCGCCTGACGCCCCAGGTTCGCTCCAGCCCGGTTGCCGATGCGCTGGCGTCGGTCAACATGAACCTGATCGAGCCGTTCCTGAACGAGGCGGTGATCTTCGAGACGAACGCGCTGCAGGACGCGCCGCGCATCGTCGCGACGACCGAGGATCAGGTGCTGCTCGCGCGCGGCAACCTCGCGTATGCGATCGACGGCAAGCTCGGCCCGGGGACGGAATACCGGATCTTTCGCGAGCCCCGGCCGCTGACCGACCCGACGACGAACGAAGTGCTCGGCTACGAAGCCGTCTTCCTCGGTACGGCCGACTATCTGCGGCCGGGCGAGACGCGCGATCTGGGCAGCGGCAGGACCGAGGTCATCCCGGCCACGCTGATGGTGACCGGCGCGCGGCGCGAGATCGGCGCCGGCGACCGGCTCGCGCCCGTGCCGCCACGCCAGTTCGTCAACTACGTGCCGCATGCGCCGCAGTCGCCGATCGACGGCCAGATCGTATCGATCTACGGCGAAGGGCTGACGGCGGGCAAGGGCCAGATCGTCTCGCTCAATCGCGGCGCGGCCGACGGCATGCAGCTCGGCAACGTGCTCGCGCTGTGGCGTCAGGGCCGCGTCCTGCCGCCGTCGAACGCATTCAGCCGCACGCAGGTCACGCTGCCCGACGAACGCAGCGGCATGCTGTTCGTCTTTCGCGTCTTCGACCGCATGTCCTACGCGCTGATCACCGAGTCGTCGACGCCGGTGCGCCCCGGCGACCGCTTCAGCGAACCCTGAGCGCGGCAGGCCCGCCTCGGGGGCGATAGCAAAGCCCGCGTCGATCGGCCCGATACTCGCGTTCGCGATGATCGAGCGTGACGAACTCCTGGCCTGGCTGCGGCTCCTGCAGACGCCCGAACTCGGGCGCGGGCCGGTGCGGCGGCTGCTTGCCCTCTTCGGCTCGCCGCAGGGCGTGATAACGGCGGGCGGCGAGGCCTTGCGCGCCGCCGCCGGCGCGAAGGCGGCCGAAGCGCTCGCGGGCGTGCCGGAAGGCCTGGACGCGCTCGTCGATCGCACCCTCGCCTGGCTCGGCGAGGCGCCGCGGCGAACGATCGTGACGCTCGGCGACGCGCTCTATCCGGCGTCGCTGCTCGAAGCCGCCGACCCGCCGCTCCTGCTCCATCTGCAGGGGCGGGCCGAGCTTCTGGGCGCCGATTCGCTTGCCGTCGTCGGCAGCCGCAACCCGACGCGCCAGGGGATCGAGAACGCGCGCGATTTCGCGAGCCATCTGAGCCGGGCGGGGCTGACGATCGTCTCCGGGCTTGCGCTCGGCATCGACGGCGCGGCGCACGAGGGCGGCCTGCTGGGGCAGGGCAGCACAATCGCGGTGGTCGGCACCGGGCTCGACCGCGTCTATCCGAAGCGCCATCTGGGCCTCGCACACCGCATTGCCGACGAGGGCCTGATCGTGAGCGAGTACTCGCTCGGCGCACCGCCTCTGGGGCACCACTTTCCGCAGCGCAATCGCCTGATCGCCGGGCTGGCGCGGGGCACGCTGGTGGTGGAGGCGACCTTGCAATCGGGTTCGCTGATCACCGCACGGCTCGCCGCCGAGTGCGGGCGCGAGGTCTACGTGATTCCAGGCTCGATCCACGCCCCCCAGTCGCGCGGCTGCCATGCGCTGATCAAGCAGGGGGCCAAACTCGTCGATCAGGCACAGGACATCCTCGAAGATCTGCGGCCGTCGCTCGCGCCGCAGGCCGCTGCGCGGCCGGTGTCGGACAAAGCCGGGCCCGGCGATGCGCTGCTGCAGGCGCTGGGCTTTGATCCGACGACGCTCGACGCGCTCGCCGCGCGCACCGGCGTCGCGCCGGCCGAACTCAGCGCGAGGCTGCTCGAGCTCGAGCTCGAAGGCCGCGTCGAGCGCCTTCCCGGGCAGCGGTTTCAACGCATCGAACGGGCCTGAACACCCTCGGTTAGGGGGCGAATCCGGCCCTCGCGCCGACCCCGCTGCGGTATAGTCCAACCCATGTTCGACGTACTTGTCTACCTGTACGAAAACTACTGGCGCCCCGACGCCTGCCCCGAGCATGACCAGCTTGCCCGCAAGCTCACCTCGGTCGGCTTCGAATCGGACGAGATCGAGGAGGCGCTGACCTGGCTCGACGGCTTGGCGAGCGCCGCGAAGTCGCACGTCGGCCAGCAGGCGGCGCGCAGCATGCGCGTCTATTCACCGGCCGAACAGGAGCACCTTGGCGAGCACTGCATCGGCTTCGTCAGCTTCCTCGAATCGGCCGGTGTCCTGCCGCCGCCGATGCGCGAGATGGTGCTCGATCGGGCGACGGCGATCCCCGGCGCGCCGGTGGACCTCGAAGACCTGAAGATCATCGTCCTGATGGTCTTCTGGAGCCTCGGCGAGGAACCCGATGCGCTGATCCTCGACGAGCTTTTCGTCGACGAGGAAGACCGGCTGATCCACTGACGGCGCGGCGGCGCGCCGATCGTCTCAATTCAACAGCCGCTGCGGATCGACGTCGAGCTTGGCAAGCGCGTTGCGCGTCGCGCGCGTCGTGAGCGACTCGTCCTGCGCCGGCACGAGCAGCCCGGCCTGCAGGAAGGCGGCGAGCCGATGGCGCTGGAACAGGATGCCGCGGCCGTGCGGCGAGACGAATAGCGTCAACTGCTTCCTCATGCCCTGCCACGCAAGCTGAACCTGATCGTTGCGGTTGCGATAGTCGAGCATGTACCAGCCGCCGACCTGCAACTCCCTGGCCCAGGTCAACATCGCCGGCGTCGGCATCGAGCCGCCCTCGCCGACGACCTCGAGTTCGGCGCTCTCGTGCCCGGAGAGGTCGAGCACGAGCGATTCGTCGATGTCGACGTCGAGCGCGTCGGGAAGCAGTTCCTCGAGCGTTTCCAGCCGCGTCATCAATTCGTTGAGCCGTTCGCTGGAAATCGCCGCCGTCTTCGCGGTGAACGCCGCGGCGAGCGAACTTTGCAGGCGCTGAATGTGCTCGCCCTGCTTGTCCGGCTCCAGCCCGGCTTCGCCCATGCCGTCGCGCAGCGTCTTCAGGAGCGGCGGCAGGCGGCGGATCACCTCGGCGCGCTCCTCGCGCGAGACCTTGGCGCTGGCCGACCAGATGAGGTCGGCGGCGGCGCGCTTCATCGCCTTTGCCGCCGGGCTCGCGACGCCGTGCTTGACGGCCGTCATCGCGAGCACGTCGGCCCAGACCTGGAACAGGAATTCGCGCACGCCTTCCTGGACCGGCACTTCGTTCAGCATCTTGCGCAATTCGATCGTGTACTGGATCGCGAGTGTCTCGCGCTGCTCGACCTGCTGCGCAAGCGAGACGCCCTTGCGCGACGCCTCGTTCACATTCTTGAAGAAATGCTCGAGAAACTTCTCGAACTCGGTCAGCACGGTCTGGAAGACGCGCCGCCCGGTATCGGGATAGGCCTCGACGACCTGGACGACGCGCTTGATTTCCTTCTCGAGCGAGTCGCCGACCTCGCGCGCGCTGGCGTCGAAGCCCATCACGCACGAACCCATGCGGTCGATCAGGCGGCGCGCCGGATGGTCGACCGTGGCGAAGAAATCGGGCTCGCTCACCGCGACGCGCAGCACCGGCATCTGCAGCCGCGCGAACCAGACGCGCACCGCGGCCGGGATGCGGTCCTCGGTCAGGATGCTCTGGAACAGCAAGGCGACGATCTCGATCGTCGCCCGCTCGACCGGCGTCGCGGCCGCCTTCTTCAGCGCCAGGCGGCGCTGGTTCAGATCCTCCAGCAGGGCCGGCGTGCTGACCGCGGCGGCCACTGTGCGGCCGGACGGCGTCGTCGAAAGTCGGCGCCGGATGGTCTGCTCGGCCTCGTCGATTGCGATCTTGAGCCCGGGCGAGGGCGGCGCTGCGCGCGTCGTCGCGGCGAAGTCCGGCAACTGGCGCCCGATCAGTCGATTGAGCCGCCCGAGGACGGCGCTCGCCTGTTCGCCGACGCGGCCCATGCCGTGCGAGCGCGTCAACATGCGCGTCTCGTCGGCGACGCCGCCAGCCGCGGCCGGCCCCTGGCCGCCGAGGACCGTGCCGCTGCCGCGGCTGCTGCCGTAGCCGCCGCCGGCCGACGTGTTGCGCGGCGCACCGGCGCCGCCGACCCCCGCGCCGGAACCGCCGAGCACGCCCGCGGTGCTTCCGCCCTGCGCGCTGCGCGAGCGGCGGATGAAGGGCCGCAGGTCGACCTCGGGCAATACGCGCTGCTGCACCAGCCAGCGGTTGGTGTCGTGATACACCTCTTCGGTGAAGTGAGCGAACTCGTCGTGCAGCACGTCCTGCAGCACGCGCCACGTCTCGTGATTCAGCCCCGCACCTTGCCAGGCCGAAGCGACGATGCGGGCCAGCACGTGCGGCCGCAGCACGTCGCCGGCGTCGAGCTCGTCGCGGCGCTCGAGCGAGAGCATGCGCGAGCGCAGATCGGTGAACTCCCACGACGCGCGATCCATCATCGCCAGCGCGAGGCGCGAACTGAGGATCTCGCTCTCGATCGTATCGTTGTCGACGAGCGTCATCGCCGCCGCGCGGTTCGACGACGGCGGCAGACCGCCGGTACGGGACGCCGTCAGCGGCCCACCCGCGAGCGCGGCCTGCAACTGGCGCGTCATCCCCATCTGCCAGGCCGGAATCGCCTTTTGCAGATCCATCACGGCGTCGCGCCGCTTGTACTGCAGCGCCGGTTCGGCGGCGTGGGCAAGCATCAGCCGCGCGCCGTCGGCGACCGCCTTCACGACAACCGGGATGCCCCGCAGCAGATCCTCGACATAGTTGCGTCGCGCCGTGGCAGCCAGTGCGATCGAATCGGCGGTGGGCGCCATGACGTTGCGAGGTGCGTGGGTCGGTCGGGCCTTGCTGCCACTCTACACCGCCGCACCCGCGTTCGGATCGTTGCGGTCGATGTCTTTCGTTGACGCCTGTACAAGATCTTCGCGTTTGACGCCCAGCCACATCGCGATCGCCGCGGCGACGAAGACCGACGAGTAGATGCCGAACAGGATGCCGACCGTCAGCGCGAGCGCGAAGTAGTGCAGCGTCGCGCCGCCGAAGGCGAGCATCGACAGCACCATCATCTGCGTCGAGCCGTGGGTGATGACGGTGCGGCTCATCGTGCTCGTGATCGCGTGGTCGATCACCTCGTGCGGCGTGAGCTTGCGATAGCGGCGGAAGGCTTCGCGGATCCGATCGAAGATGACGACCGACTCGTTGACCGAATAGCCGAGCACCGCGAGCACCGCCGCCAGCACCGAGAGCGAGAATTCCCACTGGAAGAAGGCGAAGAAGCCGAGGATGATGACGACGTCGTGCATGTTGGCGACGATCGCCGCGATCGAGAACTTCCACTCGAAGCGGAATGCAAGGTAGATCATGATGCCGATGATCGTCGCCGCGAGCGCGTAGGCGCCGTCGCGCGCGAGCTCGGAGCCGACCTGCGGCCCGACGAATTCGCTGCGCTGCAGGTGCACCGGCTCGCCGCCGGCGGCGTTGCACGCGGACTTGCTGATCGCCTCGCCCTTGTCCGAGACGAGTTGCTGCGTCGATACCGTGCCGCTCTCGGCGGCGCACAGGGTCTCGAAGACGCGCGCGACGACCTCGGCCTGCTTGACGTCGGGTCGCAGCGGCAGGCGGATCAGCACGTCGCGCGGCGTGCCGAAATTCTGCACCTGCACGTCGCCGAAGTTCAGCTTGTCGAGCGCGGTGCGCACCTTGGCCAGATCGGGCGCCTGCGCATAGTTCGCTTCGATCACCGTGCCGCCGGTAAATTCGATCGACAGGTGCAGGCCGCGCGTGGCGAGAAAGAATACCGCCGCCAGAAAGGTGACGATCGAGATCGCGTTGAACACCAGCGCATGGCGCATGAACGGGATATCGCGCTTGATGCGGAAAAACTCCATCTGTCGTTCCCTTTCGTGGAGTTTTCAGTGAAGGCTCGCACCTGCGCGCAGCGCAGGCGATGCCGGAAGCAAGAACGTCATGCCGCTTCTCCTCAGCCCTTCGCCGCCGGCGCGGTGCTGCCGTCGGGCCGCCAGACCTGGCCGATCGAGACCGACTTCAGCTTCTTGCGGCGCCCGTACCACAGGTTGACGAGGCCGCGCGAGAAGAAGACCGACGAGAACATCGAGGTCATGATGCCGAGGCAATGGACGACCGCGAAGCCGCGCACCGGGCCGGAGCCGAAGGTGAGCAGCGCGAGGCCGGCGATCAGCGTCGTCACGTTCGAGTCGAGAATCGTCGCCCAGGCGCGCTCGTAGCCGATATTGATCGCCGTCTGCGGCGCCATGCCGGCGCGCAACTCCTCGCGCACGCGTTCGTTGATCAGCACGTTGGAGTCGATCGCCATGCCCAGCGTCAGCGCGATCGCCGCGATGCCCGGCAGCGTGAGCGTGGCCTGCAGCATCGACAGCAGCGCGATCAGCAGCAGCAGGTTGACAGCCAGCGCGATCGACGAGAAGACGCCGAACAGGCCGTAGTACAGCATCATGAAGAGCGTGATCGCCGCAAAGCCGTAGATCACGCTGTCGAAGCCC
Source organism: uncultured Burkholderiales bacterium (assembly GCA_937864005.1). Classification (GTDB taxonomy): domain Bacteria; phylum Pseudomonadota; class Gammaproteobacteria; order Burkholderiales; family Burkholderiaceae_C; genus CAIKUF01. The sequence goes on from CALMIL010000105.1 coordinate 7,156, forward strand.
TTGGCGATATTGTCCGCCCCCAGGCTCGGGCCGATCGTGCGCTCCTCGATGATCTCCATCGGCGCCGCGAGCGACCCGGCGCGCAGCAGCAGCGCGGTGTCGTAGGCCTCGGTCGTCGTCATCGCGCCCGAGATCTGGACCCGTCCGCCGCCGATCTCGCCGCGGATCACCGGGGCGGTGACGACCTCACCCTTGCCCTTCTCGAACAGGATGATCGCCATGCGCTTGCCGATATTCTCGCGCGTCACGTCGCGAAAGATGCGCGAGCCCTTGTCGTCGAGCGTCAGGTGGACCGCGGGCTGATGCTGGTCGTCGAAGCCGGGCTGGGCGTCGCGCAGGTTCTCGCCGGTCAGCAGCACCTGGCGCTTGACGATCAGCGGGCGCGCGCCACGCTCCATGAAGCGTTCGCTGCCGAAGGGCACCGGCCCGGTGCCCGCCGCGGCGGCCGCCGCCTCGGCGCTTTCATCGACCATCCGCACCTCGAGCGTCGCGGTGCGGCCGATGATGTCCTTCGCCTTCGCCGTATCCTGCACGCCGGGGAGCTGGACGACGACGCGGTCGGCGCCTTGTTGCTGGATCACGGGTTCGGCGACGCCGAGTTCGTTGACGCGGTTGTGCAGCGTCGTGATGTTCTGCTTGATCGCCGCCTCCTGCACCGCGAGCGCCGCCGCCGGCTTGAGCGCGCCGCGCAACTGCAGTTGCCCGCCCTGCGTCTCCTCGGTCCACGTCATGTCGGGCAGCTGGTCGGTAAGCAGGGCAAGCGCCGCCTTCAACGCGTCGGCGTCGCGAAAGCCGATCTCGACCGCGTTGCCGTCGCGCGTGATGCCGGAATGGCGGATATTCTTGTCGCGCAGCATCGAGCGCACGTCGCCGGCGACGGCCTCGGCCTTCTTCGTCAGCGCCGACTTCATGTCGACCTGCATCAGGAAGTGCACGCCGCCGCGCAGATCGAGGCCGAGGTACATCGGCATCGCGTGCAGCGCGGTGAGCACGGCCGGCGAGCGCGACAGCAGGTTCAAGGCGACGATATAGTCGGCGTCCTCCGGATTCGGGTTCAACGCGCGCGAGAGCGCGTCCTTCGCCTTGCCCTGCAGCTCGACGTTCGCGAAGCGCGCCTTCACCGAGTTGCCGTCGAACTGGATCAGGTCGGCCGTCAGCCCGGCGGCCGAGAGAATGCCCTCCACGCGCTGCGCGAAATCAGGTTCGAGCCTGATCGTCGCGCGACCGCTCGAGACCTGCACCGCCGGCGCCTCGCCGTAGAAGTTGGGCAGCGTATAGATCAGCCCGACGAGCAGCGCGACGACGAGGATCGCGTACTTCCACAGGGGGTATCGGTTCATGGCGCCTCTGCTGGCTGATGCAAGGGCGGCGCCGGGTCGCGCGTCGTCCGCATCGATGAGGGTTCGTCGGTCCCGGGCCCGGCCGTCGGGCCGCGGGCAGGCCTTACTTGATCGTGCCCTTGGGTAGCACTTGCACCACCGCGCTTCGCTGGACGCGGATTTCGACGCCGCTGGCGATCTCGACCGTCAGGTAGGCATCCTCGAGCTTGTTGATCTTGGCGAGCATGCCGCCGGCGGTGACGACCTCGTCGCCCTTGGCGAGCGCCTCGATCATCGCCTTGGCCTCCTTCTGACGCTTCATCTGCGGGCGGATCATCACGAAATAGAGCACGACGAACATCAGCACCAGCGGCAGCATGCCGGCGAGTCCGGACAGCGGCGATTCGGCGGCCGCCGCAGCAGGCGCGGCCTGCGCAAAGGCTTCGGTTATGAACACGGCGAGGGGTCCTTTCGGGAAGAAGAGGGCGCTCCGGGCGGGCTATTTCGGCCGCTCGGACAACCTGCAATTGTAGTCGGCCCGTCATCGCCTTCGGCGCGCCTTCGGCGCGGCTTGGGCCGGCGCCGTTCGCCGATGGCCGCCGGGCGGCATGCCGCGGCGCACGCACCGCCGGCGCGCCTTCAGCGGACGCTGCCGATCACCGCCCGCAGGGCGTCGAGATGGGTGTTCAGCGCCTGCCGACCCGGGCGGCTCAGCGCGTACCAGGTGACCGGCTTGCGGTCGACGAAGTCGCGGCGCAGGACGACGTAGCCGGCGTCCTCTAGGCGGCGCAGTTGGGCGCCCAGGTTGCCGTCGGTGAGCCCGAGTTCGTGCTTGAAGCGCGCGAAGCTGATCTCGCCGTCGCGTGCCAGCAGCACCGCGATCGCCAGCCGCGCGCGATGCTCGAAAGCAGGGTCGAGCCCGTCCAGCGCGTTCACGGCGCCGCCGCGCGCGCGCGGGCCGCGAAGCCGGCGGCCAGCACGAGGCAGGCCGCCATCAGCGCGCCGGTGAGGGTCCATGCGTACGGCAGCGCGAGCGCGACGAGCGCGGCGTAGCCGGCAAACGCGAGAAGCCCGCACCACAGCAGCGGGCGCTCCAGGTGCACGCCGGCCAGGCCGTAGACGATGCCGGTCGTGAGCAGAAAGCCGGCCACCGATTCGTTGGACGGGCCGTGCACGACGATCGGCAGCGCGGTCAGCAAGTAGCCGACGCCGCCGATCGCCCAGTGCAAGCCGTAGCGGCGGCCTAGGGCGACATCGCGGATGCCGCGCCGGCGTTCGTCCCGCGCGCCCAGCCACCAGCTGAACAGGCCGCCGCTGATGCCGACGACGATCCAGAACGGCATCATCAATCGCGGCGCGAAGTCGGCCGACGCGAAGCCGATCAATATCATCGCGGCCCAGAACAGGTACAGCGCCGGAATGCCCGCCGACCGTTCACCGCGGTGCACGGCGGCACGGACGTAGTCCAGGTCCTGTTGCAGTTGCTCGGTCTTGATCATGGCGGCACCTGTTGCAGTGAAAGGGTGATTGACAGAGTACTCTATAAACCAGAGTTGTCAAGCCGCCTGCGATCCCGCCTGCGACCCTGGCGGCCACCGGCGGATCCTCGCGTCAGTGCGCGACCCAGTCGCGGGCCGGACCTGTTCGCGCCATGCGAAGGCGCGGTCTTGTGTAGCGGGCGGCGCCGAACGGCGCGGGTTCAGTGCGAATCCGGGCGCGTTGCGGCGACCTTGTGCAGCAGCTCGATCAGGAGCGCGCGTTCGGCGTCGGACAGCCCCTGCAGCGCCTCGCGCTCCATCGTGCCGGCGACGCCTTCGGCGCGCGCCGTCAGCTCGGCGCCGGCCGCCGTCAGCTCGAGACGGTGTTCGCGGCGGTCGACGATGCCGCGCACGCGCTCGACGAGGCCGCGTCCGGCGAGCCGGTCCAGGATCACGGCAAGGTTCGGCGCCGACAGCGCGAGTGCGTTGCCGAGCTGCTTCTGGTTCAGGCCGGGGTTGGTCGCGATCAGCACCAGCGCCGAGAACTCGACCGCCTTGAGCCCGAGCGGCGCCATGTGCTGCGCGAACGCGAGCTTGAGCGCCACCGCGGCGCGCGAGGTCGCGAAGCCGACCAGGTGCGCCAGGTGGGTGGTGTCGAGCGCCGTCTGCGCCGGCCCCTGCGGCGCGCGGGCTGACGCGCCGGGCAGCCTTTGGGGCGCCGCCATCTCAGCGCGATCCTGCGTCGGGCCGCTGCGCAGGCCGCCCGAAGTGGGGCCGTGCGTCCCGGCCACCGCTGCGGACGCGAAGGCGTTCGACCCGGCGGCGGGCCATCTCAGGCCTTGGCGCGCGCCGCGCCGAGGTAGGTGTCGATCACGCGCGTGTCCACCGCCAGGTCGCGTGCCGCGCCTTCGAGCGCGATCTCGCCCATCTCGAGCACGTAGCCGAGATCGGCGACTTCGAGCGCGGCGCGCGCGTTCTGCTCGACGAGCACGATCGTGACGCCGGTCGCGCGCAGGCCCTCGATCGCGCGGAAGATCTCGCGCACGATGACCGGCGCGAGACCGAGGCTCGGCTCGTCGAGCAACAGCAGCGCCGGCTGCGACATCAGCGCGCGGCCGAGCGCGAGCATCTGGCGCTCGCCGCCCGAGAGCGTGCCGGCGAGCTGGGTGCGGCGCTCCTTCAGGCGCGGGAAGAGGGTGAATACCGACTCCATCGTGGTGCGCGTGTCCTTGTGTCCGGCGCGCGCGCGGCGGTAGGCGCCGAGCTCCAGGTTGTCGGCGACCGTCATCGTGCCGAACAGGGCGCGCGTTTCGGGCACCAGCGCCATGCCCTGCATGACGCGCTCCTCGAGCGCGACGCCGTGCAGGCTGCGCCCCTGGTAGGCGATCTGGCCGCGCGAGGGCAGCACCCCCATCAGGGCGTTCAGCAGGGTCGACTTGCCGGCGCCGTTCGGCCCGATCACCGTGATCACCTGCCCGCGCGCGGCGCGCAGGTTGATGCCGTGCAGCACCTCGGCGCGGCCGTAGCCGGCGTGCAGATCGGTCACTTCGAGGAGCGGGAGGTCCGTCTGCATGATGGGTCAATGCTCCGTGCCGAGGTAGGCGGCGCGCACCGCCGGGCTGGCCTGCACCTCCTCGGGCGTGCCTTCGAGCAGCAGGGTGCCGAACTCCATGACGACGATGCGGTCGACGAGCCCCATCACGAGGTCCATGTCGTGCTCGACGAGCAGGATGCTCATGCCCTCGTCGCGCAACTGCCGCAGCACGTCGGCGAGGCCCTGCTTCTCGAGCAGGCGCAGTCCGGCGGCGGGTTCGTCCAGCAGCAGCAGCGCCGGATCGGCGGCCAGCGCGCGCGCGATCTCCATCAGCCTTTGCTGGCCGAGCGCGAGGTTGCCCGCCAGTTCGTGCATCAGATCCTGCATGCCGATGCGGATGATCTGGCGCTCGGCCTCGCGCAGCAGGCGGCGCTCCTCGTCGCGGTCCAGGCGCAGCATGGCGCGCGCGACACCGCCGCTGCCGCGCAGGTGCGTGCCGAGGGCGACGTTCTCGAGCACCGACATGGTCGGGATCATCTTCACGTGCTGAAAGGTGCGCGATACGCCGCGGCGCGCGATCTGGCGCGAGCGCAGCGCGTCGATGCGCTCGCCGCGCAGCCGCACCTCGCCGCGCGTCACCGGCAGCACGCCGGTGACGAGATTGAAGGTCGTCGACTTGCCGGCGCCGTTCGGCCCGATCAGGCCGACGATCTCTCCGGCGCGCACCTTGAAGCTCACGTCGTTGACGGCGACCAGGCCGCCGAACTCCTTGCGCACCGCCTGCACGTCGAGCACGACCTCGCCGTGCTCGGGCTTCGCGCTCTCGGGCAGGCGCGGCGCGTCGCCCCAGTCGCGCACCCGAATGCGCCGCGGCAGGCGCTGCTCGACGAAGTCCCAGATGCCGTCGCGTGCGTATTTCAGGACGAGAACGAGCAGGATGCCGAAGACGATCACCTCGTAGTTGCCGCTCGCGCCGAGCAGCTTCGGCAGCCAGGCCTGCAACTGGTCCTCGAGCACCTTCACGAGCCCGGCGCCGACGAGTGCGCCCCAGACATGGCTGACCCCGCCGATCACCGCCATGAAGAGATACTCGATGCTCATCTTGATGCCGAATGGCGACGGGTTCACCGAGCGCTGGAAATGCGCGAACAGCCAGCCAGAGATGCTTGCCAGCAGCGCGGCGATCAGGAAGGCCTTGACCTTGTAGCCGAAGGTGTCCACGCCCATCGCCTCGGCCATCGTGACGCCGCCCTTGAGCGCGCGGATCGCGCGGCCGGTGCGCGAGTCGAGCAGGTGCGTGACGCCGATCGCCGCCAGCACGACGATCACCCACAGCAGGTAGTAGAAGTGGCGCCCGGTATTGAGTTCGATGTGAAAGAAGTAGATCGCCGGCACGCCCATCAGGCCGTCGTACTTGCCCAGCGTCTCCATGTTGCCGAGCAGGTAGTACAGGCTCAAGCCCCAGGCGATCGTCGCCAGCGGCAGATAGTGGCCCGACATGCGCAGCGTGACCCAGCCCACGACGAGCGCGAAGACGGTCGTGATCACGAGCCCGGCGAAGACCGTGAGCCAGGGCGAAACGCCGTAGGTGAGCGTCAGGTAGGCGGCGGTGTAGGCGCCGAGTCCGACGAAGGCGGCCTGCCCGAACGAGGTCAGCCCGGCGATGCCGGTGAGCAGCACGAGGCCGAGGACGACCAGCGTGTACAGGCCGATGTAGTTGAGCTGCGTGATCCAGAACTCGGGCACCGGCAGCAGCGGCACGATCGCGAGCAGCACGACGAAGGCGATCAGGAACTTGGACCGCATCGTCTCAGGCTCCGCAGGATGCGCGCAGGGCGGCGGCGCGGCGGCCGGCCCGGGCGGCAAGAGTGGATGGCGCCGGCATCGCTACTCCTCCTCGTCGTCGTGGACGTGCTGGAACGACCGCCACAGCAGGACCGGCAGGATCATCGTGAAGACGATCACTTCCTTGAACGCGCTCGCCCAGAACGAACTGAACGACTCGATCACGCCGACCATCAGCGCGCCGACCGCCGTCATCGGGTAGCTCGTCAGGCCGCCGAAGATCGCGGCAACGAACCCCTTCAGGCCGATCAGGAAGCCCGAGTCGTAGCCGAGCGTCGTCGACGGCCCGATCAGCAGGCCCGACAGCGCGCCGATGAACGCCGCCAGGGCAAAACTCTGGGTACCGGCGCTTTCCGACGAGATGCCCATCAGGCGCGCGCCAAGCCGGTTCACCGCCGTCGCGCGCAGCGCCTTGCCGCGCAGCGTCAGGTCGAAGAACAGCTTGAGGCCGAGGATCAGCGCGATCGAGACGAGGAAGATGATGATCGTCTGGCCGGCGAGCGTGAGCGCGCCGAAATTGAAGCGCGCGTCCCAGAAGCTCGGGATGGCAAATCCCTCGGCGCCGAACATCACGAGGCCGAGGCCGGTGAGCGCGAAGTGCACGCCGACCGAGACGATCAGCAGCACCAGCACCGTCGCATCGGCGAGCGAGCGAAATGCGAGCCGGTAGACGAGCGGCCCCATCGGCGTCACGATCGCAAGCGCCAGCAGGCTCTGGAAGACGAGGTTGAACTGGCGCGGTGCGGCCCACCAGGCGATCGCCGAGACGACGAGCGGCACGCCGAGCGTTCGCACCGCGCCGCGCGCAAGCACCGCCGCGCCGCGCCGCGCGCGCACGCCCTCGACGAGATCGAGCAGCGCCGCGAAGACCGCCATCGCCAGCAGCAGCCAGACCGTGCCGGGCAGGCGGCCGAGCTGCAGCATCGCGAGCGTGAGCGCGCCGTAGGCGACGAACTCGCCCTGCGGGATGAAGATGACGCGCGTGACGGCGAAGACGAGCACGAGCGCAAGGCCCATCAGCGCATAGATCGCGCCGTTCGTCGCGCCGTCGAGGAGGAGGATGCTGGCGATCGAGAAGTCCATGCGGCGGCCTCAGGTGCAGAGCTCGCGGATATCGTCCGGCACCGCAATCGCGCGCAGGCGGTCCGGGTTCTCGGCATCGCGCTTCACGAAGGCGCGCACTTCGCGGCCCTCGCAGACGAGTTCGTCGCCGTCGCCGATGCGCCGCGTCACGCGGTGCATCTGCACGAACACTTTTGCGCGCCACTCCGCGATCCAGGTCGTGATGAGGATCGTCTGCCCGTACGTCACGGCCTTCGAGAAGCGGGTGTGGATCTCGAGCAGCGGCGTGCCGACGATGCCGCGCGTCTTCACCAGTTCGCGCCACGGCGGCACGCCGCACTGCATGAAGAACGAGAGCGACGCCGCGTCCATCCAGCGCGAGAAGTTGGGGTAGAAGACGATCCCCGCCGGGTCGCAGTCGCCGAACTGGATATTCACTTCGTGGAGCGTCGTGCGGTGGGCCATCGGCATCAGCCTCGCGCGCGCGGCATGCATGCCTTGCGCGCCGCGCGCGGCGCGAGCGCAGTGGTTCGGAATGGCGGGGTCGGCATCTGGGCGGGGATGACTATTTAGTTAGGATTCTTAAGTGAATACCTGCGCCCGGACATGGGGTTTCCCCGTGGCGGGGCGCATCGGACGCTGATACAGGTCAAGTAAACTGCTTGCAGCCCCCGTGTCCCTGTGAAAGCCCGGATGGTCAGCGCGTGCCAGGCGCCTACGATGCTGGCAGCGTCCAGGCGCCAGGTGGCGCCGCATTTCGCCTTTCGCCGAGACAGGGCTGCGGCCCCGCTCATTGCAACCCGGATCACGAGGAGAAGCTCATGTCCCGTTCACCCCGCTACCCGCTGCTGGCTGCCGCCGCGCTTTGTGCTTCGGCCTTCGCCGCCCAGGCTCAGGACAAGGGGCCGATCAAGGTCGGGCTGATGCTGCCCGCCACCGGCACGTATGCGGCGCTCGGCACCGCGATCGAGAACGGCTTCAAGCTCTATGTGCAGGAGCACGGCGGCAAGCTCGGCGGACGCTCGATCGAATATTTCAAGGTTGACGACGAGAGCGACCCCTCGAAGGCGACCGAGAACGTCAACAAGCTGATCAAGCGCGACAACGTCGATGTGCTGATCGGCACCGTGCACTCGGGCGTCGCGCTCGCGATGGCGAAGGCGGCGCGCGACAACAATACGCTCTATATCAACCCGAATGCCGGCGCCGACGCGATCACCGGGCCGATGTGCGCGCCCAACATCGTTCGCAGCAGCTTCTCGAACTGGCAGCCCGGCTACGCGATGGGCGTCGCCGCGGCGCAAAAGGGCTACAAGACGGCGATGACGATCACCTGGAACTATGCCGCCGGCGCCGAGGCGGTGAAGGGTTTCACCGAGGGTTTCGAGAAGGGTGGCGGCAAGGTCATGAAGGACCTGAAACTGCCGTTCCCGAATGTCGAATTCCAGGCTCTGCTGACCGAGATCGCGTCGCAGAAGCCCGATGTCTCGTTTGCCTTCTTCGCCGGCGGCGGCGCGGTCAAGTTCGTCAAGGACTACGCCGCGGCGGGCCTGCGCAAGACCGTTCCGCTGGTCGGCTCGGGCTTCCTGACCGACGGCACGCTCGAAGCGCAGGGCGAGTCCGCGCAGGGTCTGCTCACCGCGCTGCACTATGCCGACAACCTCGATACGCCGCGCAACAACAGCTTCCGCAAGGCCTACGCGATCGCCTACAAGTCGAACGCCGACGTCTATGCGGTGCAGGGCTATGACGCGGCGCAGATCCTGAACGCCGGCCTGACGGCGGCCAAGGGCGACCTCGCCAAGCGCGAAGTGATCACGACTGCGATGCGCAAGGTCGTCGTCGACAGCCCGCGCGGCACGTTCACGATCTCGCCGGCCGGCAACCCGGTGCAGGATATGTACCTGCGCGAAGTCAAGGGTGTGGAGAACGACAAGGTCGCCGTCGCCGTCAAGGCGCTGGCCGACCCGGCGCGCGGCTGCAACCTGAAGTAGCGCGGCGCGCGAGGGCAGGACGGATGCGCCCCGCATCCGGTCCGCGCGGCCCGGTCCTGAACGTCAACGCCACGACCGCACGACGCGGCACCGCCTTGACGGGCGCGCCGCTGGCGCGCCGATCCGAGCGGTGCGCCTGCGACGCGCGCGCGCGGGCGGACGGATCGGCAGCGCACGCAGCGTCCGCAGGCGGCCTGCTACAGTCGGCCAGCCAACGACCGGCCCCCGATGCAGGCATAGCGTCTGCCCGACCCGCATGGATCTCGCGACCTTCCTCGTCCAGTGCCTGAACGCTGTCCAGTACGGACTGCTGCTCTTTCTCGTCGCCTCGGGGCTGACGCTGATCTTCGGCATCATGGGCGTGATCAACCTCGCCCACGGCAGCTTCTACATGCTGGGCGCGTATCTCGCGTTCAGCCTCGCGCCGTATTTCGGCCAGCAGTTCCTGTTGATGCTCGTCAGCGGCGTGCTGCTGTCGGCGCTGTTCGGCTTCGTCCTCGAGTGGGTCTTCTTCAGCTACCTCTACCAGCGCGATCACCTGCAGCAGGTCTTGATGACGTACGCGCTGATCCTCGTCTTCGAGGAGATGCGCAGCCTGCTTGTCGGCAATGACGTGCACGGCGTGCAGGCGCCGCAGTGGCTCACCGGCAGCTTCGCGCTCGGCGGCCTGATGTCGTATCCGTGGTACCGCGTGTTCGCGTCGGTCGCCTGCATCGTCGTCGCGATCGCGCTCTACTGGGTCGTCAATCGAACGCGGCTGGGGATGATGATCCGCGCCGGCGCGAGCAACCGCGACATGGTGCGCGGCCTGGGCATCGACATCAAGCTGCTCTACCGCGTCGTCTTCGCGGGCGGCGTCGCGCTCGCCGCGCTCGCCGGCATGATCGCAGCACCGCTGTCGTCGGTCTACCCGGGCATGGGCGGCAGCGTCCTCATCATCTGCTTCGTCGTCGTCGTCATCGGCGGCATTGGCTCGATCAGCGGTGCGCTCATCGCGTCGCTGCTGGTCGGCTTCGTCGACACCTTCGGCAAGGTGTTCTTCGCCGAGTACAGCGGCATCGGCGTCTACCTGCTGATGGCGATC